>PBRM01000245.1 GCA_002725915.1 Gemmatimonadota bacterium
TCTTGAGCAGGCCTTTGGCATCGACCGGAGTAGAGGGCATGACTACTTTCAGACCCGGCACGTGGTAAAACATCGCCTCCAGGCTCTGGGAGTGCTGCGCCGCCACGCCTTCGCCGACGCCCCCCTGCGTGCGCAGGACCAGGGGGACGTGCCCCTTGCCCCCGCTCATCAGCCGGTATTTGGCGGCCTGATTCACCAGCTGGTCCATGATCAGCATGGTAAAGTCGATGAAGAGGATTTCCACCACCGGCCTCATGCCGGTGATGGCGGCGCCGACGCCGGCGCCGGTAAAGCTGGCCTCGGCGATCGGAGTGTCGAAGACGCGCTGGCCGCCGAACTCCTCCAACAGTCCGTCCGTCACCTTGTACGAGCCGCCGCGCTCGGCGATCCCCTCCCCCATACAGAAGACCGTCAGGTCGCGACGCATCTCCTCTTTGAGGGCCTCGTTGAGGGCGTCCCGGTACATCAGCGTCCGGATCCCTTCCTCTCCCGCAACCGCAGCCGTCATCGGTTTGCCTCCACCTCGAGCTGGAACTCCTCCAAGGAGGGCTCCTGGCTGCCTTTGGCAAAGGCGATCGCCTCCGCCATCTCCGCCTCAACTCCCGCCTGTATGGCATCCACCTCAGCTTCGGCCATCCCCCCCATCTCCAACAGATGCTGTCGGCCCAACAGGATGGGATCGCGCGACTTGTAATGCTCGACCCTGTCGGCGGGCATGTATTTCCCCGGATCGTTGACGTGATGGCCGGCCTGGCGGTAGGTCTTGGCCTCCATGAGCACGGGGCCGCCGCCCTCGCTGCACAGCTTCCGCGACTCGACCACGCGCTCGTACACCTCCAACACGTCGTTGCCGTCCACGGAGAAACCCTTCACCCCGTATCCCTCGCCTCGCCTGAACAGCTCGGACTCGCGCGAGGACTCCTCCACCGGCGTGGAGACGGCGAACTGATTGTTCTCCACCACGACGATGACGGGAAGATCCCAGATGGCGGCCAGGTTCAGCGACTCGCCGAAGGTCCCGTGGCTGGCGCCGCCGTCGGAGGTGAACACCACCGCGGCTCGGTCTTCGCCGCGAATCTTGGCGCCGAGGGCCGCCCCGATACCCATGGGGAGACCAGCGCCCACGATGCCGTTGGCCCCGAGGTTGCCCCCTCTCACGTCGGCGATGTGCATCGATCCCCCGCGACCCCGGCAGTACCCGGTCTCCTTGCCGATGATCTCCGCCACCATCGGACCCAGCTGACCGCCGCGGGCGATGCAGTGGCCGTGTCCCCGGTGCGTGCTGACGATGTAGTCGTCCTGCCAGAGGGCGGCACACACGCCGGTGGCGATCGCCTCCTCACCCAGATAGGGATGCAAGTACCCCCTGATCAATCCCTGGCGGTAAAGCTGAATGCAGGAATTCTCGAAAACGCGGATCGAATACAGAGTCCGGTACAGTTGTGAAAGGAGAGATCTGGGGTATTTGGAAGAACTCATGGAGACCACCATCACGAATCGGAGAGCGTGCAAGCGATGCCGCGGGGGCATCCAGGCGGACGAGGCCAGTCGACTTCTCGTGGTTCGACTTCCCACGAATCGAGCGTGGGCAAGATACCCTCGCCAACCGCTGCGGGCAAGGAGACCTGGAAACCGGGCGTTCCCTGGGGCAGCGGACGCAACCGCCTGCCATCGCCTCGCCCGGATTCTTGTTGTTGACACTTCATGTGCGCACCTTGGAGGCGATGCGCCTTCCACGTCTCTCATCGCCGCAACGCTGCCCGCAACCTCATCCTTCACAGCGGCTGACGGCTGCTCGCCAAACTCCAACAGCCGCGTCCGATCACGCAAAGCCGGGCCGTCGCCGCCGACATTTTGGCCGCTGCCGCCGCGGTGACGTACCTTCTGCGCTAGTTAGATCGGCGATCTCGAGGTCGACCACCTTTGTTAAGGACCCGGTGTCAGGATGCTCGACGAGATCAGAAACGCCCACGGAGAACGCCTCGACTACTCCTTTCACCCCGCCGACTCCGCGCCGTCGGAAAGGACCTCCGACGCCGTCGCCGTCCTCGGCCACGGCGTCACCGGCAACAAGGATCGCCCCTTCCTCGTCACCCTCGCCGAGGGGCTGGCCGCGGCCGGTATCGACACCATCCGGTTCTCTTTCTCCGGCAACGGCAAATCCGAGGGTGACTTTCGCCAGGCCACCATCACCAGGGAAATCGCCGATCTCGGCGCCGTCCTAGATGCCATTGCAGCCATTGCTGCCGAGAACGCCGACCGGCCTATCTGCTACATCGGTCACAGCATGGGAGGCGCCGTGGGGATTCTCCGGGCCGCCCAGGACAGGCGCGTACGCTGGCTAGTATCGCTGGCCGGAATGGTACACACGCGAGCCTTCGCCGACCGGGAGTTCGGCGACGTGACCCCGGGCCAGGGGTTCATGTGGGACGAGCCCGACTGTCCCCTGTCGCAGATCTTCATCGACGACATGCATCGCATCGACTCGGTCCTCGGACCGGCGGGTGAGATCGCCGTGCCCTGGCTGCTCGTCCACGGCACCGACGACGACGTAGTACCCATTCAGGATTCCTTCGACGTCATCTCGAAGGCGGGGGACCCAAAGCCCCGATTTCGTCCAGAGTTCGGAACCTACGCCGAAGCGGGGCGCGAACTCGGAGTCCCGCTCCGAAACCTTGTGCGGATCGAAGCCGCCAACCACATCTTCGGCGACGAAGCCGCTCCCGAGATGGTGACGACAGTCGTCGACTGGGTGGTGAAGCAGACCCGGATGTAGCAGTAGCCCGTCGATTCCCTCATCATCATTAATAGAACAGGAGTGTAACGTGGATCACCTGACCAATTACCTCGAAGGTCTCAAAGAGGCCCTCGCCAACCTCGACCTGGAGGCCGTCAAGCGCTCCCGCGAGCTGCTGGCGTCGGCTCGGGAGTCCGGCCAGCAAGTATTTGTGTGCGGCAACGGTGGCAGTGCCGCCACCGCCAGTCACCTGGCCAACGATCTGGGCAAGGGGGCGAGCTACGGCCGCCACAGCCGTCGTTTCAGAGTGATCGCGCTGACCGACAACATCCCCTGGATCACCGCCCTGGCCAACGACGTCAGCTACGACAGCGTGTTCTCCGAGCAATTGCAGAATCTCGGTCAGCCAGGAGACCTCCTCATCGCCATATCGGGCTCGGGCAACAGCAGAAACGTCCTCAACGCCGTCGAGGTGGCGCGGCAAAAGCGGATGACGACGATCGGCTGGACCGGCTTCGGCGGCGGCGAGCTGGCCGGCGCCGTCGATCTGCCCGTGGTGGTGGACAGTCACCACATGGGGAGGGTGGAAGACGCGCACATGATTATGACCCATCTGGTGTGCTACTTCTTTATGGAGGAGGCTGGTGATGGCGGAACGGAGTGAGTGAGTGAGTGGACGATCTCGAAACCAGATGAGTGAAGCGGATTACCGGCGCGTGAGCGCTGCCGGCGAGACGCGCCTGCTGCCCGGCAGCGGCATCGAAATCATCCGCGACGTCGAACTCTCGGCGCCGCCCGATCACGTGCTGTTCGACTTCGACGGCACCCTCAGCCTGATACGAGAGGGCTGGCCGGAGGTGATGGTGCCGATGATGGTGGAGCTGCTGCAGGAGACCGGCACCGACGAGTCGGCACAGGAGCTGGCGGGCATCGCCGCCAACTTCGTCATGGCGTTGGCGGGCAAGCAGACGATCTACCAGATGATTCGGCTGGCCGACGAGGTTGTCCAGCGGGGTGGACGCGCCGAAAATCCGCTGCACTACAAGCAGATCTACCACGACCGCCTGATGCGGAAAATCGAGGCCCGACGCGAGGACCTGCGGACGGGACGGGCCGCTGCCGAGAGCATGCTCGTCCCCGGGGCGATCGCCATGCTCTCGGCGCTGCGAGAGCGGGGCGCCCAGCTCTACCTGGCCAGCGGCACGGACGAGGAGTTCGTCAGAGAAGAGGCGGATCTGCTGGGACTGACACCCTATTTCGGCGAGCGCTTGCACGGCGCCGTCGACGACTACCTCTCATACTCCAAGGCCCAGGTTATCCAGCGCATTTTCGAAGAGCAGGAAATCGATGGTGCCCGCCTGCTGGGGTTTGGCGACGGCTACGTGGAGATCGAGAACGTCAAGAGCGCCGGGGGAACGGCCGTGGCGGTAGCCAGCGACGAGGCCGGTCGCAGCGGCGAGGCCGACGCCTGGAAGCGCCAGCGATTGATCGGCGTGGGCGCCGACATCGTCATCCCCGACTTCCAGGACTGGCGTCCCCTGGTGGATTATCTCTGGCGCGGCGCCTGAGGCGAACCCGATTCCGCACGGCCCCGCCGCGCTGATGCCATTGACTGCCTTCAACCACGCCGCGCCCGCTGCAGGCTTTTCAGGTGCGCAGACCAGCTCGATCAAGAGAGGAGATCTTTCCTCAGTCCATGAGCCACAAACACCTCGACCGTTTCCAACTGAAGATGGAGCCGCTGTCGGCGCGCCCGCACCGGTTCGCTATCGAAGCCACGGCGGTCGAGCCAGGCCGCGAGCCGGGTCCGATGTCGGACGCCGGCGGCGAGTTGATCGCCGAACTGGCCCGGTGTGTGCGCACCGCGAGACAGCGCGACAAACCGGTGATGTGCGCCTTTGGAGCCCATGCGATCAAGAATGGCCTGGCGCCGGTGCTGGTCCGGCTGATCGGAGACAACTGGCTGACCCATCTGGCCACCAACGGCGCCGGCATCATCCACGACTGGGAATTCAGCTATCTGGGCGCGAGCTGCGAGGATGTGGCCCAGATGGTGACCGAAGGGCGCTTCGGCAATTGGCATGAGACCGGCCTCTACCTCAACCTGGCGCTCAATATCGGGGCCTACGAGGGCCGGGGCTACGGTGAGTCGATCGGCGCGATGATTCACACCCAGGGCCTGGACATCCCCTCTGAGGCCGACCTCGAAGGTGCGGTGGCCGCCCACCTGGCCCACGATCCGCAGCAGTCAGCGGCCGCCGCCGACCTGCTGTGGGTGGTGCGGAGATTCGAGCTGGCCCCGGGCCGCCTGGACATTCCGCACCCGTGGCGACGCTACAGCGCCCAGGGGAACGCCTTCGAGCTGGGAATCCCCCTCACCGGCCATCCCATGGTCGGGCACGACATCATCTACAACCATCCCATGAACCTATGCTCCTGTCTGGGCCGCTGCGCGGAGCGCGACTTCCTGACCTTCGCCGAAGCCGTGAGCCATCTCGATGGGGGCGGAGTCTACATCTCCATCGGCTCGGCGGTGATGAGCCCGATGATCTTCGAGAAATCGCTGTCCATGGCCCAGAACCTGGCCATCCAGCGCGGGCAGCACATCGACGATCACTACATTGCGGTCGTCGATCTGGCCTCCTCCTCCTGGGACTGGTCTCA
This sequence comes from Gemmatimonadota bacterium, assembly GCA_002725915.1. GTDB lineage: Bacteria > Latescibacterota > UBA2968 > UBA8231 > UBA8231. The sequence continues at coordinate 5,402 of PBRM01000245.1, forward strand.
GGGCGAGCCCCCCGAGGAGGACCCGGCCTACTACCTGCGCTTTAACAAGACCTTCAGCCGCATGGGGGGAACGCTGCGCTACGTGCAGGCCGACAACCGCGATTTCCTACTAACGCTCTCCCGGGAGCTGGGGAGGCCGGGGTGAAAACCGCCGAGCTGTCGCCGCTGCGACTCGACGAGCTCCTCGGATGCTTTCCGCAAGCGCGGATCGCGGTGTTGGGGGACTTCTTCCTGGACAAGTATCTGCATGTCGACCCCGCGCTCGAAGAGCTCAGCCTCGAGACCGGCAAGGCCGCCCGTCAGGTAGTGGATGTGAGCACCAGTCCCGGTGCGGCCGGCACGGTGACCTGCAACCTGGCGGCCCTGGGCGCCGGCGAGCTCTACGCCATCGGGTTCAGCGGCGATGACGGTGAAGGGTTGGAGCTCCGTCGCGGACTGGATGGATTGGGCTGCCTCACCGACTACCTCCACACCGTCTCCGACCGCCGCACGCCCACCTACCTGAAACCCCGCAACGTGCGCGCCGCCGCGCTGGCCGGCGAGTACTCGCGCTACGACACCGTGAACCGGGTTCGCACGACCTCAGGGACCGAGCGCGAGATCATCGCCTCGATCGATGCCCTCCTGCCCCGCATCGACGCCCTCGTCATCGTCGACCAGGTCGAGGAGGCCGACTGCGGCGTGGTGACCACCGCGGTGCGCAGAGCGGTAGCCGAGCGCGCCTCGAGCTGCCCGCGGGTAATTTTCTGGGCCGACAGTCGCCGGCGCATTCGGGCGTTTCGCCGCGTCATCATCAAGCCCAACCAGTTCGAGGCGGTGGGCGACGAGGCGGCTGCCCCGGGAAAGGAGGTCAGCCCGGCCCAGCTTCAACCCGCCCTGGAGCGCTTGCGCCAGGTGAACGGCGCGCCGGTGGTGGGGACTCGCGGCCGGCTGGGTATGATCGTCAGCGATCCGGAGTGGACCCTGGTGCCCGCTGTTGAAATCGAGGGAGAGGTGGATCCCACCGGCGCCGGAGACAGCGCCAGCGCCGGGGCCGTCATCTCCCTGTGCGCCGGTGCCGAGCTGGCCGAGGCCGCCGTCGTCGGCGGTCTGGTCGCCTCCATCACCGTGCAGCAGATCGCCACCACGGGTGTGGCGAGGCCCGCGCAGCTACCGGAGCGCCTCCAGCTGTGGCGCCGACAGGTGGGCGCCGCCGGATCCAGGCCGGTGGATTCACCACCGCCGCAGACGGAGGTGGTGTAGCAATGACCTTTCAGTTCTCAGAGCGACATATTGACGAGTATCACCGGCTGGGGTACACCGTCTTCGAAAGCATCCTGCCCGACTCCCTGATCGGCGACCTGCGGCGCGTCACCGATCGCGCCCGTCAGATCGCCCGCGACCGGGCCGGGCTGCAAACGCAGCGCCTGCAGCCGGTGGGCGAATTCGCTCTGGAACAGCAGCCCTTCATCGACTACACGGAGCTGCCCGTCCTCGTCGATGCCCTCACCCGCGTGCTCACACCGTCTCACGCCCAGGGGGGACCGGGCTCCATGGGGATATTGCTTGAACCGTCCGAGCTGCCCTACTGCACCCACTGGCACCGGGACTGGCGCGACAACGTCAGCGGTCTCGATCTGTCCAGGTGGAATGCCGTATCCGGCGACATCGACCTGTTCAACCAGGTCAACTGCGCGCTCTACGCCGACAGCTGCACCTGGTTCGTGCCGGGCAGCCATCTGCGCCGCGACCTGCCGCGGGAGGTGGAACGCTTTCCAAACCGTCCGATCTCCGGACCGGATCTGGAAGGAAAGCCCGCCGTCGAGCGGGAGCAGCTCTGTCTGGAGTATTGCCGCTCCATGCCCGGAGCGGTGCAGATCCATCTGGACACAGGGGACTACGCTCTTTACCGAAACACGCTCTGGCACATCGGCAACTACGTGCCCTACAGGAAGCGGGCAACCCTGCACGACTTCATCGACACGCCCAAATACGCCCGGTGGCGACAGCAGGAGGCGACCAGGGCGAACGAGCGGCGGGAAGCCGGCGCTGGGATGGAGAATCCCAACCGCGATCTTTGACCGCTTGGACCGGGTCGCGCCCGGGCGCTCACTCCACCAGCAGCAGTCTGCCCATGACGTCTAGCTCGCTGAAGCGCTTCGTGGCCGCCGTCCAGGAAGTCAGCTCGCCGGTACCGTCCGGCCGCATCTGGCAGCGGCAGAGGTTGACGCGCAGGCACTCGGCCCCCTCGAAGGGCTCTCGCGTCACCTCCGGCATCGCCGCCCAGGGCACCGATAGCTCCGCCATCCAGGCCTCGTCCGCCCTGACCTCCGGCGACCGCATCCCGCGCACCGCCCACCGCATTCCCTCCGCGTGCCATTGCGCCTGCGGCCGCCAGTACTGCTCCTCCCTTTCGTCGGGGCAATGCAGGTCCAGCACGGCGCCGAGCGGGTTGACCTCGATCTCGTAGAAGCCCTTGCCGGCGGCCATGAAGATCTCCACCGTGCACTCGTTGAAGAGATCGTCGTCCCGCTGCGTCTTGGTCACCGGCACCAGCGACGGCGCCGATTTGTAGGCTACATAGAGACCCTCGTCATCCCAACGGGCGGCGGCGGACAGGAAACGGTCCGGTGGAGGTTCCGGGCCGCCGACCAGGACGAAATCCTCGATCCACTCCGTCTCGCTCCAGGGAGCCTGGTCTATATCGGCGGGGGGGGCGGCGGCTTTCCTATCGAGCCGCCGGCATCGATAAGTTGGTATGTCTGGCATGGGGGCAATATAGAACAATCAGAAGGTCCTCAGAAGGGTCCTCTTGAACGATCGATTCGTGGCCTCGGACTCCATCGTCACGTAGAGGGCACCGTCCTCGTAGCCGATGGCGAACCGACCAGACACGTCCGCCGCATCCGTCGCCGGGCCGCCCCAGATGTAGGCATAGATGGGCTGCCAGGTCATCTCCGCCGGCCGCGGCGCAGTCGAGGGGGACGGTCTACTTCCGGCTTATCAGGTGCCGCCTTCTGTCGGCGCCGCGAGCCGCAGCGCCTCCAGCGCGCCGTCGACAAGCGCGCGATCGGCGTCATCGCGAATGCGGCGACCCTGATACCGCGCCCGGGCCTCGCCCACTTCGTATCCCCCGAAAGGCACCTCCTCCAAGGTGGGCACGTAGCCGATGGAACCGTTGGCGTACCCCACGGGCAACGTGACCTCGAACGGAGATGAAGCGCAGATGGCGAAGCCCGTCTCCACGAAGATCTCACCCGGGAGACTCACGAGCGCCAGATCGTCCAGCGCCACCACCTGGATCTCTATGGGCAGCCCGCTCGCCAACTGACCGCTTCTGGCCGCCTCTACCTGCGCCTTGGCGGCGAAGTACCGTCGCGAGAGGGTCCAGCTCTTGTGATGGGCGCCACCCAGAGCGAGGTACGCCGGCTCGATTTCGGTCAGGTCGCGCTCGCACTCCTCCAGGGGCTTCGGCTCCTCCAGGGGCAGCTCGCATTCATGCTGAATGCAGTTCAGGCGGCCCTCCTCCCTGAAATCCGCTATCTCGGTAACAGCCTGGAGAACGGCGGCTCCGAGCCGGGTGCCGTGTCGGCGGGCGAGGCCGAAGGTACCGCGCGGATGCGGGTTGATGTTGCCGGCGCAGCCGTTCAGAAACAGCGCCGTCGAGCTCTCCAGCTGAGCCTCTACCAGCCGCATGGCGTATCCCATGGTGTCGGCGGTGAACAGGTAATTGTCGCCCTGCATGCAGGTGCCGTGGACGGCGTGCTGGTAGAGCATCGCCAGCGTGCCGCTGCCGTCGGCGCGATCGAAGCAGATCACGTCCGTCCACGGTGCTACTGGCGCGTCGAGATCGACCCCGATTTTCGTCGTCCCGTCCGCCTGGCGCTCCCTCCGGTTGGCGCCCAGCCTCACCTCCCTTCTGGCATGGCCATAGCGCACGGGAATGGCCGCATTCACCGCCTGCAGCGCCGCCCCGGCAATGTAGTGGTAGAGCGTCTCCAGGTAGGCTTCGTGCGCGGCGCTGAAACCGGCGAAGTCGGAATACATGAGTGGACCGCCGTGGGTGTGGCTGCAGGCCAGAAAGACATGGCCGGCGGGCACTCCGGTGGCTTCCGTCACCAGCTCTCTCACCCTGGCAACCTGCGGGGCCCGCAGTCCCAGCAGATCGCTGGCAACCACCAGCACCTGGGTGGAGCCGTCGTCGAGGAACAGCGCGTGGGTGTTGAGCTGGTCGTGGACACCCTCGGCGCCGTGATCACGAGCGCCGTAGCCGCCCATGGGAAAGCCGATGGGCGGCGTGATGTGGGCCCCGCCCGCTCCTGCCATGAGTCTGTTGGACATTTTGAAATTCTCCGTGGGGACCGCTGCTGTACTCCTATATCCTGTTTACCTTCCACAGGATCATGGGGTCAACAATCTCCGGTTGTCAGCATCATTGATGAACTTGAGAGGCTTCCCGTCAGCGTTACAAAGAAAGTTGCTGTCGTTTCCCTTAGCAATGACACGCTCGCCCTGGAGCCACATCCACACTATATACTTGAGCCGCATGCTTGCACTCCGTGCGGAATGTCGACATCGGCGGACCGATAACGGATTTCCGCTCCTCCCACCAAGGAGGTAGCCGTTGACTACATCAGGACCCAGCGCCTCATCCAGCGGCTTCGCTGGCCTCACACTCCCCGCCGAGCCGTCGCTTGCTCAGCTCAAGCGGGCCACCGACGATTACCAGGCCATCTGCCTGACGGTTCTCGAAGTCGTGCTCCAGCGCTTTGAGCGTCGGCCCGACTACCCCTTCGTCGACACCAAGCTCGACCTCTCCACGGGCCGGGATTTCCCCGACGACGACTTCATCCGCGGTCTCGATGCCGTGTACGGCTGGATCCAGGGCCGAGGCCTCGAAGCGCTGGCCGGCCATGGACGTTGGCTGCGGGATGGGACCGGCGCCGCCGATCGCTCTCAGTTGCTCCCCCGCATCGAGGCCATGATCCGCGCCGTGCTCCGGACGCTGCGGCGCATCCGCGACCGCAACGGCGGCCATCTCTTCTTTCTCATGCGCGCTGACGGCACTCCCTTCGTGGTGGATGAAGATGGAAGAGCGCGAGTCACGGCCCCGCTGACGGCGGAAGCGCCTTTCAATACCAGCGACCTCTTCGCCTCGAAGGGCATGCTGGCTGCGGCCGGATTCCTGGGTGATGGCCCCGGGAAATCGGAAGCTCTCGAATACTGCCAACAGGTCGAAGCCGCCCTCTTCACCCGCGACTCTTTCGTCACCGACCAGCAGCCCCTCGACCCGAAAAACCCGGTGCTCCCGGTAGCCGGCAGGTTCTCCCACGGATCCCACATGATCTCCCTGGGGACTGTCGCCCTTCGCGCCCGTCTGAGCGACGCCAGCGCCGTTGAATCCGGCCTGCGACTGCTGCAGCATGAGATGACCGGCCACGTCAACATCGATGGCCGTATTCCCTGGCTGCAAGACTTCGACTTCTGGGAGGCCGTCGATGCCGACGGCCAGCCCTACCGGGAAGCGGACGGTTCCGTCGTCTGCGACCCGGGTCACGCCCTCGAGTTCGTCGGGCTGGCCGCCAACATGATCCGCGGCCTCCGCGAGTCGTGTTCGATCTCGGCGGTGGCATCAGAGTCGTTGTCCGCAGTGGAGTCCGCCATGCCGGCGATCCTGACACATATCCACGCCCTCTGTTTTCAACCCGGCCCGGCCGGCATCTGCAAGAGCTACGACCTCGTCTCCCGGCGCCCGACCAACACCGACATGCCATGGTGGAGTCTGCCCGAAACCATGCGGGCAGCCGCCCACTGCGCAGGACTGGCCGCTGACGACGAGACCAGGAAGAGCTGTCTGCGCGTCCTGGCCGGCTGCCACAATGCCTTTATCCAGTGCTACGTCAGACCGGATGTACACCTCATGGCGGTGCAGACGCGGAGTGCGGACGGAGCCGTGTCGCCAGCCATCCCCGCCACCGCCGATGCCGACCCGGGCTATCACACCGGTTTGAGTCTGATCGACATGATGGAGGCGCTAGAGCGCCTCGGCTAGGATCCCCGGCGCTTGAGCGAACCCCAGGCTGAGCCGGGCGTGCCGCTCTCGCTCCATCGCGGCGTTACTGCCGGTTTTTGGTATTGCGTGGGTGAGAAATGCTGTTTTTCTTACCAGCTGCGATGCGACAATTTGACCATTGATTCGCCGTGCGCCTCCCCGGCCACTGTTGGCTCACCCCTCCAGAGGACCTGCCGCGTGAAAATCGACCGCGTCGAAGCGATCAACCTGGTGTACAAATACCCGCCTCCCGGCGGTTTCCGCTACGCCGGTGGCATGTGCACCGGCCGCGTCACCACCATCATCCTCGTCCACACCGACAGCGGCGAAATCGGCGTCGGCTCCGTCTACTCCCATCCTGCCCTCGTCCACCTGATCGTCGAGAAACAGCTCGACGAGCTCCTGCGCGGCCAGGACCCCACCCAGGTGGAGGAGCTGTGGCAGAAAATGGCCGCCATCACCCTCTGGTACGGCCGCAAGGGCGCGGCGGTCTCCGCTCTGGGCGGCGTGGACACGGCTCTCTGGGATCTGCGCGGCAAGGCCGCCGGCAAACCGGTGTGGCAGTTGCTGGGCGGCGAGCGGCCCGAGTGTCCCGCCTACGCCAGCGGCCTGCTGTGGAACGACATCGACGCCCTGGCCGCGGAGGCGACCGCTCACGTGGAGGCCGGCTTCCGCCGCGTCAAGATGCGACTGGCCCGCAGCGAGGCCTTCGACCGGGAGGCGGTGAAAGCCGTCCGCGCCTCCATCGGTCCGAACTGCGACATTATGGTCGACACCTCCATGCGCTACCACCTGGAGTTGGCCCGCCGCATGGGTCGCTTCTTCGCCGAGCAGGGCGTATTCTGGTACGAGGAGCCCTTCGCCCCCGACGACATCGACGCCTATTGCGCCCTCCGCGGAACCGTGAGCGTCCCCATTTCGGCCGGTGAGAACGAGTTCGGCCTCCAGGGCTTCCGCGAGCTCATTCGCGCCGGCGCCGTCGACATCGTCCAGCCCGACGCCTCCCGCTGCGGCGGCATCAGCGAGGTCCGACGGGTCGCCTTGCTGGCCGCCGAGCACGGCTTGCGGATCGCCACCCACTCCTGGTCGGACGCGGTCGCCATCACCGCCAACGCCCACGTCGTCGCCGCCGCTCCCAACGGCATCACCGTCGAGGTCGACCGCACCACCCTTCCCTTCATCGACCAGCTCCTGGTCGAGCCCCTCGACATCCGCGACGGACAGCTGCAGCTGAGCGGCGCTCCCGGGCTGGGCATCGAGCTGAATTTCGAAGTGGTCGATCGCTACCGCATGGCCGATCCCCTCGACCTGCCTCTGGGCAGCTATTCCGACATGATGTTCGGCAAGGAGCATTTTCCGCAGCCATTCGAGTACGTGGAGGATCGGGGATGATCGGCTGTCCCCGGCGCGACTAGATGCCGAACGCAACGACGAATCGCCACGGCAGCGTGGTGGTCGAATACGACGAGTATCCACAACGTCTACCATGCCGTGGCCGTCTTCATTCTGGACACGCCCGGGCCTACGCCGGCGACGCCCGCAACGCCTCCTTCGAGCGCATGGAGCGGCCGTTCTTCCCGGCCGACGACGACATCCCCCTGCAACCCACCATCCTTCAGTAAGGGGAGCGCCCATGACCGACTCCTCCCGACCGGCGGCCTCGGAACCGCGCAAGATCGCCGCCATCGTCACCACCTTCTTTGCCAACTCCCACGCCGACGTCATCGTCACCAAGTTCGCCCGGGGATTCCCCACCGACGACGGCCTGCTGCCTCCCCAGGTCGAAGTCGCTTCCATGTACATGGATCAGACGCACGCCAACGACATCGGCCAGTCCCTGGCCAGGGACTGCGGTATCCCCATCTACCAGAGCATTCCCGCCACGCTCTGTCTTGGAGGCAATGAGCTGGCCGTCGACGGTGTGCTCTCCATCGGCGAGCACGGCGACTACGCCTGCAACGAGAAGGGACAGCGCCTGTACCCGCGGCGCCACTTCCTCGAACAGATCTGTGGCGTGCTGGCGACCTCTGGACGCGTCGTGCCCGTCTTCAGCGACAAGCACCTGGCTTGCACCTGGTCTGACGCCCTTTGGGTGTACGACCGCGCCCGCCAGCTGGGAGTCCCATTCATGGCCGGCTCCTCCGTGCCCTTGTTCTGGCGCGACCCGTGGCTGGAGCACGAGCTGGGTGCGCCGATCCAGGAGGCCCTGATCGTCAGCTACGGTGATCTGGAGGCCTACGGCTACCACGCCTTCGAAGCGCTGCAGGCCATGGTAGAACGCCGCCAGAGAGGGGAGACCGGCATTGCCGCAGTCCAGTGCCTGGAGGGAGATGACGTGTGGAAGGCGGGCAAAGCGGGGAAGTGGTCTGCAGAGCTTGCTGAGGCCGCCAGCGCGCTGGGTGGGGCATTGGAGGGGAATGGAGGAGAAGACTGCGACAGCCCGGCCGCCTTTCTCATCGAGTATGCCGACGGCCTGCGAGCGACGGTGCTGCACCTGCCGGGGCAAATCCGCCGCTGGGCCTACGCGGCGCTGATCGACGGCCAGATCCAGGCCACCGGTCTGCGCTCCGGTCGAGAGCCCTTCCCCCACTTTAGCTACCTGGGCCTCAACATACAGGAGATGTTTCTCACCGGCCTGCCGCAGTATCCGGTAGAGCGCACGCTGCTGGTGACGGGCGGAGTCGCCGCCATCATGGACTCGCGCCACGAGGGCCACGTGCGGTTGGAGACCCCCCACCTGGATGTGACCTACGCGGCTCCGGAGACCGCACCGATCCGACCTGCGGGGCCACAGCCGATCGGAGCCAGCACGATTCCGATGTGAGGCCTCGCCTGTTTGCGATTTTTCTTCCGGTCATTGCACGAATGAACAGCTGCTCCTATTTTCTCTTCAGTTTACACCCCCTGCAACCACACATGGAGGAACTCATGGCAAAAAAGAAGACAACTGCTCTCAGCAAGCCCATGACCAAAACCGCGCTGTTGAACACGCTCGCTGAGAACACCGGGCTGAGTAGGAAAGAAGTCGCCAGTGTGCTGGTGGAGTTGGGCGGAGTGATCGACCGCCACATCCGCAAGCGCGCCACGGGAACGTTCACCCTTCCCGGTCTGCTGAAGATCGCCTCGGTGAAAAAGCCGGCGAGAAAGGCCCAGAAGGGCGTCCCCAATCCGTTCAGGCCGGGGGAGACGATGGACGTGGCGGCGAAGCCGGCCAGTGTGAGAGTCAAAGTGACGGCGTTGAAAAAGCTCAAGGATATGGCCGCATAGGTAACTCCGCTGCACCAGCGGGAGATCGCTACGGCAGGAGGTCCGCTCCACTTTTGTGGAGCGGACCTTTTCTCGTCCTGGGAGGGAGATAGGTGAACCTGTGCCTGAATCGGATACCGGTCCACTGGCTGCAACAGCTTCGGGTGGGGCTCCTTTCGACGCCGACAGCTTCCGACAGATAGGGGTAACCGAGGCCTGGCGGACATTCGGCGATGCGCTCAGTTGGGGAAGAGGGCAGTGCTTGGCCGTGCTCGACGACGGCTGCGACCTCTCCGCCCCCGAGTGGCGGGTGGTCATGCCTTGGGGACCCAAGGTCATCGCCACCCACAACAGCATCGACGGAAACGACGACCCCACGCCGGTGGCGCCGGGGTACCACGGCACCTCTGTCGGCTTTCCCTCGTCGCTCAACTTCCAGGGCGTGCGGGGTGTGGCCTACGACAATTCAGTGGCTCAGGTCCGCTGCATCAGCGTCGTGCACCTGGAAAAGGACGAATCGGCGACCATGGCGGCGGGCCTGCAGTGGGTGATCGAGCACCAGTCGGAATACAACATAACGGCGGTGAACCTGTCCCCTGTCGACGACCAGCGACATCGCGAACCCGTTCCGACCGCTATCGACGAGAAGCTCAGACATTTGCGCGATCTCAATGTCTGGGTGAGCGCACCCTGCGGCAACCATCACTACACCGACGGCATATCGTGGCCCGCCTGCCAACCGCACTGCTTCGCCATCGGCGCCACCGTTCCGGGCGAACGGACCGTCCACCTGGATCGCTGGGCGAACACCGACCTGCTGGTGGCGGCAGGGGCCACGTCTTCCTCCAACGCCTGCGCCGCGGGCTGCGCGCAGATCCTGCGCGAAGCCATCGAGAAGGGCGGTTACGCGTGGCGGAACAAGGCGGATAATCTGCCCGACGCCATGATGGGTGTCTTCTCCGAGAGCGGTCGACGGATCGAAGACGAGGCCACCGGCCTGACCTTCTCGGAGCTGGATCTGCTGGCAGCCGTCGACCGTGTTCTCGCTGTGAGCGCACCCGGATCCGGTGGTGCCGTCGCCGGCAACAGATCGTCCAGATAGAAATCCCCCATCTGGGTTCCCTTCAAACCAGATGGACTCGATCCCCCCTTATCCCCATCTGAGACGCCCGCGGGGTTCCACGGCCAGTTCGACCGTGGCTTGGATTAGGCTTAGATTCCCGCCCCGTGCCGCTGAAGAGCGTCACCGTACAAATAGATTGTGTTTACAGTGAGACGGAGTGCCAGCATGGCCAGACCCAACATCCTCTTCATCATGCCCGATCAGTTGCGGGCGGACTTCCTGAGCTGTTACGGCGCTGAGTTCATCGCCACTCCGCAGATCGACAGCCTCGCCGCTGACGGAGTGCGCTACGCCCGCGCCTACAGCACCGCTCCCGTGTGCGTGACCGCCCGCCTCAATCTGCTCACCGGTCTCAACTCCATCCGCACCGGCGTCCTGGACAACAGCCAGTTCCTGCGTCCCGACTACCGGGAGGTCGGCCTGAGCACCTGGCCCGAGCTGCTGGGGGCGTGCGGCTATTACACCGCCGCCATCGGCAAGATGGACTTCTACCCGTGGGACGCGGAAATTGGCTTCCAGCACCGTGTCGTCTGCGAGGACAAGCGCTGGCTGCACATCAACGACGACTACGCCCACTTCCTCGCCGAGCGGGGTCGCCGCAAGATGCACGGCGACGAACACCCCGGGTATCGCGAGAACAGGGGAGCGATCGTCAGCATCAATCCCCTGGAGTGTTCCTGGGATTACTTCGTAGGTCAGGAGGCGGCCAGATTCATTCGGGAATACGACGGCGAGGGGCCTTTTGCAGCCATGGTGGGATTCCCCGGACCCCATTGTCCCTACGATCCTTCACCGGAGTACCTGGAGCGCGTCGACGAGACCGAGATGCCCCCCGCTATTCCGGAAGTTGCCGGCGACACACCGCGGCTGCGCCAGAGCACCATCGACAGCTACAAGCTTCCCTGGAACGGCGTCGACTACACCGAGTTCACCGAGGCGCACAAGCGCAAGATCCGCGCCCATTATGCCGCTCTGGTCATGCAGATCGACGACCAGGTCGGCGGCATTCTCCAGGCGCTGCGTGATACCGGCCGTCTGGAAGACACCGTCATCATCTTCGCCTCCGACCACGGCGACTACCTGGGCGACCACAACCTCATCGGCAAGGGCTCTTTCTTCGAGGGCAGCATACACGTGCCGCTCATCGTCCGCATCCCCGGCCGCGCCGGCGGGCAGGTGATCGACGAGCTCGTCGCTCTGGGCGACATTTCGCCCTCGCTGCTGCAGTGCGGAGGCAGTGCCGTTCCAGATTACATGGACTTCCTGCCCCTGCCCGGCATAGGCCTCGACGGGCGCGGATCCCGGGAATACCTCTTCGGCATGATGAACGACGGCTGGATGGCCTACGACGGCCGCTGGAAGCTGTGCAAGTACGCCACCGGCGAGCATCTGCTCTTCGATCTGGCGGAGGACCCAACCGAGCAGCGCAATCTGCTGAAGGGAGAGGGGCATCGCCAGGTTCGCGATCGGCTGGATGCGGCCCTCACAAACGAGATCATGCGCTCAGTCGTCGCCTCCCACCACGACAAGGTCGTCTCCGGCACCGACCTGTCGAGCGATCTCGACTTTGGCGAACCGGGCTGGAAGCGGGTCTACCCGAGACCGCTGTAGGATGGGATTGTGCTGTCGTGACCAAGCCCAACATCCTCTTCATCATGTCCGACGATCACGCCTCCCACGCCATGAGCTGTTATGGCAGCCGCATCAACCAGACCCCCAACCTCGACCGCATCGCTCGAGAGGGGATGCGATTCGACAACTGCTTCTGCACCAACTCCCTGTGCGAGCCGAGCCGGGCCGGCATCCTGACCGGCACCTACAACCACGTCAACGGTGTCACCACCATTGGCGCCCACCTCGACAACCGTCTGGAGAACGTCGCCAAGATCCTCCAGCGCGACGGCTACCAGACGGCGATTGTCGGCAAGTGGCATCTGGGCCAGGGGACCGACCACTGGCCGACCGGTTTCGACTACTGGAACATCCTGCAGGGGCAGGGGCCCTACTTCGATCCGGAGATGGTCCGCAACGGTGAGAAGGTCCAGTATTCGGGATACACCACAGATCTGATAACCGACCTGAGTCTGGACTGGCTGAAGGGGCGGGACAGAGAGCGGCCGTTCTTTCTCATGTACCACCACAAGGCACCACACCGGCACTGGGAACCGGACGACAAGCACGCGCAGCTCTACGAAGATGTCGACATCCCCGAGCCACCGACGTTCGACGACGACTACAGCAATCGCGCCCACGCGGCCCGCGAGGCCCGCATGCGGGTCGCCGATGACCTCAACGAGCTCGACCTCAAGCAGCCGGTGCCCGAGGGATTAAACGCGGCCGAGGAGAAAAGCTGGAAGTACCAGCGCTACATCAAGGACTACCTGCGCTGCGTGGCCAGCATCGACGATAACGTCGGCCGCGTCCTCGACTATCTGGAGGAAGAGGGTGGGGCAGTCGAGGACACTATCGTCATCTACACCTCCGACCAGGGGTTCTTCCTGGGCGACCACGGCTGGTACGACAAGCGCTTCATGTACGAAGAGTCGCTGCGCATGCCCTTCATCATCCGCTACCCCAGGGAGATCGAAGCCGGCTCGGTCTGTGAGGAGATGATGCTGAACGTCGACTTCGCCCCCACCTGGCTCGACTGCGCCGGCATCGACATCCCCGACCACATGCAGGGGCGCAGCTGCCGTCCGCTCCTCAACGGCGAAACCCCCGGCGACTGGCAGCAGGGCATCTACTACCGCTACTGGATGCACCTGTCACACCACAACGTGGCCGCCCACTACGGCGTGCGCACCCACCGCTACAAGCTCATCTACTACTACGGCGACGCCTGTGGCCAACCCAATGCCATCGACGAGCGCCGCGACCCCGAGTGGGAGCTCTTCGATCTGCAGGAGGATCCGTGCGAGCTCAACAGCGTCTACGGCGACCCTGCCTACTGCGAGGTTGCCAGCGACCTGACGCGGAAGCTGCACGAGCTGCAGGAGAAGCTCGGGGACCAGCGCCACGAGACGGATACGGAGTAGCGCCATGAAGTCGATCGAACGCCCGTCCGAAGACCTCGTTCAGCCGTTTCGGGATTTCGGCACGGCCACCATCAGCTCAGCCCTCCGCGAGGTGTGCGGCATTCTCCGCCACTCGCTCACCGGACCGGTGGCCTTCACCCCCGGGCTCAAGGCCGCGGGGACGGCGGTCACCCTGAGCTTCATGGCCAAGCGAGAGGACGTCATCGCCGGGCACGCAGAGGAGGAGCAGGAGAAGAGGTCCGCTCTCTGGTCGGCCGTCATCGCCACCCAGGATGGCGACGTGCTGGTAGTGGATGCGCGCGGCAACATGCAGACCGGTTGCCTGGGCGCCATGCTGATGACCTCCATCCACGCCAAGGGTACGAGGGGATTGGTCGTGGACGGGTGTATTCGCGATCTCCCCGAGGCCCGCGAGCTCGGACTGCCCCTCTTCCTGCGCGGCGCCACGCCGCACAATGCCGGTCACTTCGAGATGTACCCCTGGGACTACAACGTGCCCATCACCTGTGGCGGGATCCTGATCATGCCCGGAGACATCATCGTCGCCGACGACGACGGCGTCGTCGTCGTTCCCCCGAAAGTGGCACCTCAGGTAATCGAGTACTGCCTGGCCCGGGAAGGTCGAGAAGTATTCGAGCGCATCAACCTGGCCGAGACGGGGGACATCGAGAAGTACTATCCGCTCAATGAAGAAGGGCAGCGGGAATACGATGAGTGGCGCCGGAACCGGGGGGAGTGACCTCTTCACGGTGCACAAGCGACCGAGGCAAGGCGTTCCAGAATTGACCCGCGATAGGGCCTGTCTTGCCCGTACAGGACCAGTCGAATTTCTTCTGCCGCA
>PBRM01000246.1 GCA_002725915.1 Gemmatimonadota bacterium
ATGAGGATGATGTTCGGCTTCTCGGACATGCGTTTCCTTATCTTGCTGTAAACACGGATGGTTATGGCAACAGCGAGAAACTACGCCTTATCAAAGCTCTGGGCGAGTTGGCCGTCGCTGGATGCGGCAGGTGTTTCAGACGGCTGTAGCGAAGCGACATGAAGCCAGCTGTTTTTTTGGCGCCTCACGACCTGATTCGCAATAGTCTCTCCTTGACTCCTTCATCCAATGCATTCTTTCTTGTGTAACTCAAGGAGTTACGCTCGATCTGGGTAATCCGTCGGGACACTCGCCTAAGCGGCAGGGAGCAACCTTTCGCACGAGCTGACCGAGGCCAATGCAGTGGGCGGCTGGCGTACCATGACAGTCACTGAACCGCAGTTCGCCGATTGACCCGACACGGCGCCGTCCACCCAACCGTTGGATCAGATCTCGCTTCGCTCGACCGCTCAGCGGCGGCGCGTTGCGGCCCTTAACGCGGTTTCTCGCGGCTGTACAACGGTGCCCGGAGAATCTCACATGGCGCCCGGAATGATTGACGAGTCAGAGGCAGACGGAGTCGAGACACATCGCAAGAGCGACAACAGGCTGCTCGGACGCCTCGATGACCTGCTGCGTCCGGAGCGGCTCGCCGCCTTCGACCGTGCCTTCTTCGAGCGCGAGGGCTATTGGGTTTGGGACGGAGTCCTGACGGATGCCGGCCGCGCCCAGTGGTCGGCGAGCCTGCAGAAGCTGCAGGCGATGAACGACGCCGTCGTCGTCGACAGCGACTGGGACGCCATCGACTACGCGAGTCGTGACTTGAGGGCGCCCGATCCGGAGAAGGTCACCCCCGAAGCCCTCGGCGATTACCGCGGTGGTTCTGAGCAGATGCGTTTCCAGCCGACCGGACTGCGCGACTACATGTACGCGCACGGGCTCTTCGACCCCGGTCTCGTCGCTGAAGGGTTCGTCTGGCAAGGAATGATGCCCGAATATTTTCCCCTCGCCTACGACGATTTCATCCTCGACATCGCCACCAGCCACCCGCAGATGATGGAACTCCTCGGCCACGTCCTCGGCGAGGGATTCCTGATCGATCACGTAATCATGCTAAACCGAACGCCGGGGTCGAAAGGGCGGCGCTGGCACGGCCACCCGTATCGACAGGGACAATACGAGACCGAGGACCCGGTCGTCGGTGGCGCTCCTACGGTGGAATTCCTTGAGCACCAGTGCGTGCGCACCCTGTGTTATCCGGAGGGGATGGGGGCCGGAGATGGCGGCGGCCAACTTGCGGTGATCCCCGGTGCCCATCTCTACCGCACACCCTATCTGTGGAACACGACGCGCACCGAGTACGACGACGAGTTCGAGGCGGGCTGGCTGCGGACGAAGACCCATCCGGTCACCGGAGAGCCCCTGCGCATCGAACACCTGTCCCTGCCACCGGGCAGCATGGTCTCCTTCGTCCACCACATGCCCCATCACGTCGGCCACCGCGATGGTGACGCTCCCACGCGCTGGGGACTGCTGATGGCCTATCGGACACGCGACCCCGACCAGGAGCCGGCCCGCTGGAACGAGGGCACGCCGGCCCACTGGGCCGACCGCATGCAGGAGGCGGGCGGACTCACGCCGGTCATGCGGCGAGTGTTCGAGGGCGATTCGCCGATCGGTGGAAGGGCGCCATGAAGCAGCTCGGGCGAGCGGAGGTTGGCGCCAGACGTCCAGACTGTTTGAGGGGAATGCCTCTATTCTTAGCGCTAACGCTGTAGCCGCAGGTCGGCCTGTTTTGCATGACCCCAAAAGCCTGCAAGCGCGCTCAAGCGTGATCCGTACTCGCCAATCATGAGACTGGCCTCGGGGGTACATTCCCGATAGGTAACGGTCATGAGAAATTTGCCTACCCACAGCCCGCCGGTATAGCGAGCCGCCTTTTTGGTCGGCAGGTTTGGCCGTAGTCTTGCCAGGCTTTCCCAGCTACATCGGCTGTCGGTAGAACGGCCACTTGGCGCTCAATTTCCTGGGCCAGGGCTAACGTTTCGCCAGTCGTAATCAATCTTTGGCCGTCACTATGCTCATATGAGCTGAGGCGCGACCATGGCATAGCGCCCACCCGGTATATAACATCCCACGCTGTTAACCGGGATATTTTTGTGCCCCAGGATGCCAGGTAGGGTTTCTACCTCAATGTCCCGCCGTCACGAAACATTGAAGAGCCGGGCCGCATTGTTCCAGAACACGTCCTCCACCTGAGCGTCGCTCAAACCCTCCGACCAGCACGCCCACTTCACCGAGCGAAGATGCTCCAGGCCTATGAGGACGGGCTCTACCTTCATGTGCTTCTCTCCCCATACCGGCGAGTCCCCATAGAGCCATAAGAAGCTGTCACCCGCTCCCAGGGATCGTCCGCGCAGATGGGTGACCGGAAGGTCGCTGCCATACATCAGGCGTTCGTGGCCAAAGAGACGCAGAATCGCCTGGTGGGCGATGGGCTCGCAGTTGGCGGAAGTGTCGAACCAGAGATTGTCGAGGCCGGTAAGCGTTTGCAGGCCCTCCATATTGTGGCCGGGCTGGAAGCCGCGGGCCGAATGCGCCAGGATGAGCTGCATGCCGGGATAGGTGGTGCAGTAGTGACGGATCCAGCGCTGGTTGTCGGGATCGGCGACGGCGCGGGACTTCACCATATGGAGTGTGATCGTCCAGCCTTCTTCACTTGCGACAGCGACCAGAGGTTCCGGGAGATAGTCAGGAATCGACGCCTCCCAGGTGGGATCGACGTCGGCGAAGGTATGATAGCATTTGAGCCCGTGCATTCCGAGACGACGGACCTCGTCTCGGACCCACTCGGGATCGTCCTGCGGCGTCACGAAGAAATGGGCGCGGCACGACGGCCGGTCAGCGATCTGATCAGCTGTCCAGGCATTGGCCGCGGCGATGTGCTCTCGGTGAGCGGGCAGCGCGAAGGAGAGTAGCAGGACCTCGGTCGGTCGGACACCGTGGATATCGGAGATGGCGCGATCATATTGCACGAGATCGACTTCGCGCATCTCTGGACCCAGAGTGAACGCTGCCCAGTCCCGCTTCCAGAGATGCGCGTGGGCATCGTAGATCCTGTCGGGCAGGAACGAATCGAGTTCGCGGGCGAAGAACTCGCGGTCAATATCCTCAACGCCGGTACTGGTCGCCATGGGGTCTCCTTGAGTGGCGTGGGTTGAACATTAACAGTAGTCCGAGGTGATTTTCGCGCTCAGCAGAAGCTTGCGGAACTCGTCATAGCTGTAGCTGGCGCCGACCACATAGCAGCAGTCGCAGCTGGCGTACTTGCGCAGGCCGGTCATCACCGGCACGCGCATCAGGCCGTCCTTGATGGACAAGGGCGATTCATCAGAGGGCCAGACCATGTCGCGGCCGCTGTACACTTCGATGAAGCCGTCGTCGACCGGCAGATCGATGTAGTAGCGTGGATCCGCCAGCCGGCCCTGGGCACGTGTGATCAGTGCCATCGGCAGACCGTGCCATTTCTGCCAGAGGAATATGCGAATGTCGTGGTCCAGGTGGATGCGCTCCTTGAGCTGCGCATCGAATAGATGTGGAAAGCCGCTTACGGACAGCTCAAAATTGTTCTCGATCGGATGGCGCCAGCCGAGATAGCCGGGGACCATCGACTTCCAGGTCATCGCACACTGCTCGAAGCCTTCACCAAAGGCCTCGGCGGTCACCGTTTCGGGGTCGACCAACAGGCCGCGCTGCTGGAAGGCGTCGGCGAATTCCTGCGCGTAGACGCGATTGCCCTGGATTACCTTCAGCGCGCCCGGGTCCCAGTCGTAGCCGAGCAGATCGCAGGCGTCGCAGATCTCCTGCTCGATCTCCGGCCGCAGTGTTTCGGGAATAACATCCCAGTATGCCTGGCGGCCTTCCATCTCCTCGTCGTCGAGGAAACGCCTGATCGGCTCGGACATGTCCCTCAACTGCGCCGGCGCCTCACAGCACGGGGCCTGCTGCACTATGCAGCGAGGGCCCAATTCGCGCTCGCCGGTGGCGATCAGGTCGAGCATCGGTTTGCTCCGGCCGATCGGATAGATGATCAGCGCTTCGTTCGGCCCCATGGACTGGATCAATTCCTTCTGTTTCAGGTTCGTCTCCCGCTCCAGGTTGCGGGCGGCGAACCACTCCGAGGCACGCACGTGATAGGTCTCGAGGTAGTCCGGGGCAGGACTGTCCGCCATCGACCAACAGCAGGGGTGGATGAGGAAGTAGATTCTGTCGATGCGGGTGGTCTGTGTGGCCATGGTCCTGTCCTGGTGGTCAATCCATCGACTGACGGGCATCATCATCGCCAGTCCTGATCAGACGCCAACTCTTCCTGCTCTTGAGGTCGCCCCCTGTCACGGCAGTGGGCGCCAGCGCACCGCCTGCATCAGGCCAGGCCGGTCAAGGTTCAGCGCCTGGGGCCGATCACCCAGCACCGTGAGAATCATTCCCGGCTCGCCGTCCGCCAGTTCCGGCGGCAGGACGCAGTTCGTGGAGTATTCGGGGTACGTCAGCACCGTGCTGAGGTAATAGGTCTCTTCGTCCCAGGTATTGCCGCCGTCACGGCTGACTCGCGCGCGCTCACCGCCATGCAGCCAGGGCACGCGGTGCACGTGCATGAGTACGATCCGGCCGTCGGGAAGTTCCACTGCGGATCCGTGCATCTCCCCGAGCAAATTGCTGCCGGCCCGGACGTTGGTCCACGTTAGCCCGCCGTCGTCGGAATCCGCCAGCAGCACATTCTTCTGAACCGAACCCAAGGTGGAGGGCAGCGGGTGAAAGTCGGTTTCCTGACGCGGGTCGAAACCGCCATATTGCATTGCCCACAACCGCCAGGCGTCTTGGTATCCGTCTGCCAGATAGACCGGCCAGGCGTCAGGTCGCGGCGGCAGATTGTTGCGGACGACAGCCAGAAGACACCCCGAGGCCAGCTCGATCACCGACGGTTCGCCGGTGGGGCAGATCGCGTATCCTTCCGACCAGTTGTGGCCGCCGTCCGTGGACCGAAATGCGTAAGTGACGTGGTTCGTTCCCGGCACGGCAATTCCAATCGGCCAGACCAGGGTGCCGTCTTGCAGTTGCGTGACGGCACCCGCTTGCGGATAAAGCTTTCCGGACAAGCCTGGCCCGCCCAGGTCCTTCCAGGTTCGCCCCTGGTCAGCGGAGCCGTAAAGCAGAAGCCGTCCATCCTCTGTCGGCCACTGCTGCTCGGCCCCGGAGGAAGCGTGCGTGGTCAGCAAAGTCCCATCGCGCAAGACACCCCGCACCGGACGGGTGACGTTCACTACATCCCAGGTTCGCCCACCGTCAGCCGAGCGCATGAGTTCATCGGCGGGTTCATTCGCAGTCGTCGCCGCCATCAGATAGATCATGTTGTCATCGGTGACGGTGAAATTCCACGAGCCCTCGCTGGCGTAGCGCGGCAGCCGAACGCGCTCGGCCGGCAATGTGTGGATGCGGCCCTCGCGGGAAAACAGGATGCCCTGGAAATCCGCCTCTTCGGGCTCCAGTTCCGCATAGCCGAAGCCGCAGCGCATCACCGGATGCACCGTAAACATGTAGCCATAGCTGGAAACGTCAATCGGTTCGCCGCCTCGGGAGTAAACGCGCGCCCGGTAGTTGCCGACCAGGGGAAAATCCAGAGCCAACTTGTGGGTGGTCAGTCCGGCGCTGTCGGGGCAACCGACCTGGTGTGTCTGGACCACCTTTCCGTCGAGTGTTTCGATGGTCAGCTCCAGGTTCCCCCGCGGCTCCCGTGATTGGCCTGCGTGGCATACCAGGTCCAATTCCAGTGGATCGCCGAGCAGGTGAAGCATGCCGCTGAAGTACTTGTGAGCGGTCAGCCTTGCTTCAACCGGGTACCGCGTCTCGAATGGGGTTGCTGTGGAACCCTCCTCCAGCTGAACGGCATCGATGCAGACATTCGCGACCGTGTCGGCCGACGCGACAATGTCCACGGCGCCCAGGTCAGAGTACGAAGCGACGTTGAAGGAGAGCTCGTAGCGCCGCCATTCGGTGCTGATCGGCAGCGGTTCGCTCTGCGCGTCCGGCGTTTCGCGCCAGTCCATCGGGCGGTTCCAGACGCCCAGGCGGAGGGTAGCTCCGGCGGCGGCGCTGCGCGCGTATGCGGAAAGCGTATATGCCTGTCCACCCTTCACAGGCACGACCGGCGACGTCAGGTGGGCTGGGCGCCCGTTCGCAACCACAAGGACAGCCACTCGACTCCCGTCGGGCGCCTCACCCACGGCCTGGATCGCCGGCTTGACCCTGGGCACCTGCCCGGTCGCAGCCAGCTGCAACGTCAGTGGATTGAAAAAGTCAGTCCAGTTGTCCGACGCGCCTTCGCCCGGGTTGTACCGGATCCAGCCGTGTTTGGCCTGCCCGAAATCCAACTCGAAGCTGGCGTTGGGCAACAGGTTCCTGGTTTCGGAACCGGGAGATCTCAACTTGGGTCGCTCCTATCTGAGGTCCGCCGCAACAAGCGGGCGCCCTCGCAATGGCAACTGTTTCACGGTGCAAGACGAAGCTAATATACAGCCAGTTTCTCCCCGCATTCACCCGCGCGACCGCGCCGGCACGCCTCCTCATCCTGCTAAAGCCGCCACCGGTCACCCCGTTTGGCGCTTCCCAACCAATCTCCGCACCATATCCCGGCCATTCAACTCGAAGGCCCGCGATACCCCAGCCTGTGAACCGATGACGAAGCAAACCATCGGCCCGGGTGTCTTCGTTCCGGATCGGAGTGAAGGTGGACCCTGATGTGGACGGGTGGTGGTCTGTCGACAGTCACGCAGACAACCTGAGCCAGCGGTACTGGATGCCGCCTGGGATGGCTCCCAGCTGGGCGCGCTGGCCGGTGGCTTGAGCCGCTATGAGTTCGTGTTGCGATTTACGCTTTCGCATGCTTGCCTACCGCGAAGCAATCGACCGACTGGCTCGGAATGGAGAAGAGCCGGTCTGACTTGTAGCTGGTGATGCGGATCGCGCCGTCGCCAATTTCACAGAGCCAGGACAGGACCATTGGTCATATTTCTCTGTTCTTTCGCAACGTACGTTGCTGTGTCAAGCCTTGCACGGGTAGCGAAGTGACGATACACTGATACTCCGGCGCAAAGCAGAGGAGAATCCGTGGCGAGATACGTGACCGTAGGCGCGGCCCAGTTCGGACCGGTGCAACGCCGTGAGACACGGGGCGAGGTAGTGGACCGGCTCCTCGCCCTCCTGGAGCAAGGGCGCACCAGAGGCTGCGACCTGGTTGTTTTCACCGAGGTCGCCCTCACCCCCTTCTTCCCGCACTGGCACATGGAGGATCAGGAGGAGATCGACGCCTATTTCGAGCGCGACATGCCCGGGCCCAACACCCGCCGGCTCTTCGACGAGGCCCGCCGCATGGGAGTCGGATTCCACCTGGGATTCGCCGAGCTGACCGATGAGGGCGGGGAGCAACATCGGTACAACAGTTCGATCCTCGTGGATGGCGAGAGTCGGATCGTCGGCAAGTACCGAAAGATCCACCTGCCTGGGTACGCCGAACCGCAGCCCGGCCAGCCCTTCCAGAATCTGGAGAAGCTCTACTTTGAGGTAGGCGATCTCGGCTTTGGTGCGTGGCGGGCCTTCGGAGGCATTTTCGGTCTCTTGATCTGCAACGACCGGCGCTGGCCAGAGAGTTTCCGCGTCCTCGGGCTGCAGAGCGTGGAGATGGTCCTCCTGGGCTACAACACCCCGGTCCACAACCCCGCCAACCTGGGCAGCGATCACTTGGCCAACTTCCACAATTTGCTCAGCATGCAGGCCGGAGCCTACCAGAACGCCACCTGGGTGGTGGGAGTGGCTAAGGCGGGGATCGAAGAGGGAGTGGAGCAGATCGGCCAGAGCTGCATCATCGCCCCCTCCGGCGAGGTTGTGGCCATGTGTTCCACTCTCGGAGACGAGCTGGTGACCGCCCGCTGTGACCTCGACCAGACGACCCCCTACAAGCGCACAACCTTCAACTTCGGCGCCCATCGGCGGACCGAGCACTACCGAATGATCGTCGAGCGCGCCGGCGCCGAGCTCCCACCCTGAGCGATGCTCTTTGTTGACCGGCTTCAGACCGCCGGCTATCTTCGTCGCTCGTCAGAGGAGACAAGGCCAAGAACATTCGAGTGGAAATCCAGGGAGTGACCTTCATTCAGCTTCTCTGGATTCACGCCCTTTCCACGAGCCAGATAGCGACCTCTAATGAGAATCGATCGATCCCTTTCGCCGCGTAAGCTGCTCCCCTCCATCAACCGCTTTCTCGACCTGACCGGGCCGAAGATCCTCGACATCGATCGCACCTGGGATCCCGCAAAGGGAACTCCGGTGTACACCAGAGCCGGTCGTTATTCAACCCGCGGCTGGACCGAGTGGACCCAGGGCTTCCAGTACGGCTGCGCCATTCTCCAGTTCGACATGACCGGCGAGGAGCGCTTCCTCGATATCGGACGGGCCCGGACCGTCGAGCGTATGGCCCCACATGTCTCGCACGTGGGGGTCCACGACCACGGCTTCAACAACCTCTCCACCTACGGCAACCTGCGGCGTCTCATGTTGGAGGAGCGCATTCCCTTCGACCAGCGGGAGCTGGAGTTCTACGAGCTCGCACTCAAGGTGTCGGGCGCGGTTCAGGCCGCCCGCTGGACCGAGACCGCTCACGGGACGGGCTTCGTCCACTCCTTCAACGGCCCGCACTCCCTGTTCTCCGACACCATGCGCACCCTCCGCATCATGGAGCTGTCACACGAGCTCGGTCACGCGCTCATGGCCGAGGGGGACCGGGCGGTCAACCTGCTGGGAAGAGCACTCGAGCACGCCCTCACCACGGCGGAGTTCAACGTCTACTACGGCGAGGGCCGCGACGCCTACGATCTGCCTGGACGAGTGGCCCACGAGTCAATCTTCAATAGCGCCGACGGACGCTACCGCTGCGCCAGCACCCAGCAGGGGTACTCCCCCCTCTCCACCTGGACCCGAGGACTGTCGTGGGTCCTGTGCGGCTATGCCGAACAGCTCGAGTACCTCTCGACCCTGAGGGCAGGCGTCCTGAAGCCCTTTGGCGGCAAGCCCCGCCTGACGCGCGTCATGGCGAAGGCGGCGCGGGCCACGGCCGAGTTTCACATCCGCAACAGCTTCGCTGACGGCATTCCATTCTGGGATACCGGAGCCCCGGGAGTAGCCTCCTTCGGCGATATCAGCAAGAAGACGTCAGACCCTTACAACGACGTGGAACCTCTGGACAGCTCCGCTGCCGCCGTTTGCGGCCAGGGATACCTGCGACTGGGCAACTACCTGATTGCCAAGGGGGAGACGCGCGACGGAAGGCGCTACAAGAGCGCTGCCTACACCATCGCCCG
>PBRM01000247.1 GCA_002725915.1 Gemmatimonadota bacterium
GGGGAATAAATCAATGGCCATCGCCATGGACGACATAGCCAACATGCCGGCATTTTCGCCGTACTATCCCATGCCGCCGGCGAGGTATCGGGGAGTTCGATTCCAGTTCGTCTGCTTCCGGGCTGAGGTGGCGGCGGTCGAGCGCGTGTTGCCCGCTTGTTTCAAGGCGTCGGACGATGGCTTCTGTACCGCTATCGGTCTTACCGTACCGTGGTCGGCAAACTACGGTGCATTCGAGGAGAGCATACTGGTGGTGAAGTGCACCTACCAGGATCAAATCGGCTACTTCGCTCCCGTGGTGTTTCTCAACTCCCGCTCCAGTATCCCGGCCGGCAGGGAGATATATGGGACGCCGAAGGTATTCGCCGATGTCAAGGTGGGAATGGATGAGCGGGTGATGCACACCGAAACGCTGCTGGGCGGAGCATCTGTGCTGAGTATCCGCTCCACCATGCAGCGGCCGTCGACGGTTGAGGAGCTGCCGCAACTGAATCCCTCCTGGCGCCTCAAGGTCATACCGCGGGCAGACGGCGGGGGAGCGGAGGTCATGCAGCTGATCGATGCCGCAAAGGCGACGACGGATGTCGAGGTGCACGTCTGCTGCTCCGGCGACGGCGTCGTGGAGCTCAGCCCGTCGCCGATCTACGACCTGTCTGACTTTGTGCCTCTGGAGTACTTCGGCGCCTGGTATGTGGAAATGGATTACACCGAGGGATTCGCCGAGATAGTGCACGACTTTCTGGACGAGTGAGGCAAGAGAGATGCTGACTGAGGAGAAGCGAGAGCAGCTGCTGGAACTGTCCACCGCGCTGGCGGTGGACGCCATGGACCGCCTGGGTCTGCAGGAGAGCGTGTTGAATCCGGCGATAAGCCCGGTGGAGCCATTCACCCGCATGGTCGGGACCGCAGTCACCGTTCTGCTGAGATCCCAACCCGATCCCGCCAAAGCGGACCTGACGGTCTATACCAGGGCCTTCGAGACCGCCGGGGAGCTCTGCTGTCCGATCATCGCCGTTGAAGTGCCGGCGGCGCATCACCACCAGGCCATCTTCGGGGAGGGGGCCGCTACCGGCGCTCGACGGCACGGCTTTGTGGGAGCACTGGTAGACGGGGCCGTGCGGGACACCTGCGAATTGCGTGACATGGGCTTTCCCGCCTTCAGCCGAACCACTTCCCCCGGTTACATCTGCGGCAAGGTGGAGGCCGTCAGCAAGGGGGATCCGATAAGAGTCGGAGGGGTCACGATTGAGCCAGGGGCCATCATCTTCGGTGACAACGACGGGGTGATGGTGATCGCCGCCGCTCATCTGGACTCGGTAATTGAGAAGGCGGGGGAGATCAAGCAGTGGGAGCAGCAGGTGCACCGGCAGATCGCCGAGGGCCGTCCCTTCAAGGAGGCGCTGGCGAGTGCCGGCGCGATGCCCTGACGGCCTGACAGGCCCTGACATGCCTACGGCGGCAGCCGCGGCAATCGAGTTTCCGAAGCTTGGCGCACCCCAGGTCCGCGGGGTCACCGCTGTGTGGGGCGATGACGAGGGAGTCGAGCAACAGCAAGGCTGGCGCGCTGAGTGAAGCTTGCCTCAGCGGATGGCGTCGTCGCTATGAGGATGGGACAACGGCGCCAGTTCTGCCCGTCGGTTCATGCGGCGCCCCTCGCGGGTGCTGTTGCTGGCGACGGGTTCGTCTTCGCCGAAAGCCTCCAGGGTGAGGCGCCAGTCCTCGATCCCGAATCTCACCAGATAGTCGCGGACCACGCCGCAGCGCCTTCCAGAGAGGCGTAGGTTGTCCCTGCGGTCGCCGAGCGAATCAGTGAAACCCCGGATCTCGATCTCCAGGGTCGGGGTTTGCCGCAGATGCTGGGCCACCCGGTCGAGTAGCGCCTGTGCCTCCGCCGTTAGCTCGGCGCCTCCCGACGCAAAGGAGATGCTGGCAAATTCAAAGGTGGCGGGTACCGCTGGCGGGGAAGATTCCGGCTCGGCCTCATCGGCCACCAGCGGCTCTCGGCCGACCGCCACCTCAGCGCCATCGAAGGTGCCGTCGCCGTCGGAGTCGGCGCGGTTGGGATTGCTGCCGTGGGTGTGGACCTCCTCACCGTCGGTCAGACCGTCCAGGTCACTGTCGGCCATCAGCGGGTTGGTGAACCACTGCCGGGTCTCGGCTTCGTCCGTCAAGCCGTCACCGTCGCGGTCCACGACCCCGGCCTTCACCGGCGTCGTCCCGGAGGGCTGCACCGGCTCGCCCGTCGGACTCGGACTCGGGAACGCTCGGGGAACCGGCGCACGGAAGCGGCCGAGGACCAGGCCGACCCCGAGCGAGAACAGCATGTCGTTGCCCTTGTTGAGGGCGGCGGAGTCCAGGTCATCCTTGAGGGTGTAGGTGTAATTGCCGAGGATCTCCAGGGCCAAGCGGGGGGAGAGAATGCGGCGAAAACCCACGCCTAGCGGCAGGCTGGCCGACCAGGCGATCGACTCGGCTCCGAAGGTCGATCGGGGTGAAAACTCGTCGATGTCCTGTCGCATAAGCCCGATGCCGCCA
Source organism: Gemmatimonadota bacterium (assembly GCA_002725915.1). Classification (GTDB taxonomy): domain Bacteria; phylum Latescibacterota; class UBA2968; order UBA8231; family UBA8231. The sequence goes on from PBRM01000247.1 coordinate 2,536, forward strand.
TACACCAGAGGCTGCCAGAGGCCGGTTGCCGCGGGCTTCAGGACCAGCCGCAATCCCAGCTGACCGATGCCGGTGGCGAACCCATCCCCGGTCAGCCGGGAATACCCGGCGCTGGCCTCGATGTCGGCGTAAGCCGTCGTCCTCCCCCGCAGGAATACCTCGCCAAAGCCGGACACCGAGTCGGTGAGATCGGTTCGACCCATAAGGGGTCCTGCGCGTACGCCGCCGCTCACTACGGGGGGCTGATCGGCCGGGATAGCTGTGGCTGCGACGCCGATCATGAGCGCCAGAAAGATATCTCGTCGCATGCTTGTTATCGACCTCTGGCTATGGGCGCCTCTCTGTCACCCCAACCCAAGGGACCACGAAGAGAAACGCCACCGGCGTGGCCGGCGTGGAGGAGTGACTGCGGTCTCAATGGTGGAAGGATGTCTTCTCGGGCTGTCGGGTCGAGAAAGCTGAGAACTGCTGTTGCCGGTCGCCTCGGAATACTCGATACGAGCGTTGTGGAGGATGCCCCGAGTGTCCAACACGGTGTCCGAACAAAGATCGATTGGGTATGCGCGTAGTCAGGGCCCGTCAGTCAGGGGCGAGCAGCAGGAGAGGGCAACCAGCAGCCAAGGGGCGAGCAGCAGACAGGCGAGCGTCAGGTTAGGGTGCGCATCGGATCGACTTCCCCGTTCGAATGGCGGAGGCCTGGCGCAGTTGTCTCCCCTATCCCGAGTCTCCCCTGGGCCGGTGATTTACTCCTGCCCGAACAACGCTGGGCCGCCCTCCCTATCTTTTGACAGGTTTTCTTTTTGGCTGCGGCTTCGCCTTCGTCTTCTTGGAGTAGCACGGGATGCATCGACCGTCGTAAAGCGGGTATTCGGGGGCCCTGTTACAGACCGCACAGCGCGGCATGTTATAGGCCATGGTTCCCTACTTCCATTCTGGATGGTTTCATGTAAGTACAGATACCGGCTGCGGACATCCTTGTCAATAGGCGCACCAACCTACCTCTTCCAGAACCTGCCTCTGCCAGGCCGACTCTGACGAGGAGTGCAGGTGTCCTGAGGACACAGATATCCTCTTGGTCAGCGCTCAAACTGGTGCCCATGTATGTACGTAGAAATACTGGATCATCATCCTGTCAGTTCCACATTAACCTGCCTTCCAGGTCGTAAATGGCGACGATGTACGGGTGCCCCGGATCGTAGGCGGTCAGCGGGCTCGGGTTCTCGACCCGTCGGCTCGGTCCAAGGCAATCGCATCTGTCTTCCAGTGTTGGATTTCTCAGCGGTGCCCGATCTTCGGTTTCCACAACCCCTTCTTGAACACGGTGCGGATGTCCTCCAGGACCTCCCTGTCGATCATCAGAGTCTCGCCGCCGGCAACATCGATCGCCTCGACGGCGGCGATGCGCAGATCGTAGTTCTCCCATCCCATGAAGGACACCAGCATGTTCTGGAAGTCAGGGTCGGCGACGCCGTCTATTTCACCGTCGTAGAAGCCGCGCTTCTGCCAGATCGCCTGAATCTCGCGGGCTATGTCCCGGTGATGGAGATCATATTTTCCGGCCTCGATTGGGTAAAGTAGAGGTTGTTGAGCCGGTGGAGTCTCTCCAGTTCGTCGATGGGCGTCTGGTGATCGTAGACTGAGATGTCGATGTAGTTGTCCATGCCATCGTAGCCGGCGCCCGCTCGGACCACGAGCAGGGCAGCGCTCTGCTCGCCGCGCTGATCCCCGCCTGCCGCGCCGCCGGCGACCAGCGCCGCCACGAGTCTGTCCGAGAGCTCACCCTCGGCCTCCTCGAAGGCCCTCGCCATGGCCGCCACGGTTTCGCCTGAGACCAGGATATTGCCCTGTGCTGTGTAGTTCTGTCCGGTGGCAACCGCACTCTTCCGGGAAGCCTCGTCGCCGGCCACGCTCTCAGGTGCTTTACCCGCTCCTCGGCCAATCACCGCGCCAGCCCAGGACATGCAGCTGTCTCCCGTCCAGGTCGCTGCATTTCCCTTGGCGTCCACGATGCCCACCTGTCGCTTTTCTCTTGCGGGATCTGTCCTCAGAATGATGCTCAGCGCCTCCTCGGCGGTGGCTCCAGCGGCCATCAGGTCGAGCCCCCTGATACCGTAGTCGAGCTCAGCAAAGCTCTGCGTCGCCACGGCGCCCACACCCGCCTTCGCCCAGGGGACGATGGGTCGCACGTTGGGAAACTTGGACTGCACGGCCACGCCCAGGTCGCCGTTATCGGGATCGAAGGCGACGATCGAAAACGTACTGACAAGCGGCGTCTGTTCGGACGCAGTGGCGGCAAGAGGGCGCTCGACGCCGGCCACCAGCAGGGCGGCCGCGGCGATCGCCACCATCGGGACCGACCGAAACAGGGAGCAGTCTGTCATCTGAATCTCCTTCGCGGTTCAACTTGCCGGTTTTTTACTAAGGCCGCGGCCGTCATCTCAGCTCGCCGCGGGGTCAGCCCGAGCTAGCTCTTGAGGCCAATCAATCCAGGCCCAGGCGATCCTCGCTGTCCGCGGGCCAGTAGTCGATAACGAGAAGCTCGCTCTCGGCGTCGGACAGATTGCGTCCGGAATGGGCCACATCGCGGTCCACGGAGACGAAATCCCCTTCCTCATAGACGGCCGCCTCCCCACCTATGGTCATTTCCAGACGCCCCCTGGTTACAAAAAAATACTGCTCCAGATCGTGGCGGTGGTCCTCGAAGTCGCCCCCCGGCTCGAAGCGCTGTACCACGATGGTCATGTTGCAGTCGGGGGTGGATCGTCGCGGCAACAGCGCCCACCCCACGTTCCTGGCCTCCGGCGTCTCGAAGTCGGGGGCGCGTCTGACACTGTCTTTTCGCATGGTGTCTTCCTCACTCCTTATCCACTCACCGGTCGACGCGAAAGAGGGGTTCGAGGCCACTGGCGATGCGATCGACGTTCTCGGCCGCCGCCGCCGCTCGCCGCCTGGATGTGCCGCTGGTAACACCGGCAATGTGAGGCGTGGTGATGACGTTGGGCAGCTGGTACACCGGCAGGTTCGGATCGGCCGGCTCCTGGGAGAACACGTCGAGGCCCGCCCCACCCAGGCGGCCTGTGAGGAGGGCCTCGTGCATCGCCGCTTCGTCCACCAGGGCGCCTCGCGCCACATTGATTACGCACGCCGACGACTTCATCAGCGCGATGCGGCGAGCATCGATGAGGTGCCGGGTCTGGTCGTTGAGGTGCAGGTGCAGAGAGATGAAATCGGCACCCGCCAGCTCGCGGTCCAGGGTGTCGGGTCCCCCCAGCGACTCGGGCCGGATTTCACCGGCGATTTCATTGGCGATCTCCAGGCGCACGTCGATGGCGCGTATCCGCATGCCGAAGCTCCTGGCCCGCCGCGCCAGCTCCTGCCCGCTGGCGCCGAACCCGACAATGACCAGGACCTGCCGCTCCAATTCATCCGCGAGGGGCTCGTACATGAGGGAAGACTCGAAGTTCGCGCCCGCCTCATCCACGCGTCGCGCCAGCATCAGGATGAACATCATCGCGCACTCCGCCAGGGCGACGCTGCTGAACTGGCCCGGCGTGTTGGCGACTGCAAATGTCTTTGTCTTCAGGTAATCGATGTCGTCGACGTGGTCGAGGCCAGTGCCCAGAATCTGCCAGAGCCCAGCGTCGGCGGCGGCGTCGTACATCAGACGCGTGCCGACGGAGCCACCCATGTCGACGACCACCTCTGCGCCGGTGAATTGCTCAGCCAGGGGCCGGCTCTCATCGTAAATGACCAGATCGTGCCGATCGCCGATGGCGGCCACCAAGTCATCCTGCCACTGCGTCGTAAAGGCAGACATCGGCAGGAAGAGCACCTTCAGCCGTTTCATGTGCTCACCCGGGGCCGCGGACGGTGGCGTGAGGAACGCCGTGTCCGATATCGAGGATGATAGGTACCCCCGCGGGTGATAGGCACCCTCCGGGAGTCAGGTACCCAGTTGGCGGGGTAGAGCGATGTGCCCAGGTCCACGATCCCGATCCTCACAGCTCCTGCACCTCCCCCGTGCGTATGGCGCGATCCGCCGACAGCACGATCCGGGTTGCCTGGATGCCGTCGTGGACCGTGAGCTCCGGTGTGCGCCCACTCAGCAGTGCCGAGATGAATTCCTCGTTTTCGAGCTGGAACCCCTCCTCCTCCTCGCGCTCCTCGGTCCAGGTTCGGTCGCCATCGAAGAAGGTGGCCTTCTTGAGGCGGTCGTGGAGCTGCACGCTCTTGCCGTCGCCGAAGAGCTCGAAGAAGAACTTGCTCACCAGCTGCGGCTGGGCGGCGTCCCCCTGAATCCAGCTGCCGACGTGGCCGTTAGCAAAGTGGATGGAGGCGACGCACTGGTCGATACAGGGGTGTCCGGGGTGAGTGAGGGTGCCGCCTGCCGCCCAGACGCGTTTGGGCTCGCTGCCGGACAGGTAGCGGATGATGTCGGTCGTGTGACATCCCTGGCTGTGCACGTTCGCTCCCCCCTGGACCGGGTCCTGGGCCCAGGCGTCATCGCTCCAGCGACTGTCCATCATCTGACCCACCACCACCTGCGGTTCGGGGATGAAAGTATGTGCCATCTGAATCAGCGGGTAGTAGCGCATCTTGAATGCCGGCATCAGAAAGGTACCCGCTTTGGCCACGGCCGCGGCAACCTGCTCGCAGGCTTCCGCGGTCAGGGCCAGCGGTTTTTCGATGAGGACGTGCTTGCCGGCTTCGGCCGCGGCGACGGCAAGGTGGCCGTGCGAGTCGTGCCGGGTGCAGATGTAGA
>PBRM01000248.1 GCA_002725915.1 Gemmatimonadota bacterium
CTCACAGTAGGAGGCCTTTCGTTGAGATGATCTGGAAGCATAAGCCACTTCCAGATAACCGCAACGGAAGGCCTTTTTGCTACTGTGATTTGCATTTTCTACTCGGTCCGATCCCGATCAACCAAGGCGAACCCCGCCGAATTTATGACGAATCATGGCTAACCACACAGGATGTTATTCTGGCTGTTATTCTCTGGCCAAGGGTCAATGCCGGTAAACTTGAGGAACTGGTGTCGAGGCAACAAGCCACCAAAAGGGGGATGCGTGGATAAATCGAAGATCCTGTTCGTGGACTGGCGGGATATACTCTGTGGCAGGCTCGAGTGGCGCACCGCCGAGGGGGCGCGTCTGGGGGTGGCGAATCCCCCGGAACCCCCGGTGCCCCTGCACGCCCATCCCTATCGCGTGCCCCACGGTATCCGCCTGGAGGCGCAGCCCGCAACGACAGAGGGGCCTGTCGGTTGGAAGGGGTGGGGACGGATTATCCGCGATGGCGGCAACTACCGCTCGTGGCACTTCGAGATCAACGGCCACAGCAAGCTGGGCTCGGGGTCGGCGGCACACACCGGCCAGCCGGACTCGGTCTTCATCTGCGGCGTGGAGTCGGCGGACGGCTTCGAGTGGCGGGAGGTGAGCCGCTGCCGCATCCAGGTGCCGAGCCAGCGGGGGTTTGACGGCGTCAGTTTCTTCATCGATCCCGTAGCCCCACCCGAGGAACGCTACAAGCTGGTGTACTGTGCCACCTTTCCGGAGGGGGCACACGACGACATGGTGCGGGCCTATCTGGAGCGCCCCGCCCGTCACCGGGACGAGCGCATATCGTGGGAGCGGCGTTACGGCCTGTTCTGTGCCGTCTCAGCCGATGGGGAGAGCTGGACGTCGGTCAACAAGCCGTTTGCGCTGCACCCGAGCGACACCGACACGACCGTACTGTGGGAAGAGCATCTGGGGAAGTATGTCATGTACACTCGCATGTTCGAAAACGCACGCCGCTGGATCGGGCGCGCCGAGGCTGTCGACTTCCGCGAATGGAGTCCGGTGGCCCCCGTTGTCTGGCCGGGTCCGGCCGCTCCCCCCGACCGCGACTACTACCTGAACGGTTACTCCCGCTACCCCGGCCTCGCCGAATATCAGCTCATGTTTCCCATGGTCTACCAGCGCTTCACCGAGCGCAGTGACATTCACCTGTTCAGCAGCGGTGACGGTGTCACCTGGAGCGAAGTGCCGGGTGGGCCGGTGATCCGGCCGGGCGCGCCCGATGCCTGGGACAGCGAGTTTCTCGGTAGTGGCAAGGATCTCATGCCCTTCGGACCGGATCGGGTCGCCATTCCCTATTCGGGCACCTCCTTCCCGCACAAGTACCCGCGCTTCCAGAGCGTCTGGGACTCGTTCGACATGGGCTGGGCGTCCTGGCAGAGGGACCGCATCTGCGCCGTCGTCGCCGACGGCGAAGGGGAGTTCTGGACCCAGCCCGTGCTGCCGGCTGCCGGGCGGATCCGCCTCAACTATCGCGCCCCGACAGCGGGGGTGATCCACGTCGGCATCGAAGGCGTGGACGGCCGCTCCGCCGCCGACTGCGACCCGCTCACGGGAGATCAGATCGATCGGGTGGTTACCTGGGGCGGCGCCGCCGACCCGCTGACCGAAGTGCAGGGCAAGCCGGTCACCCTGCACATCCGCATGCGCTGTGCGGAGCTATTCTGCCTGGATTTGTCGTAGATGGTTGCCCGTGACTGCCGCTCGCCTCGCCGTGATAACGACTACCCGCCTGCTACGGCAGGGCTACGTGCAGGGGGCTCTTGAAATTTCGCTCCGGGAACCTGGTGGTCACCAAGCATCCCACCGACGATGACGGGAACCGCCACCATGAGGACGGCGGCCCGGCGGGGCGAGCGCAGGCGGAATCCAACCAGCAGCGTCAGGAACAACAGCAGTCCACCGGCGGTCACCCCTCCGGCGAGAGCCAGCCAGTCGGCCTGCGGATACCGCGAACGGATCACCAGCTGCACCCTGACCGTGGCCAGGACGGAGGCCGCAAACCCAGGGCCGAGGGTGCCCAGTCGTCGGGGGACACTGGCTCTCTCTGTTGCCTGAGGATTTGCCCAGGACAACTATTCCGCACGTCCTCTGTCCACCTTCTGGTCCATCACTGCGACGTCGAAGCCGATCGTGGCGCCCGGCTGGAGCCGGTGCAGCCAGGAGCCTGGATCTATCTATCCGAAACATTTGCGATGGCCTAGCCTCTCTCCTCTACCGACCTCCACCTATCGCTCGGCGGCCCGTTCACTTCGCCTTGCTCTCTTCGCTGTCTCCCTTCTCTTGCTTCTGTTCCTTCTGTCCAACCTTTAGCCGCAACTTTTCAAGCTCATCTGCCACCCGCTGCTGCGTCTCCAGATCCTGGCTGCGGTCAGCCGCTCGCGAGGCGCCATCCAGCTCGCGTCGCAGCTCGGCCTCTGCCTGGCTCGCCGCCTCGCTGAATTCGACCTGTTGCTTCAACCGCTCGAATTCCCCCTCGTGCTCCGCAATGCGCTGTTCGAGCTGCCCAAAGCTGGAGAACGGATCGGATCCCGATGTCGACGGGGATTTGGCGATCAGACTGCCCCTGGCCCGCGCCGCCTGGCATCGTGCGACGAGCGTGCCCTGTCGGTTTCGGGCATCCTGCAGCTTCGCCCTCAGCGACTGCAGGTTGTCCCGCAGCTTGTCGGCCGTGCGGCGGCTCTCTGCCAGCGCCGACCCCTGATCCTCAGCCGTGCGGTCGTATTGCGTCTTCCTCTCCAGGTAGAGGCGGCCCAGCTCGTCGTCGCCCGACGCCACCGCCCGCTCTGCCTTCTGCTTGAATTCCCCTGCCTTTGCCGTGTTGTTCGCGTGCTCGCGCTCGAGTCTCCGCTGATTGGCCACCGCGGTACACATGGTGGCCACCGCCGCATCCACCGCTTCGTCCATGTCGCGGATCATCTGGCGCACCATCTTTTCGGGGTTCTCGATCTGGTCGAGCAGTTCGTTCACATTGGACTTCACGATGCCGGCTATTCGGTCGATCGTGGATTTGACCATTTGATCTTTTTCCTGGTTTCCCTGTTTCCCTCACTCCGTGCTTTTGTGAGAGTGAATGCAATGACTGTGCCAAGGCCCGACAGCAAGCTGCATATCTCCCATAAGATTAGTATTTGTAGCCAGTTAGGAGATCTGGCTCAGCCTGGATTCAGCCCCCGGAGAAGGCCGTGGCCGCCAATCGGGTGGCGGTGTTCGCCACAGCTTGGCCCTGAGCTATTTCTGGAATTCGGAGAGGACTATTCCGCAAGTGCATCGAGGAGCGACCGGGGGCTTCCAGTATCAGTGTGCTACGATCGAATCTGTTATCGGTCCAGACCGGCTCTTCGGCGCCCCGGGCCGGTTCTCGGATCCGGCGGGCTCTGGTGGTGCCGTTCAGGTACAATCACCGCTAGAGCGCCGGCAGAAACGAGCCGCCATCAGGGCGTAGACCCCGGCGCAGTGCGCCAGCTGGCTGACCGCCACGCGCTCGTCGTCCGAGTGAGCTGTCTGGTGGGCGGGTCCGTAATAGACGGTGGTCAAGCCGCCGTCGTTGGCATACAGATTGGCGTCCCCAACCAGCCCCATACCGACCACCTCAGCCCTCGAGCCGCTGACCATCTCTGCCGCCGCGCACAGCAATTCCACCACCGGGTGATCGGCCGGCGTTTCGAAGGGCTCGCGCTCGTTGCTCAGCGCCACTTCGAACGACAGCCCCGATCTCTCACCCAGCTGCGCGCATAGCTGCTCGAGCTCCGCCCGGACCTCCTCACACCTCACCCCCGGCGTCCAGCGGCGCGTCCCCGTCACCTCGAAATTGACGGGCAGGCGGTTGAACCAGTCGCCGGCCCTCACTATGCCGACGTTCAACTGCTGCCTGCCGCAGAGGGGATGGTGAGGCAGCGCCTCGAATCCTCGCTCCAAGCGAGAGAACTCCGCCAGCAGCTCTCCGAGCCAGCGCGCCGGGTTCTCCGCGTACGGAACCTTGATGGTGTGAATGGGACCGCGGTCGCTGGCGGCGGTGATCTCGAACATGGCCGATCCGAGGCTGGCCGCCCACACCGCACAGGGACCCTCGACGATGACTGCGGCGGAGGCGGCGATCTTCCCCGAACCCAGATGCTCGATCAGCCTCCTGGGACCCTCCTTCCTGCCCACGGGGGTCTCGTGCCCAACCACTCCGGTGAGCCACAGGTCACCCCCAAGTTCCACCCCGGACCGGCGCAGGGCGGACGCCGCGTGCACCATGGCCACCAAGCCACCCTTCATGTCCTCTGTTCCCCGGCCCGTGATCCAGTCGCCCTCGCGGCCCGGCGGTGTCGACTCTCCCACCGGGATCGTGTCCGTGTGACCGTTGAAGAGGAGTGCGGGCGCCGACCGATCGCTGCCGGGAACTTTGGCGTACACATTCGGTCGACCCGTTTCTACTTCGTCGAGGTCGACGTCGAATCCCTCCCTTTTGAGCAGATCGGCGAGAAAGAGGCTCCCCTCTCCTTCGGCCCCGGTCTCGCTGGTCACCTCGACGAAGGCGAGCGTATCCCGCGCGATCGCCTCCGGGTCGATTCCAGCCAGGACTGCCTCCTGCATTTCCTCGTTCATCGCGCCCTTTCCTTCAGATAGCGCTGTTCCAGCAGATCGCTCCCCTTCACCATCCTGCGGTACCACTTCAGACGCAGGCTCTGCTTCTCCTCGTCCGACAGCTGCCAAGGCACCGGCGAGGAGCGCATGCGGCGCGTCAGCTCGCGCAGGATCAGGGCAGCGCTCACCGAGATGTTGAAGCTCTTGGTGAACCCGAACATGGGAATCCGTATGTGTTCCGCCACCTCCTCGCGCACCGCGGCGGTCAACCCTTCCCCCTCGTTGCCGAAGAACACGGCCAGGGGGCTTCCAACGCTGACTCCGTCCAATTCTCCCACGTCGCTCTCCTCGCCAGGCAAAGCCGCCACCAGCCGGTACCCCGCCGAGCGCAGCTCCCCGCAGCAGGCGCGGACGCTCTTGCCCTCCTGAGATCTGTAGCGGATCAGATCCAGCCACTGAGCCGCGCCCAGGACTACGTCCCGAGAGACGGTGAAGGCATTCCGGTCCTCGACGATGTGCACGTCCTGAATTCCGAAACACTCGCAGGAGCGCAGCACGGCGCTGGCATTGTGGGGCTGGTAGATGTCCTCCAGGACGATGGTTAGGTAGCGCGTCCTCTGCGCCAGCACTCGCTCGATTCCCGCCCTGCGACTGTCGGTGAGGAAAGACCCCAGGTATTCGGTGCGGCCGTCCAGCACTCCCTCATCCGCCATGTGGCCGCTGCTCCCCGCTTCGGTACCCGGTAGGGTGTTTCCGCTGCCGCTCCCAGGCTCTGCGCACAATCTCCTCCAGATCCGCCAGCCCCGGCTCCCACCCCAGAACGCGGCGGGGGCGCTCGGCCTGCGCTTTCAGATGTGAGGCGACTCCTTCGCACCGGCCCGCCATCTGCACATCGGTGCGACGCCCCGTGACCTGCCGCACCGTTGGGGCCGCAAGCCATCCTCCCCCCTCATTCCTCCTGGAAATGGATGTGACTTGAGGTTATTCTATGTGAACTTGTTGACGCGTTCCCCCCAAGACAGTCGCCTAATCCCATGTGCGGACGCTTCACTCTCCATCACTCCACTGAAGATGTGGCCGAACGCTTCGCAGTGGAGCAGACCCTCCTCGAGTTGACGCCGCGTTACAACATCGCTCCTTCTCAGCCTGTCCCGGTCATTATCCAGCGCGACAGCAGACTCATGCGCGAGCACGCGTGGGGGCTGGTCCCGTTCTGGGCCAAAGATCCGGCGATCGGCAACCGCATGATAAACGCCCGCGCCGAATCCCTGGTGGACAAGCCTACATTCAAGCGGGCGTTTTCCGTGCGGCGCTGTCTGATCCCGGCCAGCGGTTACTACGAGTGGAAGAAGGCCGATGGCGGCAAGAACCCCCACTACATTCAGTCCGCCGATGGTCAGCCCTTCGCCATGGCCGGGCTCTTCGAGAAGTGGAGCGACCCCGACGGCCTCCCCTTGCGGACCTCTGCCGTTATCACCACTGAACCCAACGAACTGGCCGCTGCCATTCACAACCGCATGCCCGCCATCCTCACCCGCGATGCGGAGGAGATCTGGCTGGACCCGGAGAGCCGCCCCGAAGCACTCCTCGCCGTCCTTCGTCCCTACCCCGGGGAGCTGTCCGCCCACGCCGTCTCCCGCCTGGTCAACAAGGCCGCCACCGACGAGGCCGCCTGTATCGAGCCTGCTGCCGAGCCCCAGAAAGATCTCCAGCTAGGCCTGCCGCTTTGATCGGTCGGCCTTCGCGGACGGTCAGGGTTTCTCTTCCCTCGTCGAGGGATTCACGGCCGGGTCTATCCTCAGCCAGCGGATAATCTCGCCGATCTTCGGCGGTTTGCCGGTCATCAGAATACCGATGCGGAAGACTCTCGCCGCGCCCACCATGGTAAGATAGATGGACCCTATCAACAACAGCGTAGTGGCCGCGTACTCCCACAATTCCGGCGGCCCTGCCGAGCGATTCATCATCACAAAGGGGGTAAACGGGGGGATAAATGACATGATGCGGGCGAACAGCCCGTTGGGGTCCTGGCTCACGGGAACCATGGCGAAGATGGGTATCATCATCGGGATCACGATCGGCATCATGAGACTCTGGGCGTCCTTGATGTTCGTGCACACGGAGCCGATGCCCACCAGGAGCGAGGCGTAGAGCAGGTACCCCAGGACGAAGTAGACCAAGAAGGCAAGGAGGAATCCCGGATCGGCAACGATCTGGCCGATGAAGCCGACCGAGGGCGCCCCGAGCAGGATGGGGACGACGAGAATGGCAACGAAGATGAAGCCCCCCCACGATGCCACCACCGAGAGTCCCGCGGCCGCCACACCGGCAACCTTGCCCGCCATGAGCTCGAAATGCGACACCGAAGAGACCAGCACCTCCATGATACGCGCCGACTTTTCCTCTATAGTGCTGGTCAGCAGCATCTGCGCCCCGGAGAAGATCGATATCCATAGAATGTAGGTGAACGCGGTAGGCGCCCATTGACGAGCTGTGTCCTCTACTTCGACTTCCTTTTCCGCCCCCCCGTCTCCCACTTTTCGGGCCTCAAACCGCAGCGGTTCCTGTATCCAGCGCGCCACTGACGCGTCGATGTGCTCACTGGCTATGCGGTGCTCGCGCACCACGCCGCTGGCCAGGCCGCGGAGCCAGTTGACCAGTTCCCGGTCCGTCAGATTGTTGGAGACGTATTTGCTCCCCTCCGAACCCGCAACCGGATCCTGCCCGATAACGAAGTAGGCGAAGAGCTCGCCGTCGGCGACCATGCGGTTGAGCTCCTCCGCGGTGCGTCTTTCCTCTGGCACTTCAACCGGCAGGAAGCGTTTCCGAGCCAGGTCGATGTTCAGATCGTCCACTTCCTCAATCGGCGCGTCCCGCCACCAGGCGAAAAGATTGTCCGCGCCTCCCGCTGCCAGAAACTCACCCGCATCCGTTCCCGACAGCTCACTCCCCTCCCCCTCAATGCCGCCGCCTGGCTGCCGCTCGCCGAGGATTCTGACGAAGGCCTCCTGACCCTCCTCGTCAAGGGCCATCCAGGCCAGTGTCAGGCTCCGCGCCACCTCCGGGAGTCGGTCGAACGCCTCCCCGCCTTTCTTTCTCTTATCCCGACTTGCGGAGATGATATTCCGCACATCCTCCACGTAGATACGCGTCTCGATCTCCTGCCACAGAAAGGCCGAGTGATCGATCGCCGCGTAGGTGCGCTCATCCTTGGTCTTCTCCAGCAGGATCGGTACGCCCACCGCCAATGCGATGATGATGGGAAATGCCAGAATCCCCACCCAGAACGCCTTCGTGCGCACTGTTTCCACGTATTCGTGGCGCGCCACCAGAATCGCCTTATTCATCGTCTTCATCCCCTCCAACCCCGTCTGTATCACCCCCGACGGCCTTCTCCCCCCCTCCCACCGCGCGGATGAAGATCTCGTGGAGAGAGAGCTCTCGCAGGTCGAATCTCCGGACCCGCACCCGGGCGGCCACGAGGGCGGCCAGCACCGCCTGAGGATCGGCGTCCTCTTCCATGAACAGCTCCGCCTGTTTGCCGGAGTCGTTTACCCGGGCCACGCCCGGCAGGTCGTGCAGGATGTCGCCGTCTCC
>PBRM01000249.1 GCA_002725915.1 Gemmatimonadota bacterium
AGTTTTCGGCAGTAGTGGTCAAAGCTTTCAACAGTTTTTCCCAGATGTTTTCGGTGCCTGACGGCGAGTCCGGGCAGAGCTTTGGGGTCCTGGAGCTGGAGGGGCACCAGTATGGTGCGGGGCCTGAATTCTGAGCGCAACTACCCGTAGGCCGTAGAGCCGGCGGGGCTCAACGGCTCGATCCGGCCTATACCTTCGGGTGAAGGCTCAGGCGATGAACTCTGGAGACTATGACTCTCAGAGGTAGGGCCCTAACTTATTGGTGCTCAAGGGTATAGGACTAAGTGGTCCGTACTGACGGGTGATCAGGTCGATTTCCGCGCCGGCAACGGTGCCGAAGAAGAACGCCTCGTAGCCGGCGGGAAAGCCGATGGATGATCTGTTCGTGGATCACGCCTTCCCAGGAGTGTCCTGCGACCGGGTGCGCCAGCAGTGCGTCCAATGAGTCCAGCCCGGCAAGCGCGTCCAGAAAAGCTCCAAGGCTCGCGCCGCGGATAGGCGATTGTGTCAGTGGTACTCCGCGCCCTATTTTCCATCAAGCCGCACACTTTCCATCACCTGGAGAGGAAATAAACCATGCGCATTCGCATAAGCTGGCCTTCCGGCGAGGCCTTTGCAACACTGCAGGACACGGATACGGCACGCCGACTGCTGGCGGCGCTGCCCATCAGCTCCCGCGCCAGCACGTGGGGTGAGGAGGTGTATTTCGAGACGGAGGTGGAGGCAGTGCTCGACGCTGAGGCCCGGCAGGTGGTCGACCCCGGTGCGGTCTGCTTCTGGGTAGAGGGCAGGTCGCTGGCCCTGCCGTTCGGACCGACGCCCGTATCGCAGGGAGACGAATGCCGCCTGGTGACGGAGGTCAACGTGTTGGGCGCTCTTGAGGGAGACGCGCGCGTTCTGGCCACCGTCCAGGGAGGGGATGCCATAGAGGTGGAGCTTGCCCCGGACGAGGAATGATTAATTGATGGTCCGAATGGCGTCCAGTCATGTCTTCGGGCGCCGTCGCGGGAACGCCTGCTGCAGTGAGGCATTGTTATGGTGTGGAAGAGGAGTCGAGGTCGAGAGCGCTCACGAACTGAGGAGGCTGGTGAACCGGCGCAAAGGCTCGAGCTGGCGAGGCTGGGTGCGTTTGGGGGCAGCGCTGCTGCTGGCGGCGGCAATCGCCGGTTGCGGGGCGGCCTACGCCCGCTCCATGAAGGGACCGCTGAAGCGGCTCCAGTTCCGAGACTACGAAGGGGCGCTGGGAAAGCTCGAGAAGCCGCTGGGAAACACCAACAAGCTCCTCTATCGACTGGAGCGCGGCTTGATCCACCATTACCAGGGCGGCTTCCAGGAGTCCAACCGCCAGTTCGACAAGGCCGAACGCCTGGCGGAGAGACTCGAGACCCGCTCGGTATCCAGAGAAGTGGCCGCCCTGCTCACCAACGATGCCATTCGACCTTATCGGGGTGAGGAGCTGGAGCGGGTCCTCATCCATTACTATCGAGCGCTCAATTACCGCTATCTGCAAGACCCGCAGGGAGCTCTCGTCGAGTGCCGCAAGGCGAACATCATGCTGGCGGCCGCTGCTGCCAAGGCGGAGTACGAGCTGAGTTACCGGAACGACGCCTTCATCCAGTACATGGCCGGCCTCTTCTTCGAAGCTGAGGAAGAGTGGAACGACGCCTACATCTCTTACAAAGACGCCCTCAAGGGTTACGCCGCGTACGAGACGGCCTTCGGAATGAGCATGCCACCGGTCCTGGCTCGGGACCTGGTACAGCTGGCGCAGCGGCTGGGATACGACGACGACGTGACAGAGTACTCGGAGCGCTATGGCGTGGAGCCGCCGCCGCCGGGAGTGACCGAGGGTTGCGAGGTCACCATCTTTGCCGAGAGCGGCTTCATCGCCCGCAAGAGCGAGAAGGAAATCAAGGTGCCGATTCTGGAAGACGACGACACGGGAAACATTTGGCGCCTGTCGGATCACATGGTCCATCGCTACCAACACCCGCGCACCTACGCGAAAGTGAAGCACTGGCTCAAGGTGGCCCTGCCGGAATACCGCCCGTCTTCCCCGAAGGTGCACGGCGTGCGCCTCTCCAGTGGCGGACAGACCGCCAGCGCGTCGCTGGCGGAGGATCTCAACGCCATCGCCTTCAAGAATTTCAGTGAGAAGAAGAGCACCATCCTGCTGCGGACGGCGGCGAGAGCGCTGGCGAAACACACCATGACGGCGGTGGCGGAGGACAAGAATGAGGTGTTGGGATGGTTGGCCAATCTCTTCGGCACTGCAACCGAGGCGGCCGACACGCGCGGCTGGCTGGCCCTGCCCGGAGAGATATGGGTCGGCCGAATTACCTTGCCTCCGGGAACGCACGACCTGCTTTTGGAGTTTATAGATGCGAGGGGAAGGGTCGTGGAGGAGCACCCTTTCCCCACCCTGCATCTGCGGCTAGGCGAGCCTGCCTTCCTCAGCCACAGATGTTTCCAGTAATTTCAAACGCCAGTGCTCGGATTGTCGACTTGGTGTTGGGGCACTGAGAGGAGGCGAAAGCGTGATGACCTGCAACGGGATTTTCTTTCTGACCGCCGCGCTTCTCTCTCACTTGGGAAGTGCTGGAGCCGCTCCCCGGAACGTCGAGCCATCGCCGGCTGCCAAGCCGGGCGGGCCCGCTGCGAGTGTGCTCGAAGACGGGCTTGTTTTCAATATCGTCGATTGGGACGGTGGCAAGCTGCCGAAGGTCTACGAGCGTTCCGCCCAACTCCCCCTGAGCCTGAACGACGTGAGCAAGCTCGCCGCCGGCAAATTCGGCGACGAAGCCATAATCAGAATGCTACAGGAGCGCCGCTGTGCCTGCGACGCTTCCGTGGACGCCCTTCTCGAACTGAAGAAAGCCGGTGTCTCCCAGGCTGTAGTGCAGGCTGTCTCCCTCCACTCGCTGCCGCCCAACCGGTCGCTGGATCTGGTCATCTCCCTGGATTTCGAAGGACTGGGGGGCGAGTCGGCGGTTTCGACGCGGGCGCGACTCCGATACCTCTATCTCATCATCCCCGACGGCGACAGAGAGCGCGTATTTGTCGGCAATCTCCAGACTATTCTCGCCAGACGGTGGAAACGGGATTCGATGGTGGACAACACCGATCTGCTGCTGCCGAAGAAGGTGCGGCGCGTCACCTTTGCCGCGCGGGTGCCGCTCAAGTCCGCTGGCGCCAGATCGGCGCTGGTTTTCGCCTCCACCAAGCCCGACATTTACACCGCGGCGGACATACCTGCCGGGGATCGAAAGAGCGCGCTTGAGTTCGCCTTCAACTATCCACCGAGCTCTCCGGAGCGCCTCTGCACTTTGCAGGTACTGTACCGACAGGACGCCCTGCTGCCGGACCAGTGGCATCTGGAGCGGTCGCACTTCGACTGCGAATGGGAGTGAAAGGAGGGGTCTCGTTGAGGAAAATCATGATTCAACCGCAAGAAGTCCTTCTAGGCGATCTCGCGCGTTCTGTCTTGCCAATTGATCCTGGATCTGAGGCAGTATATCCCGCATCGAGGAGAGTTCGTCCCCACTTTGCGAGATCGTCAATCGCGCTGCCCGTCATCGCCGCGGCGATGGCTGTGTCCCTGGCGGCATGCGCCGGTTCCCGGGCCTTCACGCGTGGAGAGTACGGAGATCCGCAGGAAATCAGCATGCTCGACGACCGCTGGAACCAGAATGACATGCAGCTGGTTGCCAAGAAGGTCGTCAGTTCCCTGGAGGTGTGGCAGGCGAGCGCGGGACTAACCGAACGGCCCGTCATCATCCTGGAGACGCCCCGGAACCGGACCTCGGAGCACATCGACATGCAAGCCCTGTACGACCATGTGAAAACAGCTCTCATCCAAAGCGGCCGAGTCACCTTTCTGGACAAGGCCGCTCGTACCGAGATCGCGCGGGAGTACGAGTACCAAGGGTCGGGCTATGTCGATCCCAAAGAGGCCGGGGGGCCGGGCCGGCAGAAGGCGGCGGAGTTCCTGATGGGAGGCGTGATCACCTCCAACATCCAGAAGGTGGGATCGAACAAGGCCGTCTACTACAAGGCCACGTTCGAGTTGACCAACATCGAGTCCGCGGTGATCGTGTGGACGGAACAGAAAGAGATCGTCAAGCACTTCAAGAAGCGATCCATCGGTCTTTGATTCGCCGACAGGCTGGGAAGGGAGAGGACGCGATGTATCGATTGAGAGAGATCCGCGGCGACTGCAGGGCACGGCCCCCCGGTGGCAGATTCGCTGGCCCAGTCCTGTTCGGGGCCCTGGCAGCTGTCCTGTGCTCGGCTGAATGGGGCGCCGCCGAACCCGGACCGGGGCGCACGGACGGGCGCGAGGGCAGCGAGTTCGGCAGAGGAGGATACAGCCGTTTCAGGGAAGGCGGACAGATCTACGCCTTGGGGTTCTTCGGTGCCGCTACAGTCGACATCGAGCCGGAGGACGGAACCGAAAGCTCCTCCTCCACCGACCTGATGTCCGGTTTCCACCTCGGCTACATGACCCAGGACTGGCTGGCCCTTCAGGTGGGGTATGGTCATATCTCGGGAGATCGGCCTGCGGACGTGTTCATGGTGGGCGTGCGAAACAACCTGAACCGGGAGCCGATCAACTACTTTCTCAGCCTGGATGCGGAGCTCTACTCCCCCGATAAAGGGGGCAGCAAGTTCGGCATCGTGCCCGGGGTCGGCGCCGAGGTTGTGGTGACCGAGTGGATGCAGCTGGGATTGAGCTTTCAACGGGACTTCGTCTTCGCCGACGATTCGATCGGCATCAATCGGTTCGCGGCGCGGCTGCAATTCAAGTTCTAAACCAACTGCGAGGACTACCGCGAGGTCTTCTGGTGCGCGTGCGTCCGACCGGGCCGATTGCGGCATTTCGCCACTCTCGACCGGCTTGGGCTCCAGGCGCGTCCAAATCAAGCCGTCGGACGACGGCTTCGCCCTACGCCACGGAGCTGAACGGCGTCGAATCTGTAACGCGGAAAGGAGCTCAGCTCGTCAAGAGCGTCTTTTTAGTCGCCGACAGTGAACCGGGCGTGAAGTCTGCGTAACGGCGGACCGCGAGCCAAGCGAACGCGGCGCTAGCAGCTCTACGCTGGTAGGGGGCAGGCGGTCTCGGCGGCCATGCTCAAACGCTCAGCCCATCGCCAGGAAGTACCGGTGCACGGCTGGATCGCCGCACAGCTCGGGGTGGAAGGAGGCCACCAGGACCTGATCCTGACGGGCCATGACGCAATCGTCGCGGCAAGAGGCCAGGGACCGGACCTCGGGACCCAGCTGCACCAGGCGGGGAGCGCGGATGAAGACCATGTGCAGGTCGACCTCCTCTCCGTCCGGAGAAAAAGTGCCGTCGGCCTCAAAGCTCTCGCGCTGGCGGCCGTAGCTGTTGCGCTCCACAGTCACGTCGATGAGGCCGAGGGAACGCTGTGGGGGGTTGAGAACCTCGCCGGCGAGCAGGATCATGCCGGCGCATGTCCCCAGGAGCGGCTTCCCGGTGGCGGCGAATTCCCGCAGGGGCGCCCACAGGTCGAAGGCGTCCATGAGCTTGATCAGGGTCGTGCTCTCGCCGCCGGGGACGATGAGTGCGTCCACCTGATCGAGCTGTTCGGCCTTCTTTACGATCAGGGAGGGGCTCTCGAGATCATCCAGTATGCGGATGTGGGCGGCAAAGTCGCCCTGCAGCCCCAGGACACCTATTCGGATGGCTACCAGCCCCTGGTCTGCAGCAGCTGGCCTTCCTCCAGGGTGCCCATCTCGATGCCGGGCATGGCCTCGCCGAGATCCTCCGAGACCCGCACCAGCACCTCCGGATCCTCGTAGTGAGTGGTGGCCTCGACGATGGCCTCGGCACGCTTTGCCGGATCGTCGGACTTGAAAATTCCCGATCCCACAAAGACGGACTCGGCGCCCAGCTGCATCATCAGCGAGGCGTCCGCCGGGGTGGCGATGCCACCGGCCGCGAAGTTGGGCACCGGCAGCTTGCCGGTTTCGGCAACCAGCCTCACCAGGTCGTAGGGGGCGCCCAGGTCCTTCGCCGCCGTCATCAGCTGCTCGGGCCCCCGCGTGGTCAGACGGCGCATCTCGTCGGTGACGGTGCGCATGTGGCGAACGGCCTCGACGATGTTGCCCGAACCGGCCTCTCCCTTGGTGCGGATCATGCAGGCGCCTTCGCCGATGCGGCGCAGCGCCTCACCCAGATTGCGGCAGCCGCACACGAAGGGCACGTCCAAGGCGAACTTGTCGATGTGATAGTGTTCGTCCGCCGGGGTCAGCACCTCGCTCTCGTCGACGTAGTCGACCCCAAGGGTCTGAAGAATCTGAGCTTCGGCGAAATGACCGATGCGGACCTTGGCCATGACCGGAATGGTCACCGTGTTCATGATCTCCCGCATCTTGGAGATGCTGGCCATACGGGCAACCCCCCCTTCCTTGCGGATGTCGGATGGCACGCGCTCCAGAGCCATGACCGACACGGCACCCGCGTCTTCGGCGATTTTTGCCTGATCCGCGTCGGTGACGTCCATGATGACGCCGCCCTTGAGCATCTCCGCCAGGCCTGTCTTGAGCCTCAGCGTCCCTGTCTCGATAGACTGACCATTGGATTTGGGTGCCATTGCTTATGAGCTCCTTCTGTTGTGGTCGTGCAAGTGGTAGGTCCTGTTACTCCTGATATTCCTGAAGTACAAGATAGCAGACGCACCAGACAGGCGCAAAAGAACCCGGGAGCCCGGTGAAGGGAGGCCAGGGAGGCCTTCCTTAGGGCGAACCGTCGGCCATGTCGGGGTCGAACAGGCCGCTCCGCCCCCTGAGACAGCGCCAGAAGTCCCGGCACAAACCCCAGGCGAAGAACCTCAGGGACAGGCCGGTGGCGACAAGGGAGAGGGCGACGGCTTGCAGACAGCGTGCGAGGGCGTCGCCGGGAAGCGCCGGACGGGCGATCGAGAGCACCGCGAAGAGAACGGCCGTGGCCAGTGCGGGGCGCGCCAGGGAGTGGAGGTAGGCGGTGAAGGTCAGACCGATGAGGCGATTGGTCAGCGCCTGGGTGAGAATGAGAAACAGCAGGGCGGAGGAGGCGATGACCGCGGCGACTCCGGAAATACCCATGGAGACGCTCCACAGTAGAGCCGGTATCAGAACGGCGAGGCTGAAGAGGGACCAGTACAGGACCCAGTTCGCCTTCCCCTTGGCCAGGAATACGGAGCCCACAGTCGCGCCCACGGCCTTCATCGCGGCCGCACCGATGAGGATCCGCATCGGCGTCAGGGCCGGCATCATGTCTCGATTGGCCAGCTCCCCCGCAAGGGTGACACCGTCGGGAGTGGAGCCCAGATTCGCGGCCAGTTCCCGCATGAGATCGAGGCCGTCGGCAGCGAAGACGAAGCCCGCAGCCAGAGCAGGCCAGTAGAACAGGGAGATCGTCTGAGCGGTGCGGAGATAGCTGCGTCTGAGCAGATCGTCGTCATCCTGGATAGCGGAAAAGGTCGGGAAGAACACCCTCATGATGACGGTGGAGATACGCGCCAGCGGCATCAACGTCAGGCGATAGGCGAAGCGAAAATAACCCAGCGCCTCCTCCCCCAGCCTTGGAAAGATCACCAGGCTGGCGAGGTTGTTGCTGACGTAGGTGACGCAGCGGGATCCGGTTAGGTTGAGGCCGAAGGGGAGAATCTCGGCGAGAGCGGCGGCGCTGAAACTGAATCGAGGCCGCCACCTGGCCGCCCGCCAGAGGGCTAGCAGCAGGGCGATCTCCCTCACCACGCCGCTGTATACGACGCTCATGACGCCGAACGAAAGGCTCAGCAGGATGAGCGCGGAGAGGGTGTATGAGACCACGGAGACGGCTTCGGCCAGGGCCATGGCGCGGAACTGGAGATCCCGCTGCAGCCGCGCGCGAAACAGCCCGGAGACGGAGGCGAACGGAATGAGCAGGGCGAGCACGCTCAAGATGCGGGCGAACTCTTCCGGTTTCGCCCCTCCCTCCACCCGCGCTGCCTGCGGCGCCGTGTAGACGACGATGGCGGTGATGGCTATGCCGAAAAGAAAACTGGCCCAGAACGCGGAAGTGAAGTTGGAATCCGTAACCTCGCGGCGCTGGATCAGCGCCGCACCGAGGCCCAGGTCCGATACCAGAGCCAGAAACATGACCACGATCAGCGCCCACTCAAAGCGACCCATCTCAGCGATCGGAAGGTAGGTGTAGAACAGGACGCCCATCAGCATCTGCAGGACGAATGGAATGCTGGTCCAGAAAACGCCGCGGGTGGCGTGGGTGGCCAGAGAGAGAGGGATAGCCAAGTCAGGCAGCGGGAGGAAGGTCAGTCTGGCGAGGGTTCGGGGCCGGTAAGGGAACGCAGGTAGTGGAGATTGCGCAGGGAGTTCTCCTCCAGCACGTCGAGGCCGGCTCCCAGCGGCTCGAACTCCTCGACGCTGATATCGGTGTGGGTCTCGACGACGATGAACCCGGCGAATCCGTCCTCCCGCAGCGCTGCCAGCTGTCCGGGCCAGTCGACGATGCCGCTCTCCATCAGAGACCACCGCCCGGAGTCGGCGTCGAAGTTCTTCACGTGGACGTGGGTGACGAGATCGCGAATCTGGCGGTACTCGTCGGGGAAGGGACTGGCGGAGCCAGAGCGGGCGGCGTTGCCGGGATCCCAGCAGAGACTCAGGTTCGGGTGATCGGCACGGCGGATGATGTCGGCTGCGTTGAGGCCGGTGTCACCCCAGCAGACCGACTCGTTCTCCAGAACAAGGCGGCAGCCGCAACGCTGGGCGATGGAGGCCATGCGCTCGACCAGATCCACCACCTCCTGGGGGACCGCGTCGCCGTTGCGTCGCCCGAAACCGAAGCTGGAGACGACATCAGTGCCCCAGCGACGGGCCCACTCACAGGCCCGCGGCAGCACCTCGTCCAGTCCTGGCTTCACCATGGAATCGTCGACAGCGCACTTGAAGAGGCCGGGCGAAACCCCCGACACCGCGAGACCGGCGTCG
>PBRM01000250.1 GCA_002725915.1 Gemmatimonadota bacterium
AGCGCCAACATCTACCACGCCCTGTTGGGCCACAAGGAGGCGCCGGAGATCGTCCGCCCCACCGAGATCTCCTATCTGTCCCTCATCCCCTCGCACATCAACCTGACCGGCGCCGAAGTGGAGATGGTCAACTTGATCGCCAGGGAGCAGAAGCTGGAGGGCATTCTCTCCAAGTTGGCCGACGACTACACCTACATCATTCTGGACTGTCCCCCCTCTCTGGGCCTGCTCACTCTCAACTCCCTCACCGCCGCCGATTCAGTGCTGATTCCCATCCAGTGTGAATACTATGCGCTGGAAGGACTCGGCAAGCTCCTCAACACCATCCGCCTGATCCAGCGCCACCTCAACAAGCGGCTGCAGATCGCCGGCGTCCTCCTCACCATGTTCGATTCCCGCCTGAACCTCTCGCGTCAGGTGGCCGATGAAGTCCGATCGTATTTCGGCAAGAAGGTCTACGACACGGCGATCACCCGGAATGTCCGGTTGGCTGAAGCCCCCGGTCACGGCCAGCCCATCGTCCTCTACGACATCGTGTCGTCCGGCGCTCAGAACTACATGAGCCTAGCTGGCGAGATCATCGGGCATGGCTAAGAAGCAGGTGCTCGGCAAGGGCATCCGGGCCCTCATCCCCGAGTACGGCGAGGGCATAGACGCCGGCGAAGACCCGCGCCAGATCGTCCAGCTCGGGGTGGACGAGATAGAGCCGAACCCGCATCAGACCCGCAAGAATTTCGATGAAGGGCACCTCCAGAACTTGATGCGCTCCATTCAGGAGAAGGGCATCATTCAGCCGGTGGCGGTAAACCGCGTCGGGCAATCCTACCAGCTCATCGCGGGAGAGCGCCGTTGGCGGGCCACGAAGATGGCTGGATTTGAGACTATCCCGGCCATCGTGCACGAAATCGACTCCGTCCAGGAGTTGATGGAGCTCTCCCTCATCGAGAACATCCAGCGCGACGACCTCAACCCCATCGAGGAAGCGGAGGGCTACAGCGACCTAGTCACCACCTGTTTGCTCACCCAGGAAGAGATCGCCCAGAAGGTGGGCCGCGACCGCTCTACCGTGGCCAACACCCTGCGGCTGCTCAAACTCCCCCGCGAGATTCAGGACCGCCTTCGAGAGCGCGCCCTGTCCATGGGTCACGCCCGCGCCCTCATCTCTCTGAAGCCCGACGACTGCGTCGAGCTCGGGCGTCGTTGTGTGCAAGAGGGCATGTCCGTGCGCGAGCTGGAGCAGATCGTAAAGAGGCTGGCTGCGGGCGAGGAGGACTCCGATCGTGGCAATGGCGGGCGTGGAAAACCGTCTCCGCGACGGCGGGGGCGGAACGACCCCATCACCGACTCCTATGAGGAGAAGCTCCGCCATCGTTTCGCCACCGCCGTGGGCATCCACCGCAGTGCCAAGAAGGGGCGCGTCGAGATCGAGTTCTACGACGACGACGATCTCGAGCGCATCCTCGAACTCCTGCTGGCCGACGATTACTAGACCACAAATGCGCGCCCGAACGGATGCAGGTCCGGCGCACCGCCTGCGCTGGATCCGTGGAATCTTTCTACCTCTGGCCATGGGCGCCAACGCCTGTACGCTGATCAACCAGGAACTCCCGAACGAAGCCCCTGTGCTTCAGGCCAGCCAGGTCGATACCGTGCGCGTGAGCCGAGGCGGAAGGGTGGCACTAAGGGTGCAGGCTTCCGACGAGGACGACGATCCCCTCGAGTACGCCTGGTCCTCCTTCGACGCGGGGACCTTTTCCGATACCACCACCGCCACAACCACATGGATTGCCCCTTCGCAGATCCAGGGGAGCTCCGAGTTCTTCCTTCTCGTCGTTACCATATCCGACCGCCAGCCCGATACGGAGGACGTGACTGAGACCTTTGGTATCGAGGTGACTCAGCGTGCTCCAACGCTCGCCGTAACCACGACCGACACGGCGGTCTCCTTCCAGACTTCGGCGGTCGTCATCGAGGCGGTGGCCGAAGACGCCGACGGCGATCCCCTCACCTTCGGTTGGGAGTTGGTGGAGGGCGAGGGCCTGCAGTTACAGATCGAGTCGCCGAAGTCGGGGCGCTCGAGCGCGACGCTGGTAGCGCTGGTACCCGGAGATTATCTCGTCGCCGTCGAGACTTCCGACGGCGCTGACACGACAACGGTACAGATCCGCGTGCGCGTCGAGGAACCGCTCACCCCCGACGGTGGGAGGGTGACGCTGGATCTGCCTCTCGAGGATGGCGCTACGCGCGCCTTCGAGATAGACGCATACGAGTACCCCGGCCTGAAGGGGTCCATTCCCCTCCTGGCGGACTCGTGGTTCGAAGCTGCGCGGTTGTGTGACGATCAGGGAAAGAGGCTGTGCAGCGCGGAGGAGTGGCAGTTCGCCTGTCAGGGTCCGGAGGGGTTGGTCTTTTCCTCTGTCGACGACCCGGAGGAGCTCCCGCGGGATTTCGGCAGACGATTCTGCAACACCGGGGGCGAAGAGAGCCTGGCCGCATCGGGAAGCTTCCCGAATTGCAGCAGCTCTCTGGGGGTATACGATCTGATCGGCAACGCCCGCGAGTGGCTGCTGGACCCGGGGCGGATCGGCAGAGCGACCTTCAGCAGCGTTCAGACCGGGCTGGTCTTCGACTGCTCCGGCGACGGCATCTCCAATCCCCAGGCGCCCTTGCCGCCCGAGGGGGAGTTCGACATCTTCTCGCAGGCTCAGATCGACAGCTTGCTCGAGGACAGCCGATATGCCCCCTACGGGGATTCAGGCATAGGCTTCCGCTGCTGCAGATAGGCATCCCCGCTGGTGGTGAGCCCGAAATCTGCTACTTTCGCCCGCGAAAGCGCCGATGTCGTGAATGAATGCGCACCAGCTCTTCCTCTATCAGGCTGCGTCTCGTTCTGGACCGCTGACCTTGACCTTCTACCTGGGCGAGCGCACTGGCGACGACATCGCGCTCCGGGTCGAGGTCCGCGCACCTACTGGTCAGTCTCAACACCCAGCGCTCATTTGCCATTGAGGGTGGCCACCATCTTGCGCCCCTCAATGGCCAATACGTATTTCATTGAAATCGGCACCGCCAGCAATAGGGCCGCGAGAAGGATGTGCTGCACTCATGGGACGCCCTCGCTTTCTCTCCTTGACATGAAAGCAACAGAGCGACGCCCGCACCTCTATAGACATGCGTATCATCTTTATTTTCAATGGCATACGTTACCATCAGGAACGCGGGTCAGGCCTGCTTGAGGCGGTTCCTTCCGCCGTTGCGGCCAGCCCTTCCCAACCCGGTTGAGCGCGACCGGGCCTTATCCTATACTGGTGTCGGACAAGGTGGCGATCACGCGGAAAGGGGACGCACTCTCGCCCGTGCACGAGACGGCCGGGCTGAGATCCGGGTCCACTTAGAAGTGTACGATCGTTTTAGGAGGACTCATGACGATTGAACCAAGGTGCCCATGGATCGCGAATCTCTCAGCGAGCTGCTGCGCCACGTAGCCTCGGGGAAAGTCGCTCCCGACGAGGCCGTCGAGCGCCTGAAAGGCCTCCCCTTCGAGGATCTGGGCTTCGCCCGTATCGACCATCATCGAGCCGTCCGCACGGGGTACCCGGAGACCATCTTCTGCGAGGGCAAGACCCCCGACCAGACGGTCGCCATCGCCGAGCGGATCCTGGCGGCCGGCTCCCCGCTGCTAGCCACCCGTGTCAGCCCCGAAACAGCGGAACGTTTGATGAGCAGATTCCCGCAAGGAGACCACGACGGCTTGGCCCGGACCGTGGTGGTGATGCCCGCGGGGAGAGAGGTGCGAGCCGGGAAGGGGCTGGTGGTGGTGGTGTCGGCGGGGACCTCCGACATCCCCGTCGCCCGGGAAGCCGTGGTCACGGCCCAGTCCATGGGTGCCCGCGTAGAGCCCATCTTCGACGTTGGCGTGGCGGGAATTCACCGGCTCCTCGCCTATGCGGGCAGGCTGCGAAAGGCGCGAGCGGTGGTGGTGGTGGCTGGCATGGAGGGGGCTTTGGCCAGCGTCGTGGGCGGGCTCGTGGACTCACCCGTCATCGCCGTCCCCACCAGCGTGGGCTACGGCGCCAGTTTTAACGGTCTGGCGGCCCTGCTGACCATGCTGAATTCCTGCGCCTCAGGTGTCTCGGTCGTCAACATCGACAACGGCTACGGTGGCGGCTACTGCGCTGCCCTCATCAGTAACCGGGCCGCGGATGCGAGCGCCGGTCAGGAGGGAGACAACGGCGCCAGGTCCGGCGATCCCGACGCCGCGCCAGGGGGAACGAGCGAGTGAGTGATCTGACCGTAGCCGTTCTCGCCGGCGGACACAGTCGCCGCATGGGATCTCCCAAGCCTATGCTCCGGCTTGGCTCGTCGTCGGTCGTGGAGCGGGTCACCGCCGCCGCCAGACCCCTGGGGGCTCCAGTGGTGCTGATCGCGGCGCCACCAACTCTCCTCCCCGAAGAGCCCGGAGCCCCACACACACTGATATCCTCCGACCCGGAGTCCCGAGGATCCCCTCACCCGAATGATGAGCCGTCGCTCGCCGACTTTCTCGCCTCCCTCGATCTCCCGGTCTACTGTGACCTGGAGCCCGACAGGGGGCCTCTGGGGGGGCTCCAGGCCGCCTTTGAGCTGACGGGATCGGCGGAGATCCTCCTGCTCGCCTGCGACCTGCCCTTTGTGACTACGGCGTTTCTCCGGTTTCTCCTCGATCGCCGTCCCCTGACCGCCGATGCGCTGGTCCCGCGAAGCGAGTCGGGTCCGGAGCCGCTGTGCGCTCTGTACTCGATCTCCTGCCGCGCCAGCCTGGCGCGAGCGCTACGGGGTCCGAATCTGAGCATCCGCCGCTTCGTCGACGGCCTCGACGCCGTCGTACTGCACCAGAGCGAGTACGAGCACCTGGATCCTGAGTCGCTGCTCTTTACCAATCTCAACACCCCGGAGGATTACCAGCGTGCCCGAGACCTTTGGTCGGGTCCCATGGCACAGATTACTTGCCGGTTTACACTGTCTGAGGAGACTTGAAGGTAAGTTGGGATTTCCGCAAGGGGTACCAGCGGGGGTACCAGCGAGACACCAGCGGCTCATCTGCGTCTGGGACAGAGAGTGATCGGCGACGCGATGGGAAGTCGGTAGGCGACTGCCGCTGTCCCAGTGCGGATGGTGCGATGCCGTCAGCTGCCGATGTCGACGATGGTGAGCAGGAAGAGCAGAGGCAGGTAGACGATGGATGCCCGCAACAGTCGGCGGGCAGCGAGGTTCGAGGGACTGAGCCGCAAGGCGATGCCGGCAGCCAGCAGACCGAGGCCCAGAATGATGGCGCCGACGAGATACAGTCGGCCGGAGATGCCCAATATCGTCGGCAGGACGGAGACGGCCAGCAGGAGGAGGGAAAAACCCAGGATGTGACGGCAGGTGCGGCGACCGTCTGTCTCCAGCGTGGGGAGCATTTTCATGCCGCCGAGCTGGTAGTCCTGCCGGAACATCCAGGCGATGGCGTAGAAGTGGGGATGCTGCCAGGCGAAAAGAATGGCGAACAAAGCCCAGGCGCCAGCGTCCAATTCCCCGGTGGCGGCGGCCCATCCACCCAAGGGAGGGAGGGCCCCGGGAATGGCCCCAAAAGAGGTGTTCAGCCAGGTCACCCGTTTCAAGGGAGTGTAGACGACTACGTAGAGGAAGGCGGTAAGCAGAGCGAGGAAAGCGGTGAGAAGATTCACCTGCACCACCAGGAGAGCGAGGCCCGATAGCACCAGGCAGAGCCCGAATGACATGGCAGCACTGGCCCTGACGCTCCCCGACGGCAGGGGCCGATCGCGAGTGCGGGTCATCACGGCGTCCACTTCGCGCTCGAAATAGTGGTTGAGAGCTGCCGAGCCGCCGGCGACCGCGGCGGTACCCAGGAGAGTCCAGACCAGGAGCCCGGGATCGTGCACGCCGCCTTGGGCCAGAGAAAACCCGAGCGCGGCGGAGACCAGAACCATGGTTACAATGCGCGGTTTGGTGAGCTCCAGAAAAGGCGAGAGGTCTCTGATCGAAGCCATATCGTCTTCTCGCCCTCTACACAATCGTGGGACGATTTGTTAACCGGCATTTCATACAGTGAGGACACAATGTACGCGCCCGAATGCGGACGGGCAAATGAGCTGCTGCGAAGCGGAGTACGAGCGTTTAGCAGCCCGTTGATAAAGTCGCTTTGCTGGCGAGATGGGCCCTGACGGTCGAGGTCAAGGCGCCTGGGCGGCGCTGAATCAGTCAATTCAGGGAGCGAAGGAAACGCCGACATCGGCCGCCAGCGCCATCGTCGTGAATGGGCTTTTTCAACGGGATGTTAACCCCCTCCTTGCATCCACCCTTTACTGATCCGCCACAGCTGACCCATGTCAAAACAGGCCGACCAGCGAATCGCCGAGCTCAGCGACGCCCTCGAGGAACACAACTACCGCTACCATGTTCTGGCTGAACCGGGCGTATCGGATGCCGAATACGACGCCATGATGGCGGAGCTCCTCACCCTCGAGGAGGCCCACCCCCTGCTCAGGAAAGCCGATTCCCCCGCCCAACGAGTGGGTGGCGAGCCGACTTCCGACTTCCCGAGCGTCCGGCATTCCGCCCCCATGCTCAGCCTCGACAACAGCTACTCGCGCCAGGATGTCCTGGCTTTCGACCAGCGCGTGCGCGATGCCCTTCCGGATGAAGAGGTGAGCTACGTCGCGGAGCTGAAGACGGACGGAGTCGCCTTG
This sequence comes from Gemmatimonadota bacterium, assembly GCA_002725915.1. Lineage (GTDB taxonomy): Bacteria > Latescibacterota > UBA2968 > UBA8231 > UBA8231. The sequence continues at coordinate 6,732 of PBRM01000250.1, forward strand.
AGTCTGCTTTACGAGAACAGCCGCCTGGTACGGGCGGCGACGCGGGGGAACGGGACCCAGGGCGACGAGATCACCGCCAATGCCCGCGCCATCCGGGCCGTCCCTTTGCGGCTGCGATTTTCGGGAGTCAACTGCGAAGTCCGGGGCGAAGTCTACATGCCCCGGTCTGCCTTCGCCACGCTCAACCTCAACCGGGAAAAACGAGATCTGCCCCTGTTCGCCAATCCACGCAACTCCACCGCCGGCACCCTCAAACAGCAGAACCCGGGGGTGGTGGCCTCGCGGGACCTGCGCTTCTTCGCCTACTGGCTGGCGAGAGCCGACGACCCCGCCGCCACCCACACGCAACACCTGCTGACGCTTCGAGAGCTCGGTTTCCCGGTGAACCCCGCCTACGCCAACTGCCCGCACATGGAGGCGGTGTTCGAGTTCTACGCGCGCTTCGAAAGCGAGCGCGACGCTCTCGATTACGAAATCGACGGCATCGTCATCAAGGTAGACGAGCTGAATCAGCAGCGGCGCCTGGGGGCCACGGCGAAAAGCCCCCGCGGCGCCATGGCCTACAAATTCCGCGCCAGTCAGAGTCGCACGGTACTGCGGGAAATCCGCCTCCAGGTGGGCAGGACAGGTACCGTCTCTCCGGTCGCCATCCTCGATCCGGTGCTGCTGGCGGGTTCCACCGTGCGCCGGGCGACGCTCCACAACGACGACGAGATCCGGCGCAAGGACATCCGGATCGGGGACACGGTGATTCTGGAAAAGGGAGGAGATGTGATTCCGAAGGTCGTCGGTGTAGAGGCTGAGGACCGCCCCCCGGGTACCGATCCCTTCATCTTCCCCAACACCTGCCCAGCCTGTTCGTCCGAGCTCGTACGCGACGCCGAGGAGGCCGCCATCCGCTGTCTCAACCCGGCCTGTCCCGGTCAGCTCAAGCGACGTCTGGGACACTTCGCCGGGCGCAACGCCATGGATGTCGAGGGTCTGGGAACAGCGCTCATCGAACAGCTGGTGGACCGAGGCCTGGTCCGCGATGTGGGAGACCTCTACGCCCTGGATCGCGACTCCCTGGCCGGACTTGAGCGATTGGGTGACCGCTCGGCACAAAGCGTCATAGACAACCTGGACCACAGCCGGCAGCGCCCGTTCGACCGCGTCCTCTTCGCCCTGGGCATCCTGCACGTGGGTACCACCGTGGCTCGAACGCTGGCAGCGGCCTTCCCCTCCGTCGAGCTGCTGGCCGCGGCCACGCTAGAGGAACTGGAGGCCGTCGAGGAAATCGGCCCGACGATCGCCCGCTCCATAAACGACTTCTTTCGCAATCCGGCAGCGACAGCCCTGGTGGAAAAGCTGAAGCTGGCGGCACTCCAGCTCGAGGCCAGCGCCCCGCCATCAGCGCAGAGGCAGTCCTACTTCACAGGTAAGACGGTGGTGTTGACCGGATCTCTGCAGCGTTACACGCGGGACGAATCCGTTGAGCTCGTCGAGCGCCTGGCTGGCCGCGTGGCGACCAGTGTCAGCGGCAAGACCGACATCGTCGTCGCCGGGGAAAAAGCAGGCGCCAAGCTGGCCAAGGCGGAACAACTCCAGATCGAGGTGCTCGACGAGGAGGCCTTCCTGGCGCATCTGGCCACCGCGGGCGTGGAGTGAGAGCGCGAGGGTGGGGGGGGTGTTTGCTCTTACTGAACTCGGTTGCCGTCCGCCGCCGTCACAGGCCGTTCAGTGAACCTACGGCATCGCCAATGACGGCCACGGCGAAGTGGACGTTCTCCACCGACACGCGTTCGTCGTGCCCGTGACAGAGCTGGAAGAAGTCCATGCCGGGCTCGTGGCGCATCGGCAGAAATCCGTATATCACCATGTCATAGCCCGCCAGCAAGTGCGCATCCGTGCCGCCGGTCTGCATGTAGGGGACGAGGATGGCGTCGGGATCGCGGATCCGGAGGGCATCGGCCATGGCGCCGAACAGCGGCGTGCGGTGATCGTA
>PBRM01000251.1 GCA_002725915.1 Gemmatimonadota bacterium
TGGATGAAGCGGACCTTCTACGAGGGGTCGGTGAGGGTACCGGCCATCCTCGCGTGGCCGGGGGTGCTGCCCGAGGGCGCTGTGTGCGGCCGGGTGATGAGCGCTTTGGACCTCAACGCCACCATGTTGGAGGCGCTCGCGGCGCCGGCGCTGCCGAATTCGCGTGGACACAGCGCCCTGGAGCTGCTGCGAGCCGAGGGAGAGGGAGAGTGGGAGGACGTGGCGCTGTCCGAATACGCCTTGAAGGAGGGGGTGGTCCAGCGAATGGTCCGCAAGGATGAGTGGAAGCTCATCTACCACTGGAAGGAGCGGCCGCAGCTGTTCAACGTGGCCGAGGACAGGCTCGAGCAGACCGATCGGGCGGAAGATCCGTCGTGCAGGGGAATCGTCGAGGAGCTGACAGAGCGCGCGCTGGACGGATGGGACCCGGAGAATGTGGCCCAACGACTGCAGGAACGCTGTCGAGAGAGCGAGATGATCCGCGACTGGGCGCGGCAGACGAAGGCTCCGGAGCAGTTCCGGTGGGAGGCGCAGCCGGAGATGACGTTCAAAGAGTAGGTGCCTTCGCAACTTGCGCGCAGAGGAGAGGACTCTCGCTGAAGTTCAAGGGGGTCCGGCGGTGAGCCTGATCTCGAAAGACGCTCTGGAGCAAGCCGGTGGCGTGGAGTATTCTGTGCTATGCCATTTGCTGTAATGTGCCAATGCGATTTGCTGTGAAGGACTAGGAAGAAGGAGGCTGTGCCCTTGCAGATCCTGGTAGATGCCGATGCCTGCCCCCGGGCGGTAAAGGAAATCCTCTTCCGGGCGGTGCAGCGCCGGGCGATTCCTACGACCCTGGTGGCCAACCAGTATATCCGGGTGCCCGGGTCAGAACACATCCTCAGCATCGCCGTTCTCGACGGGCCGGATGAAGCCGACGACCGCATCGTCGAGCTCGTGCAGGCAGGGGATCTCGTCATCACCGCCGATATTCCGCTGGCGGATCGGGTCGTCGGCAAGGGCGCCACCGCCCTCGACCCCCGCGGCACGCTGCTCACTGAGGCCAACATCAAGGAACGCCTGGCCACCCGCGACCTGCTCGACGAGTTGCGCAGTGCTGAGCTCGTGGGCGGCGGTCCGTCCGCCTTTGGCGCCCGGGATACACAGGCCTTCGCCAATGAGCTCAACCGCTTTCTGCAGGCCAATCCTACAGGCTCGGCAGCGCAGGCCGTGGAGTGACGCTCACCTCCCATTCTCCGCGCGTCAATCGCCGTCGGCTTCCAGCAGTTCCCTCAGTCGGAGGGCGGCAGTCTTTTCCTCTCCGTCCTCCAGGTGCTGGGGATTGAGCCAGATCTCCTTGAGCGCGGCGTCCGCTCCGACGGCGATCGCCGGCGTGCCCTGCGCCAGCAGTTCATCGAGTTCGTTCACCGTATGACCGACAACGGCTTCGTCGATCCGCACCCGCGTGCGCGGGATGCACAGCGGCCGACCACCACGCTTGGCCAGGGCGACGTCGACAGTGGCGCCGTCTATCCCGGCCAGGATCGCAACCATGCGCTCGGCCATCCGCTGCCAGTGCGCCATGCGTGACTCCCAGTCGAGGTCGGCAAAACGCTTGAGCGCAAACACGAGCCCGACGATCTGCTCCTTGCCTACCTTCAATGGCCGGCCGATGCCGCCATTCGGGAAGGCCTGCGCCGTCGCCGCAGCTACCAGGTCGGCGTTGCCGCAGAGGATACCTGAGTCGTTGGGGCCGGAGATCTCCTTGCCGCCGGAGAAGATGACGAGATCGCCGCCCGCTTCCGCGAAGGCGCTCAGATTGCTCACCGGCGGCAGTTCAGCGGCGGCGTCGACGATAACGGGGATGCCGTGGCTGTGGGCAAGTTCAGCCACTTCCGGTAGCGGCACCGTCGGCGTCGGGTCGATGGCGACGTGGAGGACAGCGGCGGTGCGGTCGCAGAGTGCCGCTTCAATATGGTCGATGGTCGTGCCCGAATCTCCCTCTCCCACTTCGACGATCACCCCCCCGGCGACGCCGACGGCATGGTCGAAACCGATGCGGTGCTGCTTCTGCATCACCACCTCGTTCTTCCAGCCATCGGTGTGCGGCAGGGCCCGCATGCGCTTGCGGTCCATCCCGGTCAGGCATGCCGCCGTCGACAGCAGAATGCCGCCCGCCGTTCCTGTCGTCACCAGGCCAGATTCGGTGCCGGTCAGTGCGGCGATTTCACCGCTTGCCCAGGCCAGCAACTCCTCGATGAAGACGAAGGCGCCCGCCGCCTGGTTCATCTTCTCCAGAACTTCGGGCGCCATCAGCGACCCTCCGATGTAAGTCATGCTGCCCGACGCGTTGATGACTCGGCGAACACCGATGTCGTCGTACACACTGCTGTCCATGTCAGGATGCCTCCTTCGGTGGCTTGTGTCGGCACGGCGGGTCTACTTGTAGACCCGCCCCTTCTTCCATGCCATCCAGCTCTTCCCACGACGTCGATACCTCGCGGTCGGTCTGCGGTCGGTCTGGTGATCGCGCGAATAACCCAGAAGGGTGAGCACGACCATGGCGGCAGCCGATTTATTGAAACGCGGGTTGGAGACCAGCAGCCTTAAGGTCGTTGTCGAGGACGAAGCGGCGGTATTCACTCTTGTCGAGCGGATGTTTCTTCAGCGCCGCCGGAGCGCTCGTGGACGCCTCGGGGACGGATGGTGCTGTTGTGGCGCAGCCGACCAGCAGCGCAATACCCAGCAAGAGGAGAAGGGCGTGTCGCACTGTGTTCATCGCAAATCCTTTCGCCGGGTTTCGGGGCGCAGGGCTGGTTTCATACGAGTCAGAATTGTGGGCCTGAAGAGGGTGAACGCTATCGACTCCCTGCTCGATCGCGCACCTGATAGGCGATGGCGTAGAAGGCGCTGGTTCGTCCCGAGCAGTTGGGCTCGCTGCGATGCCAGGTGTAGTTGGTGAAGAACAATCCGTCGCCCGGCTCCATGGGAAGGAGGACCTCCTCGGACGGGTCCGCCTGGTCGACGGGGATCCGGTGGCGCTGGAAGGGCTCGAAGTTGGCCTGCAGGTGCCCCATGGGAGGGTCGTCGTAGTAGGACTCGTGGTCGATCAGGGTCCAGCCCCGATGGCTTCCGGGCATGACCGCCAGGGCAATCGAGCCGCGGTCGACAGCCGACATCGGGATCCAGCAGTTGCACCCGAGGTCCGGCTCGATGTGCCAGTAGTAGGAATCCTGGTGGAAGTAGCTGCGACCGCCCTGGTGCTCGGTGATGGCCGCGTGCTTGACGCCGATCTGGTCGGTGAAGCGCTTGACCTCGGCGCCGAGGAGACGGCTCATGGCCTCGACCAGGTGAGGGTGATCGGCGACGACGCGGAAGACCTCTTCCTGCTGGGCGGGGCGTTGGATGCCCGCGATCAGGGCGCTGCCGCTGGCGGCCTGGTAGCGCTCGGGGTCCAGCACCTGGAAGTGGCTGGTCGGCCAGTCGGGTGTGTCTTCGCAGATCTCGATGGTCCGGTGGCGCGCGGCCTCCATCTGGCCGGGGGGGATCAATCCCTCGACCACGCAGAAGCCGTCGTCGCGATATTGCCGGATGTGCTCGTCAGCGATGTGGATCGTCATGCTGGTCCTCATTTTAGTAGAGAGCAAGGTACGCTGTCAACCGACGGGGTTGTGAGAGGGGGTGGGGGGGTGTATCTTGGACGCCATAAGGAGAAGGGTGTGAGTGCAGAGACTATTCCGAGGAGAGACCGCAGCTGCCCTTTGGTGGCGCGGGAGGACGTTGAGCTGTGAAAGCGGTCGAACGGTCGTTTAAGGAACTGACGAGTTTCTTCCAGGGAATTGGAGCCGCCGATCTGGATCACACCGAGACGACCTATCTGGCGCATGCGATCAGGGTCTACCAGGACCTCAAGAAGTGGGGCTGTAATGAAGAAGTGTGCCGGGCGGGGATGTTTCACTCGATCTACGGGACCGAGAAGTTTCAGAGGTTCACCTTCCCGCTGGAGCGGCGAGGGGAGATCCGGGAGCTGATCGGCGAGCGGGCCGAATGGCTGACCTATCTCAATTGCGCGGTTCTGCGCGCTTCGCTCGATCCGAATCTGGCGCGGGAGGAAGGGCCCTTTGTGATCGAGGATCGGATCGAGGGGAAGGAGGTCGAGCTGTCGCGGGAGGACTTTGACGATCTGGTTCGGGTGCATTTGTGCGACTGGCTGGAGCAGGTGTCGCGATCGGAGGAGTGGACCTATCGGCGGGATGCCTACCGCAAGATGGCCGAGTGGCTGGGGGCCGAGGGGCTGAAATCGTTTGAAGAGGTCTATTCCGGAAAGTAGAACGAGGCCCGGGGAGAGCTTGGAGATATGACCGACATCATCGCAGAACAGGACGAACAGGTCGACGGCGTCGCACGCGATGAACGCGGCTTCTGGCAGCCCGCTCGCGGTACGGCGCCGCCCAACCCGTTGTTCGGGTGGCCACCAAGACCCCTGGTAATCTTGAAGTGGCTCTACGGCCACCTGTTCCCGTGGAACCTCGGGTACATGGCGATCGCGACCGCTACCTGGCTCTACTGGCAGCCCGCTCTGTCGCGATGCGTCGAGTTCCGGATGGACTGGATCCTGGAGATGTTCGTGCGCAACGAGATCCTGCTCGTGGTCATCGTCAGCGCCTGGCATATGCGGTTCTGGGCGCTCAAACGTCAGGGGATGAAATACAAGTTCACCTCGGCCTGGATGGCGGTCGGAAACCGAAAGTTCCTGTGGGGCAATCAACTCCGCGACAACGTTTTCTGGAGCTGCGTAAGCGGCGGCATCATCTGGACGGGGTATGAGGCCTTGTCGATGTGGGCCTACGCCAACGAAATAATCCCCTATGTCGATCCGCGACAGGAACCGATCTATTGCGTGCTCCTGATGCTCAGCATCCCGATGTGGCGGGTCTTCCACTTCTACTGGTCCCATCGGCTTACGCACTGGCCCCCGATCTACAAGGCCGCCCACTATCTCCACCACAAGAACATCAATATCGGGCCGTGGTCGGGACTGGCCATGCACCCCATCGAGCATCTCATATATTTCAGCTGCGTCTTGCTTCACTGGGTCGTGCCCTCGCACCCAATCCATGTGCTGATGAACCTCCAGCACGCGGCGCTGACGCCGGCGAAGGGCCACCTCGGGTTCGAAAAGCTGGTCATCAAGAGCGACCCTGGTAAGGGCGACAGCAGTGTGCCGGGCGGATCGTACTTCCATCAGCAGCATCACCGTTATTTCGAGTGCAACTACGGCGAGACCGATTTTCCGATCGACAAATGGTTCGGCACCTTCCACGACGGCTCGCCTGAGGCGCACGAGGCGATGCGGAAAAAGCGCAAGGCCAGTCACAACATTACGGCAGACACGGATTGACCGAACGTGGATGAAGGAGTGCGCCTGGCCGGGGTTGAAACCCGGCCGCTTCGCTCGAAGGCTTCCTCCCACGCGATCACGACTCGCGCTCCGATGCGGCCCGGAATCAGAAAAGGCGCAATGGCGGACAGAACGGCGACAGTCGAGTCGTGGACCACATCCGACACTCCCGGCAGGGTACCCCAACTGTCGATGGTAATCGGACCGATGGCCAGATCTTTTCGGAGCACCCACGCTAGGCCGGTCAGCATGAACACCTAGTTTTGGCATGAAGATCACGCGCGTCGAAACTATTCCGGTAAGTGTCCCACTGAAACAGGGCTTGTCCACTAAGACCGCGGGCGGCCAGCACGTAGTCTCCCCCTATGTGATGGTTCGTGTCCATACGGACGAGTGCCTGGTGGGAGTGGGCGAGGCTACCCTGTCGCCGCGCTGGAGCGGCGAGACCAGTCCGGGGTGCGTGGCGGCTATCGAAGGGCTGATCGCTCCCCAGCTGGTCGGCCGTGACCCGACGGCTGTGGCGGATCTGACAGCTCGCATGAACGGCACCATTCGTTTCAATCCCTTCACCAAAGCCGCGGTGGAAATGGCCTTGTGGGATCTGGCGGGCAAGGTGGCCGGTGTGCCGGTCTGCCAGCTCCTGGGCGGGAAGGTGCGCGACGAGCTGCCGATGAAAATGGTAGTCGGGGCCTTTGAGGTGGGGGAGGCTGTCGAGCTGGCCCGGCGCTTCCTGAAGTGGGGGGCGCGCTGTCTCAAGGTGAAGGTGGGGTTCGACGCCGACCAGGATGTCGAGCGCGTGCGCGCCGTGCGTCAGCTGGCCGGCGCGGATATCCCCATCGGCATCGACGCCAACCAGGGCTGGGACCTGGCCACGGCTCGGCGCGCCCTGGCGCGGCTGGAGGATTGCGACCTGCTCTTTGCCGAGCAGCCCGTCCCTATCGACGACCCCGAGGATCTGGCGCGGTTGCGGCGTGACACGCGGGTGCCCATAATGGCTGACGAGAGTATCTTTACGCTGACGGACGCCCGCCGTCTCACGGCCCTGGGAGCGGCCGATGTGCTCAGTGTGTATCCGGGCAAGCACGGTGGCATAGCGGCCACGCGGGAGATCGTCCAGGTGGGGCGCGCCGCCGGCATCGTCTCTTCGATGGGCAGCAATCTGGAGCTGGGCGTGGCGACAGCGGCCATGTTGCACGTCGGGGCGGCCGAACAGGCGATTGACAGCGAGCGTTACCCGGGCGACTTCCTCGGGCCGCTCTACCACGAGTCTGACCTGCTCACCGAGCCACTGGAACTGGGACCGGAAGTAGCGCGCCTGCCACGAGGGCCGGGGTTGGGGGTCGAGCTGGACGAGGAGCAACTCGAGCTCTACCGGGACACCTCCAGACAAGCGGCGCCGCTGGGAGAGCCGTCCGGGGGGTAGAGAGTAGTTTTGTGGGCTGCGCGGACTGGCTGCGCTGGAAAGCAGCTTCTCAGCCGGGGGAGTAGTCCCGAACGGGGCGAGGCGGGTTGGCCCAGTGGCCGGAAGGATCGGTGCCGCCCAGGATCACGCCTTCTTTCTCCCAGTCGAAGCCGCTGATGGCGCGCACGTCGGGGGTGCAGTAGCGCAGGGTCAGTCCGCAGCGTCGGCGCTCCGATCGGTTGTAGTGCGAGCTGTGCAGGAGCAGGTCGGAATGGATGGAGACCTGGCCGGCGGTGAGCTCGACATCGACCAGAGAGCCGTAGCGCTCGACGTTGTCGACGGTTTGATTGAGGACGTTGGATTCGGACGCCTCGCTGGCGCGGAATTCCAATTGCCCGTGTCGATGTGAGCCGGACACGAAGCGCATGCAGCCATTGCCGACGTCGGCGTCGTCGATGGCCAGCCACACAGTCACAGTCTTCGAAGGCGTCAGGGGCCAGTAGGAGGCGTCCTGATGCCAGGCGATCGTAGTGCCGTCCCTGGGCATTTTGCAGAAGTAGTGCGAGGCCAGACCGATGATGCCGGGGCCGAGGAGGTCCCGGACGCAACGGACGATACGGGGATCTCCGAGCAGGTCGTAGACCTTGCCGTATTTCAGGTGGGCTGAGCTGATTGAGTGGCTACCCAGACCGGCGGCCATGGCTTTTTTCAGCTGTTCGTCGAAGAAGGCCCGGTGCCCGGCCATTTCGTCGGCGTCGAAGATCGGGATTCCAGTGAGGTAGCCGTTGCGATTAAAGGCCTCGAGCTGCTCGGCAGTGAGAGTCGTGGGGTTCTTGATTTCGCTGGGATGAAAATGCAGATCGCGGCCCATCGCTCGCAGCTGGTCGTGGCTGGGAGCGCTCTTGTAGGCATTGTCGATTTGGTTTGACATGGAATATTTCCTGCAGCGGTTACCAGAATTTAACGCTTTTCCAACTTCGCCTCAAGCTTATCGGCGGAGACTCACCCCTGCCCTTTACGGACGCGCCGCCGGCATGGAGGCATCATGACAGGAAAGCGACTGTGTGCCCACATTGCCCTCTGTGGCTGGGGGCTGGTGAACGCCCTCCACGCTCAGGACGAAGTCGTCGACTACGAATTGTCGAAGATAGACGAGGGCGTCGCCTGGGTCAGCTCATACTGGGGCTACAACACACCCAAGCTGGTGTATGACGGCGAGACCTTCTACACCGTGGGACTGTGGGGTGAACAGCAGTCCAGCAGCACGGGGGTGATCTACAAGCTCGAAGATGGCAGCTGGCGTCGCGGTTACAGCTGGGATGACCTCGATTACCAGCCGGGCACGATCCTGCTCGACAGCGAGCGCCGCCTTATCCTCATCTACCCTCGCATCAGCGCCGGGCCGGTAGTGCTGCGCTCGGTTGCCCCTGGTGATATCGACCTCTTCGAGCCGATCCCGGTGCCTGCCGCCATCGGCAAGGCCGGCTATCTGGGGGCTGGCATCTTCGACGACCGGATCGTACTGGGATATATCGGCGACCCGAACACCTACAGCTTCACCGTCGCGGTGCTTGACCTGGAGACGATGCAGTGGTCGGGCCCACAGGTGATCGCCCAGGCCCAACGTCAGCAGGAGCCGTGGACGACCTGGCTGTATCCCATAATCCAGCCAGACGCCGACGGCTTTCACCTGGTGGTGAGCAACAACGCCGATCTGAGCTCCTACTACGATCGCATGCTCTACATGTACATCCCCTACGACGACATGGCCGATCCGCAGGTAGAGCAGATCGCCCGTGTCGATCCCTGGACGGAGAATATCGCTTTCGCAGAGGCCATGTGGCGTACGCCCGATGGGGCGGTGTATGTAACCGGGCAGTTCCAGCCTGAGGGTGGGTCAAACCAGCTGTTTGTCTATCGCCGCGATCCGCGGACAGAAGAGTGGACCGATCAGCCTGTCAGCGGCTCTCAGGTCGCGACTGTGTTCCAGAGTGCCCGCGAGCCCGAGCGGCTGTGGTTGCCGAGCACCTATGGCAGTCAGCTGCGTCTCTACACCTCGACCGACGCGGCCTCCACCTGGCAGCTGGCGTCCCTGCCCGACTTTGCGGAGGCCGGTTTAATCTCGACTTTTTTCCTTCACGGTATCACCGCCGCCAGCGGCAGTGTGATGCCCGAGGTGCCCACGGCGGTGTTCAGCGCCGGTCCCCATCCCAATTACCAGCTCTGGTTCGTGCAGTTTCACACACAGAGTATGCCCACCGCCGTTTTCGCTGACGCGGCAGCTCAGCCGGCGCAGATGGACTTGCAGCAGAACTTCTCCAACCCCTTCAACGCCGAGACCACCGTCCGCTTCGAGCTGGGCGAGCCGGCGGCGATCGACCTGGCGGTCTACAGCATCACCGGTCAGAAGGTCGCCATCCTGGCCAACGGATTCCGGGAGAGGGGGGCGCACGTTCTTGGGTGGGATGGGAGGGATGACGAAGGGCGCCTGGTGGCCTCGGGCGTCTACGTGTATCGACTGAGAGTGGGCGTGATGGCCGAGCAGACGCGGCGGATGGTGCTGCTCAGATGAGGAGATCGAGAAAGCGGCACGCCCTCTAACTAGAAAAAAAGCAGACACTGGCAACGGCTCAGGGTTGTGAGAGGGCTATGGGTGTGTTTTCCCAAAGGAACTGAAGGATATCGCTGCCAACTTGGTGTGAAAGGAGGTGGGTGTGCGTGAAGAGACTATTTCCCCAGAGGTGGGGACTCGACTGCTGTTTGAGAACGAGCGTGTGCGGGTCTGGGATTTGCAGTTGGCGCCGGGGGAGAGTACGGGAGTGCATCGGCACGAGCGCGATTATCTGTACGTGGTCATTGGGGACGGGAGGTTGCAGGCGGCCGATGCCGACGGGGAGCGGCGGGAGGCCAGCGATATGAAGGATGGGGAGGTCCGCTTCAACGAGGTGGACGGGGAGGCGGTGCATGAGGCGTTTAATGTGGGAGACGGCTCGTGGCGCAACATTATCGTTGAGTTGAAGGATTGAGCAATGGCAGCCTCAACCGCGGTCGAACACGGCCGGCTCAACCTGCACATCGAGCTGTCGCGGGTGGCCAATGATCACCGCGGCGAATAGAGGGGAAACAGGTGGTTGGTCAGGTCTCCGACTGTACCGCCATCCCCAGGGTCCGGTGGCGCTTTTCCCACTGCCAGCGTTTGCTTCCCGAGATCAACGGGCGGAGAGGCTCCGGCACGGAAGCGACGAATTCCGCGCTCGGCTCCTGGCCGTTCCAGGCCTGAAACATGGTCGGCGTGTACCCGCCGATGACGACCACCCGTTCACGGTCCGAGCGGATGCGCCCGGTGGCGTGGATCAGCGCCTCACCGAACAGCAAGGTCGATCCCGCGGGGGCCACCACCTGGTGGATCAGTGACCGGTCTTCGTAGGCGCTGGCGGTGATCTCCTCGCGCGGCGCCTTGATCTTGTGGCTGCCGGCGACGACTACTGTGCCGCCGTCGTCGGGACCGAGCTCGGTCAGGTTTGTCAGCGTCTTGACGAAAGTGCAGTGGAACAGACCGTTCTCGGTGTAGGTACCCAGGTCCGGCCACGTGCCGACGTGGAAGCCGTAGCGGCCGTCCGGCTCGGCGTCCGGATCTCGCTCGTTGATGATCGCCTCCGACTCCTCCAGTCTCACGATGCCTCCGACCAGCTCCTCGGCCAGTCCGACGAGACGCGGGTGGGTGAGGTAGTCGCAGATCGCCGGATCCGCCTCCAGGATGTGGGCGAAGTGAAGGTAGTGGGGCCGGTGCGCGCCGAGCCTACAGCCGCGGACGTAGGCGTCCGGTTCCACCGCCAACAGGTCGGTCTTAAGCCGCTGCATCGCCTCCAGCAGGCGCCCCGTCTCCTCCTCCGTCAGCGTGTTCTCGATGACGACGTAGCCGAACACGTCAAGGTGGTAACGCTGGCCCGGGGTCATCGCCGGAAAGGGTCTGTCGAATTCGCTGTCGCTGCTATTCTCGCTCATGCGGTCCTCCCGTTGGGGCAGACGGATTCAAGGTACACACGGGGTGAGGTAAATGTATTGATGTTTGCCGCGCAACAGCCGCTTATCCCGTTCGCTTGTTGAACGATGTTTTCGGTGTCCTTGAAGCAGCCCAGGATCCGGGGATATGTGTCGGTGACGAGGTGATCTACCGCACCGTGCCGGCATCGCCGAAATGCTAGGTGCCGTCCGGCAGTGGTTGGCATTGAGGCTGTCGGTGTCAGGTCCGAGCCGATGCCGTGGGCGCGGTCGTCTCCGAATCCACGGGCCTCGATCCGGCTGAACCAAGACCTGGACTAGTCTACGCCTTAGTCTACATTACTGGCGTCGCGAAAGGGGTGGTCGATGATTCAGGTCAACATGCACGAAGCGAAGACCAATTTCTCCAAGCTCATACGCCGCGTTCTCAACGGCGAAGAGGTGATCATTGCGCGGGCCGGTGAACCGGTTGCCCGCCTCGGTCCGGTGGAGAAGGAACGCAAGTCCCCTCGATCACCGGGAAGTGCGAGGGGACTCGTCCGCATCGCCGATGACTTCGATGCGCCTCTGTCCGACGACATCCTCTCCGGATTTGAGGGCGGTGGGCGGCTGTGACGCTCTTGATGGACACCCACGTGTTTCTTTGGTGGGTCACGACCAGCCTGGCGTGTCCCAGATTGCTCACGATGCGATTACTAACCCGGGCATCGCCTGCTCCTCAGTGCTGCCAGCGGCTGGGAGATCGCCATCAAGGCCGCCTTGGGAAGGCTTGAGCTGCCCGCTTCCCCGTCGAAGTTCGTCCCGGATCAGATGCAGCGGAATGATTTCGAGGTACTGCCGGTGAGCATGTACCACGCCCTGGAAGTACATGCGCTCCCAGCTCACCATAGAGATCCCTTCGATCGGCTGCTGATCGCTCAAAGTAGAAGCGAAGGCGCCCCCCTGATCAGTGGCGACCGAGCGCTGGCCGCTTACGACGTGGACGTCGTGTGGTAAGCCGTCGTTGGCAACAGCGGTAGCTTTCGCGCACAACCTGACCCCGGCAGCGTGCATCCA
>PBRM01000252.1 GCA_002725915.1 Gemmatimonadota bacterium
GCGGCGCGCGAGCGCGGCCTGCGCATCTGGCCGCGTTCGGCTGCGCTGCAGTCGGTGCTGCTCGACAAGCGTGCGCTCGCGGTCGCCGGCACCCACGGCAAGACCACGACCACCTCGCTGCTGACCATGGCGCTGCGTGAGGCGGGCGTCGACCCGTCCTTCGCGGTGGGCGGCGACCTCCGGCAACGGTCCGCCTCATCTGCGACCTTCTCGGCCGTATCCGAACCCTCTGTCGATGAGGTCCTTGCCGCCGGCCCGCACCAGGCCCGCTGGGACGGCACAGATGACCGCAACAGGGCCGTGGCGTCCGGGATCTACATATACTCCCTGCAGGTGCTGCCCGCTGCGGCAAGTGGGGGAAAAGCGACTAGGGAGAGTGCGGAACTGACTCGCCTACTGCTGCTGATTCGCCGAACCGGCCGCGGGCACTGTGGAGGGTTTACTCCTTACTCTTTCCCTCTCTTCTTGCGGAAATCGACCACCCGCTTCAGCGGCGACACGTCGACTTCGTCGAAGACCGTGCCGCTCCGGGTCGACAGGATGGAGGTCACCAGATCGGCGATGTCCTCTGGCAGGACGTAGTTGGCCGGCTCCGGGCCGGGACCAAAGTCTAGGTCATCGAAGAAGGGAGTGAGCACCATGCCGGGATTGATGATGGTGACGCGGATACCGGAGGCCGCACACTCCTCTCGTAGCGCCTGAGCGAATCCGCGCAAGGCGAACTTGCTGGCGCAGTAAACACTCCCGCGCCTGCTCCCCCTCAAACCCGCCTCCGATCCCATGAACACGAGATCTCCCCGTCCCGCCCGCTTCATGTGCGGGAGGAAGGTCCGGGCCAGGTAGGCCTGGGCGGTAAAGTTGAGATCGATGAGCTCGCGGATCTGCTCGTAGGAAAACTCCTCCAGATGGCCGAATTGTCCTCGGCCGGCGCAGCAGATCAAGGCCTCGGCGTCCGCACAGGTCTCTGCCACGCGCTTCAGTCGAGCGGGTAGGGACACCAGAGCAGACAGATCGACGGAATGCGCGGTGAACTGGGGATGGCGGCACGGGAATTTGGCGAAGTCCCGAGCCAGCCCCACGACGTCATATCCCTGCCTCAGCAGCGCCTCGCACACAGCTCGGCCGATGCCGGAGCTGGCGCCCGATATTACCGCTGTTTTTCCCATTCTCATCACCTGCGCCTCGGGTTCAAAGGTTGAGGTAGGGAATGGCCCGCCACCCACCCAACCGGCCACTCACGCCCTCAACTCGCGCTCGGCACGGGAACCCGACGCCTATTCGCCGCGGCCCCCACCACACCGCGGGCAGGGCGCAGCTCCCTGTCCGGTGGACGTTGACCCTCCCTGTCGATCTATCTAACTTCAGAATAAACAGGCGGGAGCGCACGCAAGACAGCCCCGTGTGCATGCCGCCGACAGCCTGTTTCCAGGGCGAGCCACTCCAGTCATGCGGAACGGATTTTTCAAGGGCCACGGTCTTGGCAACGACTACATCGCCGTAGATCCGACCGAGCTCGATTTTCGGCTCACTCCGAGCGTAATCAGGGCCATCTGCGATCGGCACCGAGGGGTGGGCAGCGATGGCATTCTGGCGCTGCACCCGTCCCGCAAGGCGGATTTCGGGCTGCGCATCTACAACCCCGATGGCAGTGAGGCGGAGAAGTCGGGCAACGGGCTTCGCATCTTCGGTCGCTACCTGTACTCCACGCGGCGCACGCGCAAGACCCAGTTCAGCGTCGACACCCGAGGCGGCATCGTGATGATCCACCTCCACCTGGATGGCCGGGGGGAGCCCGCCGACGCCACGGTTGAGATGGGTACGGCGTCGTTCGAACCTGCGGCCCTCCCTTGCACTCTCAAGGCCAGGGAACTGATCCAACAACCCATCCGCGTCGGAGGGGACTCCTTTGCGTTTACAGGGGTGAGCGTGGGCAATCCTCATTGCGTGATATTCCGGGAGAAGGGGGAGTCCTGGTCGAGGTCGGAGTTGTTAGAGTTGGGTCCGCAGCTGGAGAACCACGGTTACTTTCCCAAGCGCATCAACGTACAGCTGGCGGTACCCGTAGGTCCGAGGTCTATATACATCCTGATTTGGGAGCGCGGCGCCGGAGAGACGCAGGCTTCCGGTTCGTCTTCATGCGCAGCTGCCAGTGCGGCGGTGCGGCTCGGTCTCGTGAAGAGCCCGATAGCCGTAGAGGCGCCGGGCGGCAGACTCGACATCGAGGTGGGCGAGGATTTCAGTCTCACCATGAAAGGCCCTGTGGCCGAGGTGGCGCGGGGGAGCTTTTCCACCGTCTTCACGCGGACCTTCCGCCGGGCGCGATCGGGTGTGTGAATAGCGTGGCCGCGGAGAGCGCGCGCGGGATCGATGGCGAGCTATGGACCGTTTGGAATCGCAAGCTCTACCATTGGTGGCTCCACTACAATGAGGAGTACCTGGCCGGTCGGCTGAAGACACCTCTGATCGAGCTCTCGCCCGCCGTGCGCACGCTCGGCCAGTGGGACCGCACCCACCGGCGCATCTCGGTGTCGGTAGCGCACGTCAGAGGCGATCCATGGATGGCCGTCATGGACACGTTGCGCCACGAGATGGCCCATCAGTATGTCGACGAAATTCTCGAGGTGAATGATGAAACCCCTCACAGCGCCGCTTTTGACCGGGCTTGCCACCAGTTGCGCTGTTCGCCTCGGGCATCCGCTACACAGGCGCTGGGCGAGGAGGACGAACGTCTGCTGCGAGTGCTCAAGAAGGTCCTCTCCCTGGCTGCCAGCCCGAACGAACACGAGGCGCAGGCCGCGGTCGAAAAAGCGCGGCGCCTCCTGCTCGACTACAACGCCGACGTTGTGGCGCTGGATCGGGAGCGCGACTTCGGGAACCGCTGTCTGGGACCGATCAAGGGGAGGCGGTCCTCGTGGGAGCTCTGGCTGGCCATGATCTTGAACGAGTTCTTCTTCGTCGAGGTGCTGTGGGCCCGCTCCTACGACGCCCTCGGCGACAGGGACGGAACCGTTCTGACAGTCTACGGGACCGCCACCAATCTCGAGATGGCGGAGTACGTGTACGCCTACCTGTCGCAGCTAATTTACCGACTCTGGCCGCAGTACGTTCAGAGATTGGGGATACAGGGCAACCGAGAGCGACAGGGCTATTTCGCCGGTGTACTGCAGGGCTTTCACGGCAAGCTGACGGAGCGGGAGAGGCAGTCGCGATCAGCTGGAAGGGAGCTGGTGTGGATAGGCGACAGCCGCCTGGTGGAGTATTACCGCTACCACAATCCGCGGGTGGTGACCCGGAAAACCGGCGGGGTCGTGGCCAGCGACGCCTTCCTCGACGGTGTGGAGGAGGGGCGCCGCGTCTCCATCCACCCACCTGTCGCTGCCGTGACAGCTAGCGGTGGGCTCCTGGCGGCACGCGGAGGTGGCGTGAAATGAGACCCGGTGGTGCGTCGCTGTGTGTGGGGATCACCCTCCTCTCTCTCACCTGGACAGCGGCAACGGACGGCCAGCTGTACCGGTTCGGCAAGAACAAGGTCCAGTACGAAGAGTTCGACTGGCAGCGGATGGAGACCGCCCATTTCGATCTCTACTTTTACGCTGAGGAGACGGAGTTCGCCGAATACGCCGCTCACATGGCGGAAGCGGGCTTCCGCAAGATAGAGGCGAAATCCGGCCACACGGTCCAGCGCCGCATACCTCTCATCGTATACTCCTCTCACGTCTACTTCGAGCAGACCAACGTCATCTCCGGCTTTCTCAGCGAGGGGGTCGCCGGTTTCACCGAGCACCTGAAGGGTCGGGTGGCCCTTCCCCTCAGCGGTTCGCTGCCGGAGTTCGAGCGCGTCCTCCACCACGAACTCGTTCACGTCTTCATGTTCGACAAAATCCGCAAGGTGCTGAGGCCGCGCGGCATCACCGATTTTCGCCCCGGGCCGCTCTGGTTCTCCGAGGGGCTGGCCGAGCACTGGTCCGGTCCCTGGGACAGTCAGGGTGACATGGTGATTCGCGACGCCCTCTTCGCGGATCGGCTGGTTCCCGTAGCCCAGATGTTCCGGATCTACGGCTCCTTCCAGATGTACAAGGAGGGACAGTCCATCTGCGAGTACATGTCTCAGCACTACGGTGAGGATGTCTTCGAGCGGCTGCTGGCCAACTGGTGGCGAGGGGAAACCTTTGAACAGGTCTTTCAGGCCACTACCGGAGAGCCGCTGTCCAAACTGGATGAAGGCTGGCTCTATCATACAAAGAAAACCTACCTGCCCGACATCCAAAGCGCGGATCCACCCAGTCAGATGTCCACCTTGCTGATCCACGAGGGTTTCAACCTCAAACCCACTATCAGAGTACTGCGCAGAGCGTCGTCGAAAGCAGTCGGCGAGGGAGAAGACAGCGACGAGGATAGTCTGGAGGTGCTGTTCTTCCGCAATCACCGCGGACATACGCACATAGCCGGCATGCCTCTGTCGGGCGGGGAGCCCAGCGTGGTCGTCGAGGGAGAGCGATCCACTGACTACGAGTCTCTCCACGCGCTGTCCAGCAGCCTGGACGTATCCAGCGACGGCAGGCGGCTGGTGTTCTCGGCCAAACGCAACGGCAGGGACCACCTCTACATCTACGGCCTGGACGTGAGCGCAGTCCTCCAGCGGCTAACTTTCGTCGATCTCGCGTCCATCACATCCCCCTCCTGGTCTCCCGACGCCGAGCGGGTGGTTTTTTCCGGCGCAGACCGGGGGGGTATCGCCGATCTGTACGTGGTTGAGGTGGCCACAGGTGAGCTCACGCGGCTGATGGATGACCTCTACCACGATCGCGATCCGGACTGGCACCCGAGCGGTGACCGCATTGTCTTCAGTTCCGATCGCTGGGGTGGCGGCAGGATGGGCTTCTACAACCTTTTCCTGTACGACCCCTCGATCGGGGACATCACGCCCCTCACCAGGGGAGAGCACAACGATCGCCAGCCCAAGTGGTCTCCAGGTGGCGACAGAGTGGCATTTTCCTCTGACCGGGGCCGTATGTACGACATCTTCGCGCTGGCAGTACCCGACTCGGGACTGGGGGACGAGAACCCCTTGTTGCAGCGGCTTACTACCACGCTCACCGCCGCCCTCGACCCGGAATGGCTGCCGAACGAGGAGAGCCTTCTTTTTACCGGCTACGAGCGCGGCCGGTTCAACCTCTATCGGTTGGATTTAGATCTCGACGACGACGGCGGCGAGGTGGTGGTGAAGGACGCCGCTGGGTCGGACCTGGCTTTCACTTCGAGCCCGGCAGACGCAACGGAGGAAATGTGGCAACTGGAAGCGCTGGAGGGGACGGTAGCCACGTCGGGCAACAAGTACAAGAGCAAGCTCTCTCTGGATGTCGCCCAGAGTCAGGTGTCGCAGGACCCAATTTTCGGCACCTCCGGCGGCATACAGATCGGCATGAGTGACGTCCTCGGCAACGATCGGTACTACTTCGTCCTCTCCCACATATCAGGCAGCGACGTGGGCTTCCTCAACGGCCTGAATTTCGTTTTTGGCAGGCTGCACCTGGGTAGACAGCTGAATGTCGGCTGGGGTGTATTTCGCCTCAACGACCGCTTCAGCGGCACCTTCGGACGCTCCGTGCAGGAGCAGCGCACTGGAGGCTACTTCGAGCTCGCCTATCCCTTTTCCCAGAGCAACCGGCTGGAGACGAGGATGATGGTGCGGAGATCCGATATCGACCGGCAGTTCGAGGGCCGACAGCTCAAAGCGTGGCTAATGTCCAACTACATCAGCTTCACCCACGACAGCAGCTTCTGGATCCCCACCGGGCCCCTGGAAGGGACCAGATACAGTTTCGGATTGGGGCAGAATGTGGATTTCAAGAGCTCGCGTCGCTTCAGCCTCACCCTCTTCGGCGACTTCCGGAAATACCTGCGTCTGGGGCAGCGCAGCGCCATTGCGGTGCGATATATGGGCAGACACAGCCGTGGCGAAGTAGCCGAATTCTTCTCTCTCGGGGGCAGCTGGACGCTGCGGGGATATCCCTGGCGGTCCATCTGGGGCAGCAACCTCGTCCTCGCCAATCACGAGCTCCGTTTCCCGCTTCTGGATCGACTGGTGGTAGGATTGCCCTTCGGGAACATCGACTTCAGCGCTTTCAGAGGAGCCCTCTTCGTCGATGCGGGCAACGCCTGGAACGACAGCTTCGGCGACTGGAGGGGGAGCTTGGGAATGGGCACGCGCATGGCGCTGGGGGGAGTCTTCGTCTTTCGTCTCGACGCCTCCAGACGAACGGACTTCAACTCGGTGGGAAATGAGACGAAGTGGGACTTTTTCTTCGGTTGGGATTTCTGAGGCGATGGCCTGCAAGGAGAGACGGGGAGCAGTGATTCGTCTCCCCGGGTTCGCGCGCGCTCTGGTAATCGCGTCGATGACGCCCATCGCCCTGACCGCAGGATGCGCCGGCAAGGTCTTCTACCTTCCATCCCTCATTCAGAGCGGTGACTACGGGACGCGATCCGAGGCGCGCTCTTGGGCAGGAGTGGAGCCGCCCCTGCGTCTTCTGTGGCAGCACAAAGTGGACAGTTACCCGCTTGGGGAGGCCCTGTTCGCCGGTCCCCTGTTGCTCCAGCTCACGACGTCGCCAAAGCTGCACGCCTTCGACCGCTACAACGGCGGGCGCCTGGGACGTCAGGGCGTGTCCGAGGGTGTGTGCGCTCCGCCTCGGCTGGTCGGCTCCTCCGGAGCGTTGCTGATTCTGGCCGAGGCGGGAGAGGGCAAGCCGATCCTGCGGGCAATGAACCGTCAGACCCGGAAGACTGAGTGGACCTTTGTGGGGGCGGTCTGCGCCCCAGTAGCGGCGCGAAACGACACCGTCATCGTCCCGCTCGAGACAGGGGGATTGGTAGCGCTGGCCGCCGCCGACGGTTCGGAGCTGTGGCGCGCGGAGACCGTGGCTGGGCTCGTGGCGGGCCCCACTCTCTCCGGAGACACCGTATTCGCCGGGGACTTGAAGGGTAACCTCGCCGCTGTTTCGCTCCTGGACGGGAGCGAAATCTGGAGCGCGCAGATGGGTGCTTCCGTGCGCAGTCAGCCTCTGGTGGACGGGGGCCGCGTCTTCGCGAGTACGGGCTCTGGTGTGACTCAGGCCTTCGACGTGCAGACCGGGGAGGCGCTCTGGCAGAGACCTCTTGGTGCCCTGCTGACACCCGGTCTCGCCCTGGCGGATTCGGTCCTGATTGTCGGCTCCTCCGATCGGGTTCTCTACGCCCTCGATGTCGAGCAAGGCGGGATTGTCTGGCAGTTCGAGACCAGAGGTGCCATCAGAGGGGCGCCCGCAGCGACGGCCGAGACCGTGTACACTGGCAGTTGCGATGGCTTCGTGTACGCTGTGAACGTGAAAACCGGAGAACTCAAGTGGAAATTCCGACTCGATGGCCCGGTGACTCAATCCGTGACCCTCGACCAGAGAGCCATGAGCGTCACCACCGACGCAGGTACTGTCTACCTCTTCGGCAAGGGGTGATCAAGTTGACGGTCGCGCTAGGGTTGACGGTGGTCTCGGCAGTGGTCCTCGCACTCCCGGTCAGCCTGCTGGCCGGAGAGGGAGTCATAGGCAGTGGGAAGCGTCCGCTTGCGGCGGTCCTGCCACCCATGGAGTTGGGGAATCTGAAGCTGGCCGCCGATGAGGCCGGGGCCCTCGCTGGTAGCCAATTCCCGATCAATGGCCAAGGACGTCTGCTCTCCACCGCCTCTTCGCTCAAACAGGAGACTCCGTCTCAGGCTCTGTCGGCAAGCAGATGGGACCGGCGTCTGTACTTCAGCGCCGCACTGGCGATTTCGGCGGGGGTCCTGGCGAGGTGGACCGAGTGGGAGGCCGACCGCTCGTACGACAAATACCTGCAGTCGGCCAGCCCCAAGCGCCAGAAGAGCACCTTCGACCGCGCCGAGCAGTACGATCGCCTGTCCGGCGCTGCTCTGGTCACCATGGAAGCCGGGATTATCCTGTCCACCTATCTCCTTTTCTTTTAAGCCTGAGTCAGGCCCCAAGTGTCTGAAGTGAAGTGAAGAATTCAAGGGAACCCTTCCGACGGTCGCGGGCAGCTTTCCGCGTCGCTGCCGCGGCGCTGCTCCTGCCCTGTCTCATCGCCGCTCAGGGGTGTGCGGACCGTCAGCGGCGAAATCCGCTCGACCCTCAGGCGGTGAGCCCGGAAAGCAGCCTTACACCGCTGGACGCGGTGGCGGCTGACGGCCAGGTTCTACTGACTTGGGACTACAGCCAGTTTCGGGATATCTCAGGATTTCGCCTGTATCGGCGCGGCGGCGTCGGCGATCTCGTCCGAGATCTTCCCCCCGAGTCGGTGGAGTTCGCGGACAAGGAGGTCGAGAACGGGGTCGCCTACGTCTACGAGCTGGCCCTGATCGTCGAAACTGAAGGGGAACAGCTGACCGGAGCGGCTATAATTGCCACACCCGGGCCGGAGGTGGGGTGGGTGGCCGATCGAGGCAGCGGCCTGGTCTGGCAGCTCGCTCCCGATGGCAGGCAGGGGGTGTTCGCCCAGGGGTGGTTTTCATCCCTGGTCGCCATTGCGGTGAACCGGGAGGACCGTTCCTGCTGGGTCAGCGCCGGTAAAACGCGGGGCCTTTACCGCATCGATGCGGAGGGGGATCTCAGGCTTATCGAGCTGGATCTGACGTCGCCGGGTGATCTGAGCATCGACTCCGGCAGCGGTATCGGTTGGGTGGCGGACCTGACCCGGCAAAGGGTGTTCCAGTTCTCTACCAGAGCGAATATCGACTCGCTTGGGATGACGGAGGTCGACGCCAGTTTTGAGAATCCCATCAGTCTTGGCGCCGTGGGCGAGTCGTGCTGGATCGTCGATCGTCCCGCCGGTCGCGTGCTGCTCTACGACGGGGCAGCCGCCA
>PBRM01000253.1 GCA_002725915.1 Gemmatimonadota bacterium
CCGCTTCCAAGGCGGCGAGCATGCCGGCAGAGCGCGACTTTTGGACCGAGTCGTCGCTGCGGGCGAGAGCCTGCAGCCGGTTTTCTGCAAGGGCGTACCCGTTGGCGGTCTGCCGCCCATAGTCCAGCAGAGACGCCACCGCCTTAGGCCAGTCCTCCATCTGTATGTAGAGCTCCGACAACGGCCAGCTGAAAGGCTCGCCTCCAAGTTCGCGCCTGCCCTGCTCCAGGATGTCGACAGCAAGGTCGTAGAGGCCGGCGCGTTGAGCGTGTTCGCCGATTTTGCGATACAACTCCGGTCGATCCGAGACCCGCTTCAGCAGGCGACGCCAGACGCTCTCGGCCCGATCCCTGTCTCCACTGTCGAGATAGGCGCGACCCTGGCGCAGACGAGCCACGGCGTCTTCAGGGTGGTCATTCAGCCAGGTCTCCAGCAACCGGGCAACGCCGCGGTGATCGCCGACAGCGGCCAATCCCTTGATTTTCAGCTCCACTGCCGGGGGGAGCGTCGCCGCGACAGCGCCACAGGTGAGGAGCCAGAGGAAGACAGCGATCCGGGAAGGCATCAAGGCAGCTGCACTCCGGTTTCGGACAGGTCCTGGTAGACGAGCTCGTAGTAGCGCCGGATGAGGTCGAGATACTCCCGGGGATAGTCACCTTCGAGGGCCTGCTTCATCGCCTCCCGCCAGCGGTCGCGGCTCTGTCCCCGTTCGGTGGGCAGCCAGACGGGGCCCGCGTAGGGTCGGTCCGTGCCCGCTTCGGATCGACGCTTCTTCTCGAAGCCCCGAGCGTGTATCGAGCGGCTTGCATCCAGCATGCGCTGCAGGATCCGCTGTTGCTCCCGGGCAATCTGCGGGCCGGGTCGCTGCCGCTGCATGTCTCTGAGCACCGACCCCATGTCTCTTTCGATTCGCTCGACCCGCTTCTGGGCGCCGCGGTGTCCCCGCAATTCGCGCTCGAGCGCGCCCAAAGCCTGCTGAATACGTCGCTGCTCGGCAGCCAGTCGCGCCATCTCCGCAAGCATGTCGCGTCCCCCGCGTCCCTCCTTTCCCGGGAATTTGCCCTCGCCCATAGTCCGCTGAGTGGCCTGGTTCAGGGCGGCCTGCTGCTCGGACAGGCCCATCATCTTCTCCATGGCCTCGCCGAATCCGGAGGGCATCTGGGAGCTGGATACATCATCGGCACTCTGGCGCAGTAACAAGACCGCCTCGTTGAGATATCCCATGGCCTCAAGCTGCGGCCCGGCGGCGCGGCCGGCGGCGCGCTGGCCTAGGTCCTGCCCCCCCTGCTGCATCCCGCGCAGGGCGTACCCCAGGGTAGTGGCCAGGCCCCTATCCAAACTCAGCGTCTGCTCGCCCAGTCGGGAGACTCGTTCGACGACGTGGCCCGTGCCGCGCAGCAGTGCAAACTGCTCTTTCGCGTGTGCCCCCAATGACGAGCGCGGCGCCTTCTCGGCGCGGCGTTGGAGATCCTCCTGGCGCCGCGACAACTCGACCAGATCGCCCATTGCCTGTCTGAGCTCGTCGAGGATCCTAGCCTTCTCGCTGGCGATGAAGTCGTCGCGCAGGCGGTCGAGGCCGTCGCGCAGCTCTCCCAGATCCTCCTCCACTCCCTTGCCAAGGCTTCGCGCCTGCTGCCGCTGTCCCGCCTTCATGCGCTGCATCATTTCCCGCATGCGCGCGGTGAGGGCCTGTTCCTCCATGGACATCGATTCCTCGGACAGCCCCGAGGATGTCTCAGGGCTGAAAGGCTTCATGGTTTCGGCCAGGTCCCCGAGCTCGTTGCGGAGGCGTTCGGTGTCCCCTTCGAGGCGCTCCTCTTGAGAGCTCAGGCGCTCG
Organism: Gemmatimonadota bacterium; assembly: GCA_002725915.1. Taxonomy (GTDB): domain Bacteria; phylum Latescibacterota; class UBA2968; order UBA8231; family UBA8231. The sequence continues at coordinate 1,838 of PBRM01000253.1, forward strand.
TCCCCGCCCGCCGGATCTCGCTGGAGGGCGTCGTCGATCTGCTCCTGGCGCTCCCCGAGATCGGCGGCCTGGGCGACGGCGGCGTCCAGCCGCTGTTCGGCGAGTACCCGGCGCAGCAGCTCCAGAGTGCGGTCGAGCCGTTGCTGAAAGGCTTCCTGGTCCTCGGAGAATTCTTTCAGGGCCGCGGCCAGCTTCTCAGGGTCGAGTTCATCCATGGCCTGGCGCAAGGCCTGTAGCGCCTCCTGCAGCTCGGGGGAGGTGACGGCGGCCATGAGCTCGCGCATCTCCTGGAGTTTTTCCAGCAGCTCCTCCGATCCCAGTCCCTGCTCCTGGAGCTTCTCAGCCGTGCGCGCCATCTGCTCGGCGAGCTCGGCCAAGGCCAGGGCGCGTTCCTCCTGCCGATCAAGGGTCGCCTCCAGCTCCTTCTTCTGCTCCCAGGTCAGCTCCTCGGTCCTGAGCAGCTCGCGGCGGATCTCCTCCAGCTGTTCCCCCGCATCGCGCTCTTCGTGGGCCAGCTCCTCAAGAGTGAGCACGGCCTCCTCCTGCTCGCGCGCCACTTCTTCCATGATCTCGTATAGCGACCGGAAGCGAAGCGAGTACTCGCCGCTGTCAGCCGACTTAGGCCCCTCTACCGAGTCGTTGTCCCAGGCACGAGCGCGGTAGAAAACACGGTCCTCGGGCAGCAGGTCCAAGTTCGAAAGGTCCCACAGGTGAGTGAGGGCGGCGATGCCCCGGGAATCGCCGCCGGGCAGCGCCAGACGGAGCTGCTGCTGGCGGCCCCCGGGCCCGACGCGATACAGCAGGTCGACGCGGCCGACGCCGAAATCATCGGTGGCCTCCAGGGAGAGGACGAGCTGCTGACTCTCGGGCAGGTCGGCGTCGTGACCCGGCACGGTGATGGCTATTCGCGGGGGTAGATCCTCGACCACCCTTATGGCGTATCGTATCGGATCGCGATTGACTACACCCCCGCGGTCCACTAGCTCCACGAAGTAGCGGTGGGCGGATCTCGCGGCGAACTCCCAGGGGGGCTCGCCCAGGACCAGGTCGACTTTGGCTCGATTGTCGGTAACCTCAAGCCGGATACGGACCGTGTCGTCCACCACCAGGGCTGCCCTGGACAGAGGCTTGCTGGCGGCGATGCGGAAGTCCACGCCAGTGCCGGGCAGGGAGTGAATGTCGCCGCTCTCCTCCTCGACGCGGGCGGCCAGCCCGCTGTAGGCCGGGTAGGTGTAGTGGAGTCGCAGCTTCTGCACGGCGGGGGGGGCGATGACGGTAACCCGGTGAACCGCGCTCTCGCCGTCGCCGGCGACGACGCGATAGCTGAACGAGCGCCGTACATTCTCGAATACGTACGCCAGTGTATCGGCCGTTCCAGCAGTGAAGCGCCCTCCCAGCACGGAGCCGCTGAAGAATCCGTCCTCCACCACGATCTCCTGCTGCTGCCAGGGCACTTCCTCCGTCTCCCGGTTCATGACCACGGCGGTGCGTGGCAGACTTCCTGAGAGTTCGATGCGGAGGGGGACGTCGTCTCCTCTGACGGCCTCGACGTCGCCGGGCTGCACGGCGACTCGGGTGCGCGGCTGGCGGGTGAACTCGCGCGTCGGATGGAGGCAGCGGTAGGCGGCGGCAGCCAGGTCGTCCGAAAGCAGCAGGGAGGCGGCCAACACCGCTCCACTCAGGGTCAGGCGTTTCGCGGCGCGGCGGAGTCGAGACCAGTCGACCAGGAGGCGGGGCTCGAGACGGCCGGCAATACGGGCGGCGTCGGCGAGGGCGGCGGCGAGGAGGTCGATGGAGTAGAGTCGACGGGCGCGCCCGCTGTGCCACAACTCCAGGGTGCTGGTGAGGCGCTCCTGCAGCTGTGGGTAGACCTCTTCGGTCAGGAGGCCCAGGCTGGCGTGAGAGAGCTTCCCCGACAGGTGGCGCCACAGGTGTCGGACGCCCCAGGCGACGGTTAGACAGGCGGCCAGCGACACGACCGCCGAACGCCACCCGGGTGAGGTGTAGAGGACCGCCTCCCCCCCGATCAAGCCCAGTCCCAGGACGCAGGCGGCGGCCAGCGAGGCGACGAGGGCGGTCGCCGACTCCACGGCGATGAGGCGACGCCGGGCCCGCCTCAGGAAAGCGAGGATCTCGAGGTATGCGCTGTCTGCTTGGGACATAGAAATGCGAGGTAGGTAGCGATCTAGTGAGTCAGGGCCCAGACGACGATGTTGGTTCCCATCTGCAGGGCGGCCAGCCTCTTTTCCGCGGTGTCGCCGTGGACGTGTTCGTCCTCCCAGCCGTCGCCGAGGTCGCTTTCATAGGTGTACAGCACGACCAGCCGATCCCCCTCGAACAGGCCCAGGGACTGGGGTCGGCCGCCGTCGTGCTGGTGGACCTTGGGCAGGCCCTGGGGGAAATCGAAGTGGCAGTGAAAGATCTCGTGCTCCGGCGGCAGCTCCACCAGCTGTTTCTTTGGAAACAGCCGCGACATCTCTCTGCGAAAGGAGTCGTCCATGCCGTAGTTGTCGTCGGCGTGCAAAAAGCCGCCGCTCTCCAGGTATCGGCGCAGGCGGACGATCTCTTCGTCGGAGAAAACGATGTTGCCGTGGCCCGTCAGGTAAAGATACGGATAGCTGAAGAGCTCTTCGTCGCCGATCTGCACCCGAGCCTCTTTCGAGGCCGTCTGCAGGCGCGTATTGGCGCCGATGAAGGCCAGCAGATTGGGCAGCGACGAGGGATCGCTGTACCAGTCGCCGCCCCCGTCGTACTGCAGGCGGGCGATGGTAAAGGAAAAGACCGACTCCTCTCCAGGTGCCGCCGCCGGCGCCACCAGAAATGCCGCTGACAGGAGAAGCCCCGCCGCGCCGACTTGGTTAAGGTGGAAGAGGTGGGTCACCGAGACCCGTTGACGACGGCGACCTTGCCGGTGATGCGCTTGCCGCCGCTGTCGGCGGCCACGAAGTAGTAGATACCGGAGCCAACGACAAATCCGGCCTCGTTCTGGCCGCGCCAGGACAACGTGGCCCTACCTGGCACGCCCGGTACTCGCGCCACGAGCTGACCGTCGAGCCCGTAGATCTTCAGCGAGGCACCAAGCGGCAACCCCGAAAAGGTGAGCTCATCAGCCTCCCCGGTGACGAAGGGATTGGGGTAGACAACCAGTCCGGATAGGGGGTTCCCTCCCCCGCCGCCTGCCGAGATGCGCAGTCGACTGAGCCCGTCGAAGGTGCCGATCCACATCTCCCCCTTGTCACCGTCGAATAGCAGAGACTTGACTCGATTGTCGATGAGGCCGCTGTTCGTCTTGGTGAGGGTGAAGACGACCTCGTCACCGGCGATCTGCGACAGCCCGCCTTCGGTGCCCACCCACACATTGCCACCGTCGTCCACCGCCAGGGCGTTGATCTCGCTGGAGCCCAGGCCGTCCCCCTCGGTGAACACCAGCCACTGGTCCACTTCGAAGCTCCGGGTCTGCCTCGAATACGTTCCGCGCACGGCGTTGAGGCCGTTGTCGGTACCCACCCATACGGTGCCGTCGTCACCCACCACCAAAGCGAAGACGCGGGTGCTGGTCAGGCGGGGGTCGAAAGAGCCATCCATGAGGATGGCGACGTCGTCGTCGCCGTCGAAGGGGGTGCCGCCGTCGTCCAGGAGGAGAAACCCGTCTATGGGGCTGGTGAGCCACTTCAGTCCGTCGGCCGCCAAGATCACTTTGTTGAGGTCCCGCCCCGGGCCAAGCCCCAAGGAGGCGTTGTCGAAGAGGAAGGAGCGCTCAACGGGGAAGCCGTCCACCACCACCAGGCCGAAGGTCACATTGATGAGCCACATGTTTCCCGCCAGGTCACGGGAGATGTCGCTGACCGGGACGAAGTCGCCGCCACCTCCCAGCCCGGCGAGGATTGAGTTGCTCTGATCCATGCGCAGCCACTCATTTCCGGGCTGCCGGATGGAGACGCCGGAGCCCCAGGTGCCTACCCAGAGTCGGCCCGCCGCGTCGGTTTCGAGGCTCACCAGATCGTCGACAGGCATTCCCGAGCGCCGGTCGTGGACGGTCCAGCTGTCGTCGGCGGCCTTCTGATAGAGGCCGAAGGACTCCTGCTGATCGTTGGGAACGCTTGCCACCCAAAGCTCGTCATCGAGAAGTTTCATTTCGAAGAAGCGGTTGGCCGCCGGCTCGCGAGGCGGGGGAGGCCGCTCCTCCAGCGGTAAGCCAATCAGGCGGAGGCCGCTTCCCGTCCCCATCCACAGGCCCCCGTCGCGGCGAGACAAGGTCCGCACATCCGTTATGATGGGCCCAGGCACGCGAGTCCAACTCCCCGGCAGATTGCGGCGGAAGAAATTTCCGCTCTCGCCGGCGACTATCGGCCTGCCGTCGAGGAGGACTCCCACGGCGGTGACCGGTTCCTGGGTGAAGTCGTCGAAGAGGCGGTTCGTGAGCCGGTTGTAAGAGATGCTGCCATCTTTGGTGGCGATAATGGGGTCGCCCCTTCTGGTCAGCAACAGGTCCCTGACTGAAATGGTGCCCTTGGAGTGCCAGCTGTCCGGATCCTGAAGGTTGGGCTGGCCCAAATCCGCCCAGGCGAGGCCCTCCGCGGTGCCGACCCACAGCTCCTGTCGGAAGACAGCGAGGGAGGTCACAGCCGTATCGGAGAGTATGTTGCCCAGCTTGCGGTAGGTTTCCTTCACCTCCTCCTTCTCTATGAGAAAGACGCTCACCCCCCTGTCCGTACCCACGAAGATGCGATCCCGGTAGGCGAGGAGGACGTTGATGCTGAGCCCCTCGAATTCCAGAAAGGGCGGATCGAAGTTGCCCGTCCGCACGCGCATGCGGCTGAGGCCCTTTCCGTCCGAGCCGAACCACAGGTCTCCGCTTGAGTCCCGGGTGATGCTGAGGATGGTGTTGCCGGCCAGTCCGTCAAGGCGGGTGAAACGGGTGTACTCCCGCGTCGTCCGATCAAAGCGCAACACCCCTCCCTGAGTGGCGACCCAGACCCTGTCACCGACGACCAGAAGGTCGTTTATCTGCCGCATACTGGTAAAAGCCGCCCACTCCGTGTCGCCGCTTTGCGCGTCCGCACGTGGTGTTGGGAGAAAGAGAGTGGCGATCAGGACCGCAGTAAGAATCGTCATAACCGTCAAGATGCCTACATGGTTGTTTGTGGGTCAACTACAACTGCCAGGCTCACGCCGAGGCCATCGGCGACTTCGCGCATGTCCCCCAGGACATCCCGGGCGGCCCCCTTCAACTCACCTGGAACCGGTCCGAGCAGCAGGGCCTGCCAGCGGTACTCGCCCCGCAGCCGGGCGAGGGGGGCGGGCGAAGGGCCCAGGGCGGCCCAATTTCCCTCTTGCCGCTTCAACCGCTGCACGCCCAATCGGGCGGCGCGCTCCACGGAGCTCTCGTCGGGACCTCGCCAGCGAAAGCAGACCAGCCGACCGAAGGGGGGGAAGCCCGCCTCCCGGCGTTGCGCCAGCTCCCCCTCGGCGAAGCTCTCGTAGTCCTGTCCGGCGGCGGCCACGAGCGCGGGCTCGGCAGGCAAGCGCGTCTGGATCACCACCTCACCGGGTCGCTCACCCCTCCCCGAACGGCCCGCGACCTGGGTGAGAAGCTGAAAACTCCGCTCCGCGGCACGGAAATCGGGCGCGTGCAGACCGGTGTCCGCCGAGATTACGCCCACCAAGGTCACCAGGGGGAAGTCCAGCCCCTTGGCCACCATCTGCGTACCCAGGAGGACATCCGCTTCCCCCCGGCGAAAGCCCTCCACGAGCGTATCGTGAGCACCCTTCCATCCGGTAGTGTCGACATCCATACGAATGACGCGAATACTTGGAAACTGTTCCAGCAACGCCTTCTCTACCTGTTGAGTCCCAACGCCTTCAAGTCGCACTTCGGTGCTGCCACAGCTGGGACATATCCGTGGCACCGGGCCGCGGTAGTCGCAGTAGTGGCAGCGCATGTCCTCGCCCTGACTGCGGTGGAAGGTGAGGGAGACGTGGCAGTGGTCGCACCGAACGGCCTCGCCACAGGAGGTGCAGCTGACGGCTGGCGCAAAGCCCCGGCGGTTCTGCAACAGGACGATCTGCTCCCCTCGCTCCAGGCGTTCTCGCATTTTGAGCCGGAGAGAGCGGGAAAAGAGGGCGCGTTGCTTTCCCTGGAAGGGCTCGCGGCGCATGTCAACCACGTCGACTCGGGCCAGGGGACGGTCGTCGATGCGCGAGGGCAGGCTCAGGGCGCGGTACTTGCCCATGCGGGCGTTCCAGTAGGACTCCAGACTGGGCGTGGCCGACCCGAGAATGATCGCGGCGCCGGCCATGCGGGCGCGAACCACGGCCAGGTCGCGGGCCGAATAGGCGAAAGGTTGTCGGCTGTTGAGGTCGTCCTGGATGTACGACCCGTCGTGCTCCTCGTCCACGATGATGATCCCAACGTCCTTCACCGGAGCCAGAATGGCAGATCGCGCTCCGATCAGAAGGCGCTGCTCTCCGCGGCGAAGGCGGCGCCAGGTGTCGTAGCGCTCGCCGTTCGACAACTGGCTGTGAAGCACGGTGACGGCCTCGCCGAAGTGCGCCTTGAAGCGCCGCACCATCTGCCACGCCAGGGCGATTTCGGGCACCAGAACAATGGCCCCGCGGCCCTGCGACAGGGCCCGCTCCACGGCGCGTAGATAGATGAGGGTTTTGCCACTCCCGGTAACCCCATGCAACAGGGCGGGGAAGAACCCGCCCGAGTCCAGGGCCGCCAAAATGGGATCCAGGACCCGCCGCTGATCGTCGGTCAGCGTCTGCGGTTCCGGGCCGTCCGTCTCCAGATGGGCCAGCGGGTCGCGGATCATTTCCTGAGCTACTGTTTCCAGCAGCCCGCGACTGCCCAGGCCTTTGAGGACGCCATAGCTGAAACCGCGGCCGACCAGGCTCCTCTTGGCGGTGGCGCCGTGGGTGATGACGTACTCCAGACAGCTGGCCTGGGTGGGGGCCCGCCGCTGCAGCTCCGGCATCTCCCGTCGCGCTCTGGCCATATCTGTGACCCGCACCTGCTGCTGCTGTTTCGCCGACATCTTCGAGCCGCTGAGAACCGGCCGGATGTCGATGCACTGCGCCCGCCTCAGTCGACTCAGGGCTTGCTCGAGTCCCGAGCTGCCCAGACGGTGCTTCAGGGTTCCGACCTGCAGAGAGCCACTCGCCGCCAGCTGTTCCCAGACTCGTCCGGCCATGTCGTCACCGTCGAGGGCGGGGGGCAGCCCGCCCGACAGGGGGTGTACCAGGCGCCGTGAGGTGAGCTTGACTCCCGGCGGCAGAGCCGCGGCCAGGGCCCTGCCCAGGGGAAGCAGATAATAGGCGGCCATCCACCGGCACAGCTCCACGATTTCCGGACTCAAGGGGGAGTCGGCATCCAGGACCTGGGCAATGTCTCGGACGTCCCCAGGCCGCAGCCGGCGCCCATCGACCTGCCCCCCAGCTGCTTGGGGGAGGGGCCGGGGGGACTCCTCTCCGGGCTCCGGGGGCGAGTCGGCGAGCGTCTGGAACTGCAGGACGAAGCCCGTCACCAGGCGTCGCTGGAGGGGGACGAGAACGATGGTGCCGGGCTGCACGAGCTCGACGAGGTCCACGGGCACGCTGTAGGTGAGCTGGCGAGACAGGGGAGGCGGCAGGGCAACCTCCACATATCTCCGACTCATGGCTGACGATCTTGCAAGACGCGCTTCTGTCGCGCCGCTCCTAAAGGGTCTGTCGTCACGCACGCTGCAGGGCACGACACACAGCCGATTAGCTCGTTTTGGGGGACTTTCCGCGATCGCATCATGGTGGGGCACCGACAGTGGCTGTCGAGTCCCGCTTCGGCGAACCCGGTAGCTCGTCGGATTCGAGGAGAGCGACGCCCTCTCGCGAGGCCCGAAAGAGAAGCACCCCAGTGGGTTCGCCCAGGCGGCCATCGCCCAGCAGATCGCCCTGGAACGTGAAGTGGACGCCGTGGGGCTTGCCGGCGCGGACCACGAAGAAATCCCGAGCCTCCCACGACTCGTCCTCTCCGGGGAGGATGGTTACGATGGTGCTGTCGAGGCCGTCCATGCGGACCCTGACCCAGGTGGTATCGACCGCGTGCGCCTGCAGAACCAGGGGTGGCGGGTCGGGCTGGCCGGAGATCGGCGGTTCCGTGGCGTCGGCAGTGGCCGGTTCAGCTGGATCCGGCGGTTCCGTGGCGTCGGCAGTGGCCGGTTCAGCTGGATCCGGCGGTTCCGTGGCGTCGGTATCGATTCGGGTCGTCGGCTCCTCTGGTGCGGGGTTGGGCGAGGCGTCCTCCGTCTTGGCTATCTCGTGCGCGGCTACGTCGCCGGATGGCGAGCCATCGCCCCGGGAGCCCCCCCCGGCAGCTGTCTCCGGTCCAGATGACGCCGCACCTGGGTCCGCGACGCTCAACCGCCCCGCCTCTGCCTTGGTGGAGATCGCGTCGGACGTTGCCGGAGGCGGTATGGTCTCCGGTTCGGGGGAAGAGTCACTCAAGGCGAAATAGATCACGATGACCGCGCCGATGGCAACCAGGATGGCGATCTGCGTCGGCGGCATGGTCTTCAGCCGCGCGACCAGATCGGCGCTGCCTGAAAAAAGCTTCGGGAAGGCGCCTTGCGCAGTCGGTGATTCGATGAACGCGGCCCGGCCGGGAGTCTGGAGCGGCTCGGCCCGGTAGACGCCGCTATGCGCATCGTAGAGCTCGGCCACCCGATCGACATCCAGGCCAAGATGCTGGGCGTAGGTGAGCGCGGCAAGGCGCATGTACACCGGTTCGACGATCTCGGCCCCACTCTCCAGGCCGCGAATAATCCTCTCGCTGATCCCTGTCAGCTGGTGCACGTGATCCACGGATTCGCCGCGCTGTTCTCGAGTCAGCCGCAGCAGATCTGCCGATGAAGTTTCTTCAGCGCTCACGGGATTGTCAGAACGGGTAGGGGTGGACGACCTCAACATGGGCGCGATGCCCGACCCGAGAGGACATCGTCACGCAGTAAGAGTCTAACATACACGAGGTCGGATGTGAAGGTCTCAGACAGGGCTTGGGTGCAACCGGCGGCGTTGGTGGCGAAGATGGGAGCCGCCGTCAGCCCCGGGTCGTGAAGTCAAAGCCGGCGCTTTCGAGCATGGCACTGAGTCGCGCCAGTGGCAGACCCACGACATTATAATAACAACCACTTATCCGTTCAATGAAGCGCCCGCCTCGCCCTTGAATCCCATAGGCGCCGGCCTTGTCCAGGGGCTCGCCGCAGGCCACGTAACTGGCGATGTCTGCAGCTGAGAGTGCGCGCATGGAGACCTCGGTAACTTCACAGCCAGATTGCTCCTTCGCCTCACCGGGACCCACCACCACCAGGCCGGTGTACACATAGTGTGTCCGACCCGACAGCCGCCGCAGCATATCGGTCGCCTCCTCCGGACCGCTGGGCTTGCCCAGCACGGCACCACCCTCGCGCACCACCGTGTCCGCGCCCACGACTACAAACCGGTGTCCACGGGGGACCGCTCCCCCCTCCTCCACGACCAGGTCGTGCACCGCTCTGGCCTTGACCCGAGCTGCGCCCACCGCGTAGTCGCCAACGCCGCTGCCGGAGGGGGGAGGCTGTTCCCCTTCCGGACTGACCAAGCGCTCAAAAGGCACTCCGAGCTGCCGCAGCAGGTCAGCCCGTCGCGGAGACGCGGAGGCCAGCACGACGATGGGATTTCTTCGCCTGTCGCCGTCAGGCAGGCCCATGAGAGCGCTCACTGTGATTCGGGAATTCGACCAGAAGGGTCACGGGTCCGTCGTTGTTGATTTCCACCGACATATGGGCTCCGAAAACTCCCCGCGCCACCCGGACGTGGTGTTTCTCCAGGCGTTCGATGAAGGCCTCGTAAAGTGGCCGAGCCAGATCGGGAGTGGCGGCGCGGGAAAAGCTCGGTCTGCGCCCTTTGCGACAGTCTCCGTACAGGGTGAACTGAGAGATGGCCAGGACCTCCCCCTTCACATCGCGCACCGAGAGGTTGAGACGGCCCTCGGCGTCGTCGAAGATGCGCAGGCCAGCGCATTTGTCGGCGCAGAATTCGATCGCCGCGGTCCCATCGGTCTGGTGTATGCCGATGAGGAGAACCAGACCGGGGCCGATACGGCCCATCTCCCGCTGCTCTACGCTGACGGAGGCGCGGCTGACGCGCTGAACCAGGACTCTCACCTCTCCGCCTTCACAGTCTGCGGCTGTCACCCCGCTCGAAGCGGATCTGCGGAATATCCTTGAACTGGGCCTTGAAATAGAAGGCGTGATCTCTGCTGAATCGGCTCGGCTCGAGGTTGACGGTGGCGGTCCAGTCGTGGAACTCGCGCTGCAGAGACAGGAGTTCGGCGGTGACTCGATCGGTGCTGAGGAAGGCCAATGCTTTCGCCTTCAGATTGTAGTTGATAGAGTAGTGCATGTTCCAGGCGCGGCGCCAGGACCAGCTGGCGCCGATGCGGATCCACGATCGAATGGTGGTCGAAGAGAAGGAGGAGGAGGATCTGCGCGAGTAGTAGTGGCTGAGCTGAAGGGAGCGCCTCCCGCCCTGGCGATCGACGTCCCGCTGAAGGCCGCTTTCGTATCCGAAATCGCCTGCGAAGCGAGAGCTCCCTCCGGATCCGCCGTAAGCGGAAGTCCCGCCGGCACTGTACGGACTTGCCGCCGCGGAGGCCCCGCCGGGGGACGTGTCGCTCCCGCGCCGAG
>PBRM01000254.1 GCA_002725915.1 Gemmatimonadota bacterium
GGGCTCCAGGTCTCCCGCCCACGCCGTTCCCAGATATACAAATCCCTTTACCTTCTTTCGATCTGTGGGATCCTGAATGATCAAGCCCTTGTATTTTCCGGTGTCGAGGGCGTTGAGATCGATCAACTCCTGGCGCATGGCGATGCGCTTCTCAGGCTCCTTGGTGCCGCTGATGCGCACTGCCGACACCACGATCGGGCTCGTCCGTAGATTGACCCGGACATCAGCGTCAATAGTGTAGTCGAATGTCTGAACTCGTCCAAACACGGACCTCCCCGCCAGCCGCTGGACCGCGGGCATCTGCAATCGCGGTTTCAGCGTTGTGACCTGCTTGGTCATCGCCCTCGGCCTGAGCCGTAAACGCTTGAGCACGAAGGGCTTTGTCGACCGTGGCTTGCGGATAATCAGCCTCGTCAGCGCCGGCGGCGGCGGCGCTCGCTCCTTGGATAAAACCATAAAGTAGACGAACACACCTGCCAGGATGCCGATGCCGGCGAGCAGTCCCCAGGCGGTGACTCGATAGGTCTCCGCGAGCAGGCGGCCGACTTCCAGTCGTTCGCTTGGAGCTTGGAATCTATTAGGATCGGAAGCCATTACTCCTCGATGACGAGACTGTCAGCTGGCGATGCAGGCCCATAGAAATCGAGTTCGTCTATGGCCCACACGTCCACAAGATACAGGGTCCCTGGCGTCAACGAAAGCGTGTCGTCCTCCAGGCTGCGTGCAGATGCATCCAGCACGACTCTCGTCTCCTCCGCGCCGTCTGCATTCGTAAACCTCACGACGAAGCCAACCGCGTTCTGCAGCGAGGCGAGCTGCCAGGTTACGGTGGCAGTTGACCCCTCGACGGACGCCTCAACCGTCTCCGGTCGACCCAGTCTGTCCTCGTGAAAGGCGGTGGGCAGATCGACGTCGTTGGAGCACGCAGCCAGACTCAGTATCAGCGCGCAACAGCCCGTGGCCGCCGTCGGTAGTAGCCTGTAGCCCATCCTGTGCATCCTCACAGCATTAGCCTCCATGTATCAGAACCGTGCGACCAGCACCGCCGCAAGCCCGTCCGGACGCATCACTGGCGCTAGCGTGACCCGCTTTGGCGAGGCCCCGTCCAACCACAGCACGTCGACCAGATTGTAGGTGTAGAGGGCTATCGACAAGGCACCGAACGCCACTCTGAGCGTATGTGAGCGGTCGAGATCGTCCTTCTTGTCTTTCAGTTGCTGCCAGCTTTCTTCAGCTACTACGAATGAGCCGCCATTCTGAAGATCAAAATAGCGCGCCTCTTCAATCGCAAACTGCTCTTTGCGCGTGTTGTAGTCGGCGTGTGAAGTTAGCCAGACGACGACGAACCCCACCTCACCCGCCACCATGGCCGTGCCGCGGCCACGCTGTCCGGTTGCGAGTTGACCAAGACCTGGAAAGATCGCCGAGAGAATCTGCGCCTGTCTCTTTGACACCGACTCTTCGCGACTGCGGAAGCGGCCGCCAGACTGTGCACAGAGGATCTCACCCGTTGCGAGCACGACCAGAATTGCTGAGACAAGAATCCTTGTCATAACGCTCGTGTCCTCGATAGTGTATTGTGTGTCCTGTCTTGGGCCATGCGATCGTCCCTGCTTTCTCTCGTTACTCGGATTTACAAGCGGGTGCTTCTGTCCTGGCCATGCGATCGTCCCTGCTTTCTCTCGTTACTCGGCTTTACAAGCGGGTGCTGACGATCCAGTCTCTGTGGGACTTGGCGAATTGAAAGGCCTCTTTGGTGGCCCGCTGCTCTTCATACAGACCGATTACCTGCTCGTATACTTCCACGGCCTCGCGCCACTCTCCCAGCCCCTCGAGACACACGCCCATATTGCTCAGAGCTCCGATCTCACTCTCCGTTCCAGGGAAACGCTCCTGGACCTTATCGAAAACCTTCGCGGCCTCTCTGAAATACTCCGCGTTCTGAGTTGCATCTGCAGAGTCCATCAGAGCCAGTCCAATCTCATACTCCTGATAGGCGATCGCCTCCCCGAGCTCGGACAACAGCCGGGGCACCTGCTTTGCGACCGGCGCATCGGAGTACTTTTCCTGCACGGTCCGATAGGCCTCGGCGGCGGCCTCGTAATCGCCGCGGTTGTAGGCATGATCGCCAAAGGTGAACTGCGCCGATGCAGCAAATTCGCTGTCGGGGTACCGCTTCAGCAGCCGACCGAAGGCAGTCATCGCCTGCTCTTCCTGCTGCAGCTCGATAAGGCTCCATGCCATGTTGTATTGAGCATCGTCTGCCGCAATACCGGTGGGAAACTGCGTGAGAAGCAAGCGGTAGTTCTGTATAGCTTCCTGGAATTCACCTAGCTGGTAGTGACTCTCTCCGAGGCCAAACAGAATATCCTGTAGTTCTTCAGACCTGGGGTGGCGAACCAGTAGTTGCCTGAACACGCTGCGCGACTCGGAAAATTCGCGCAGGCTGTAGTGGGTGTTGGCGAGATAGAAGTCGACCAGCAAGTCCTGCTGTGCATCCAGGTCGACCTCCCTCAGAGCCAGGAAAATTACTTGGGCGCGCTCCAACTCGCCCTCGGCGAAATAGTGAGTGGCCAGATTGAGCCGCATGGTCGTGGCGAAGTAGGAGTCTGGATTTACCTCCAGAGCCTCCTGGAACTTGTCCGCCGCATCCTGCGGTCGCTTGAGCCGCAGGAGCACGTCTCCCCAGAGGAAATAAGACTTGTCGCGAAGGGTGTAGGGCCGCTCCGCGGTTGTGCCGTCGGCAAAGTCGAGCGCCAGAAGTCGCGCCGCCAGATCTGCGGTCTGCTCGTAGTCGTCCCTGTCGTAGTACAGATCTGCAATTCGGCTCAAGAGCTCTGCCTGCTCCTCCGAACTCTGCGTGTTCTCGAGCATCTCGTCCAGGAGGCGGATGGCGTCCGCCCCGCGATTCTGCGTCATGAACGATATGTACAGGGCGTCTCTGGCGTATTTGACCTTCTGGCTGTCCGAGTGGTTGGCGACCACCCATCGAAAGTCAGTCTCTCCCTGATCGTAGTCCTCCAGGAGCAACGACGTGTTGCCGCGACTGAAGCGCAATTCTTCCTCCAGGGATGCATCTGCTGCATGGGCTAGACCCCTGGTGAAGTGATCCACGGCTTCGCCGTACTGCTTCAGCCCGCTGTGCGCCTGACCCAGTAGATAGTGAAAGCTCCCCAGTTGCTCGGAGGTCCCCCTCTCCAGCCCAGATTCCAGGACCTGGATCGCCCTCTGGTGCTGTAGACGGGTGACCAGCACGTGTCCGGCATTGAGCCGCGCTCTGGCGAACAGCGGCGAGTCCTGGGATACAGAGAGAAAGGCCTGGACTGCCTTCTCGTGCTGTTCCTGCGCCCTGAGAGACTGGGCCAGCGACCAGTAGGCGTCTCCCCTGAAGTGGCTCTGCGGAAACGAGTCGAGAATCTGCTGAGCTCGCCGTGCGGCCAGCTCGTACCGACCCCGCGAGTGGTGCAGCTCCGAGAGCTTTATCAGTGACCCCTGGACATACTGGGCCTCGGCCGAGGATCCGATGATGGCTTCGAATTCCTCGCGCGCGCGGTTCGTGCTCTCGTCGGTGGCCAGGGCCTGCAGCGCCAGGGCGCGATGGTATCTGGCATCCAGCGCGTACGGAGAATTCTCGTCGCTGGTCAGCGTATCGTACTGGGCGATGGCTCGAACCAACAGATCGTCTCCAGCACTACCTGGACCCGATTCCTCGATGGTCCGCTCTGCGAGTTTGTGATAGGCGCTACCGATCCGACTTCTAACGCGGCCCTCTGGGAAGCCCGCCATCTGAGCGACGTCTCCGTAGCCGCGCAGATAGATCCTGTACTCCTGCACCGCCTTGGCGAACTGCGCCTGCTCGACCAGGCGCTCCGCGAGCTTGTACTGAATTCGCGCCTTCAGGATTCTGTCCGAAGACTGATCGATCGCCCGCCGATAGGTCCGTTCGGCTGCGTCGTCGTCGCCTTGCCGCTGGTAGAGCTCCGCCATCTGCAGGTAGGCCTCTTCAACCAACCGGGCCTCGGTGCTGAACAGCTCGATTACTCTCGTGTAGGTGGCCACGCCGTCCTCGAAGCGGCCGAGCCTGGCGTAGCACGTGCCGATCCGAATCTCGGCTTTGGCCGCCATCTCCAGGGCGGTTTCGTCCACCAGTCCTGCGAGCTTCTCGCGCTTCATGCGCTTGAGCTCTTCCTCGGTGAGATCCGCGATATGCTGGCGCTTCACCAGTTGAGCGTAGTGGTCGATGGCCTCGAGGTACTCTCCCATTTCCAGGTAGGCCTCTCCTATCTGGAACAGCGACCGATCCGACTGATAGCCCGTGGGGTATTGCTCCACCAGTGTCGAGAAAGCCTCGATGGCCTGCTCGTACTCACGCATCTCGTAGTGCGCCCACCCGGTGTTGTAATACGCGACGATCGCGTCCACGCCGTACGGGTCTACGGCGATCAAGCGCTTGGAGGCTTCTATCACCCGTGGGTAGGCCTCGGCGGAGAAATACAGCTCCACCAGGCGGCCGTGCGCTCGGCCGCGGAGTACCTCGCTGGTCGCGTCGTCGATAATGCCCTGGAACGCCCTTGCCGAGGCTGCGAACGCCGTATCCGCCAGAACGCGGTACTCCGCTCGCCGTCCAGAGGACCGAGCCTCGTCGGAAAATCGAGCGTAATCGACGTACAGCTTGCCCTGGGCGTTGCCGATCTGATAGATGGCCGCTTCCTGTACGGGGTAGGTCTCCTCTCCCACCGTCACCTGAATGCTCTGGGCGTCGAGGATGCGACTCCTGATCTGGGAGACCTGTAGGTAGCCCTCGATGGCTTGATCGTAGGCGCCCTCGGCATAGAAGCGCTGTGCTTCGCCAAAGGAGTCTACCATCTCCACCTCGGAGGGGATCTTAAAAGAGAAGTGAGCCCCTCCGATCGTGAGTATGCCGACGAAGACGGCCAGGAAACTCACGTCTGGTACCCTCTCATATTAGTAATCGCTCTCCTCGAAACCGATGACGACATTGATGAAAGCGGACACGAAGTCCTCGTCGCCGATCAGTCCAGACAGTGGATCGTCGAACTCCTTGACGCGCTTGCTGAAGCCGAGACGAGTCGAAACGATGTAGCCGAAATAATCAGAGATATTGGTCATCATCAGCACGGTGTCTCGCTGCTCGAAGTCCCGCTCCGTCCGCGCCAGGTCGCCCACTCGGTAAGGCAGCACGGAGGTCAGTCCCTGCATGCCCAGTTGAATCTTCGTTCGCTCAGTGAGGTGATAATTCAGCTTGACGATGGGGATCGAGTGACGCTCGTTTACCGTCGATTCCAGATGCTTCGTCCACTCCTTCCGATATCTGAACTTATACGCCGAGAACAGGCTCCACCTCGTCAAAAGCCGCCAGTTGTAATCGATGGTGTGGACCATCGTCCACCGCGTATGTCGATCACCATCCTGGAAGGTACCGTCGAAGACCTCGCCCTCCTGCTGGGAGTTGATCTCGTATTTCACCTTGTTGCGCATGTTGAACCCGGGCACTGTGCTCCACCTGGCGTCGACGAAGAAACGCCACCAGAGACTGTTCTTGAACAACAGCGGATCGTCTCTGGGCTCTTCGAGAAACGGCGCTATCTGAATATTGCGCTGCAGACCGGCAAAGTCCAGCTCGAACAGGTCGGCTGTGGTGAGCACGCGATCGCTGTATATGCTCAGATCGTCGGCGATTCCGTCCTCGACTTTCTCGAGCGAAAACCGGCCGAAGAATCGGCCCAACGCGGGTACCCGCCGCTTGTAGTCCATCCTGGCGTAGAGGGACTTGCTGGGTGCAGCGCCCGCGTTCTGCTCGGCATCCAGCGATCCCAGTGTCAATCCGAACCCCGGAGCCAGTTTCAGCGTGCCGTACAGATGCAGTCCGCTCAGATCTGAATCGTATGGGTAGTCGGGCTCGATGTCGTTCTCTCGCGCGTCGATGAAGTCGTTGTGGTTCTGATCCAGACCGTAATCGAAAATCTGCGGATCGGATTGGTACATCAGGAACGGCTCGACGTAGTCGGGCAGGGCGTCGAAGTTCCTGTTCGTGTCGGGAATGCCGTCGCTATCCTCGTCCAGCCCTGGAAAAATGCCGTCGACATCCGACTGGCCCTGCAGGTCGCTGGGCCAGTTGTAATACCAGCTGTCGGGGTAGCGATCGTCGTCGTCGTTGTCCTCCACGAAGCGGTGAGGCACAACGTTATTGAAAGCCAGTGGCCGACCGGCCAGATCGTGCTCGTCGCGCCCGATGAAATTGCGGAACTCGGTATTGTAGAGCGGACCCATGGAAAAGTACTCGCCCCCGAAGGCGAAACGCTCGAAATCGCGCGTCACTGTTACGTAATATGAGTCGTCGGAGATCGTGTTCCGCTGGCCGGGAAGCACCTCCCGAGTGAGAGCCTGGGTACTGATTCCCTCAATGGCCACCCTCGGTTCGGGCTCGCCGGCGACGTACTGAAAGTGCGTGTTGCTGCGGGCGAATTCTGCGTTGATTTCAAAGCCCTTGTACACTCCGGTGACGTTGCCGCTGTACAGGCTCAGTCCCGTGCTGGTGCCGCTTCTCACCCTCACGGTCTTGACACGCCCGTTCTGCGGACTCCCCTCTGCCCTGGCAACCGTTTGGAAATAGGAGGCATATCGGTAGCGGTCGCGATAATTCGGATTCGGCGGATTGGGCGCCTGTCCCGCCAGGGGGATCTCGGACAGGTCCACGCGGTAATCGTTGGCCAGGTCGAGCTCGACCTCGACTGACTGGATGTAGGTGGCGACGGGCTCCAGGTCCAGGTAGAGAATCCCGTACTCCTCGCCGTCGAAAGCCAGTGGCAGATCCGCCATCGTCGAAAAGCCGAAATCGCCTGAGGCCTCGACCAGCTCATGGGCGAATTCCTGGTGGACGACAACGTCCTTCTGGGTCGCGTCGTGCCCTGCGTTTGTGATATGATCGGGCCCGAAGAATTTGAAATCGCGGTAGAACAGGTGATCGATCCAGAACGGAAACTCGAGCCCTCTGTGGTAGACCTTGGTGTCGAAAGCGGCGTAGTCGATATACGGGTCGTAGGTGTTGCCGGAGCGGCGGTTGATGACCTGGTAGTCGTTCTCCAGAGGCGGCAGTGGCTTGCGATCGCCGCTGCTCAGCAGACCGGCCATGTAGGTCTGTCTCTCGTCGCCCCGTTTGCGCAGTCGGACGATGAAGGGCACCAGGTCGGGCCGCTCTTCGCCGTTGATCAGAATGCGCACGCCGTGCAGGACGGTGCCTCCCCGGCCGTCCTGTGGCGAATCGTCGGATATCCTGATGGCGATCAGGGCAGGCGCCGTCTGGGCAGCGGCTGCTACCCCCCTCAGGGATTGCGATTTGTTCCCCATCAGCGGCTCGGTTGCATGGGCGTTGACGAAGGTGCCACCGAAATTGAGGAACCCGACTTTGCGCTCGTAGTGTGCGCCCATCATCACTGGGGTGGCGAGGATCCTGTAGTTGTTCCCCCATCCTCTGAGCGATGAGAACACCACGCTGAGGTCGTTATTCTTCGTGGCCAGATCGAGGCGCAGGCCGTCGAGGTTCGACATCTTGAGAGTCAGCGGCGTGAACCGCGTACGGATCTCGTCGGCCCAGATGATCCGCGACTGCCACCGATCCGTGCCATCGGTTCCGACCACGACCCGGTTGAACAGTCGTCTGAAACTGGCTCCGCTTTGACCGTGAACGCCACCCTCGCCTACCTGCGAGCCGTCGCCATCTCCAGCGCCGCCGAAGAAGGACTGGCCCTGCGAGCCGCCTGTGAAGCGCTTAACACCCAGCCCCCGGCTCTCCACCCAGGATACCGACTGAGACCCGTAGACCAGGGGATCCCCCAGGTTGCTGTATAGATTGCGCAGGTTGCTGGTAATGCCGACCTGTCTCGGGTAGTCATAGGTGCCGTAGTTCTCATACTCAAACTCGTCGAAGCGCCCGACAAACGTTTGGCTCTCCAGAATCCTCGGCGCACCCAGCACCGGGTCTTCCGGCGTGTCCGAATCCTCCTGAGCACACAGATGGCTTCCGAGCAGGAGGAGGATCGCGAAGACGGACGCAGACCCCGTCGGGTGGTATCTGCGAGTCGTCAACCCTCGTAGACAATGATGTGGAGAGAAAGTGATCGTCATTCGCATTGCCTGCTGCTCAGAATAGAGGTCTGAGTCCGGCTATGACGCGCAGAAAGATCCAGGTGAATTCGGCATCTTGATTCTGTCTCGAAAGACTCTCGAAGTCTCTCTTCCGCTTCTCCCATCCGAGGTTGACGTTTACCTGATATCCGAGATACGTGGATGTATTGTTCACCTGAGCGAGATAGACCTGAGAGTCGAAGTCCGCATCTGATGTCAGCCCGTTGCGATAGGTGCTCTTCAAAAGGGGCAGGCCCTGGGCGCCGACCTTGAGGGTCGTGCGCGAGGACAGCGGGTATTCCAGGCGCAGAATGGGGTAGAAGAACCTCTCGTGAACTTCTACGACGGCTCCCCCGTCGTCCTGTCGCCGCTGGCGCAGCCACTTTAGCTGCGGCACAACCAGGAGCTTGCGCCACGGATTCCACTCGTAATCTGCTTTGGCCACA
>PBRM01000255.1 GCA_002725915.1 Gemmatimonadota bacterium
GTCCCTGGAGATCGTGCAGTACATCAGCCACGCCGGAGCCCCGCGCAAGCCGGCGACCAACCGAGCCGGCAGCTCGCATCTTTGCCTGCTCGTCGATGACCTGCGCGCCTGCTACGAAGATCTGTCCAATCGAGGAGTGTCATTCAAGTCGGAACCAGTCACCATCACCGCCGGCCCCAACGAGGGCGGGCTGGTCATCTACCTGCTCGATCCGGACGGTTACACCATCGAGATGTTCCAGCCCCCTGCCTGACCCCGGACCACACTTCAGGCGGTCATCGGCGACGCCTCGCGCCGCTCATACCTGAAGCAATTCGCCCGCGCGCTCGTCGTGCCACTGGAGCTGCTGGTCGATGCTCTCATGCGGTTTGAAGCGACAAGTGACAGCGTCCAGAGACGCGCCCATAACCTCGATCCGCTCCAGGTCGGCCACCCCGAGACCCAGCTCCTCGGCGTAGCGCAGGAACCCCAGCTCCAGCGGCTCGAAGCCCATGGCCTTTGCGGCCACGGCGTCGGCGGCAAACACATCGGCGCTGGCTGCGACCGCGCCGAAGTCAACGACATCGGTTCCGCCCGGCCCATTGCCCTGAATTCCTACGGTGCCGTCGACGATGCCGATGTCCGGGCACAGACGCCGGGCGACCCGAATGAGGTTGATGTTGAGCGTTTGCGCCTCGGCCGGCAGCGTCCGCGCTGCGTGGGTGGGGAAGCCGTGCATGCGGATGCGGTCCTCCTTGTGGATGCTGCCCATGATCAGATTCTTGAGTGCCAGAGTGACGACGGTGACATCGTGGGTCTTGGCTACGGCCACCGAGAAGACACACGGGCAGTCGAGCACGAGCCGGGGCATGCGAGCCGAGACTTCGCTGCGGTCGTCGAGGAGGATGGGAATCTCCTCCCATTCCGTTTCCCCGTGAAGATCGACGAGGCGGATGGGTATGTCGTACTCTCCCGCCAGGGAGCGGTACCCGAAGTTGTCGAACGCCTCGCCGGAATACTTCTCGTTGGCGCCCTCGGCCACGACGATCTCAGCCGGAGGCTCGGGAACGCTTGACAGAAAATCGATGGCGCCGCGAATCGCGTCGGCGTGGGTGCAGACGACCTGACTGGCAGCCGACAGGAAATTGGGGCTCAACAACACCTGATCCGCTATTCGAGGTATGACCTCCTCCCGCACCAGATCAAGAGCGGCGAACACATTGCCGCGGCGGTCGTTGCCGCTTGCCAGACCTACTCTGGTTTTGCTGTCGGACATGATCTTGCTCTCTCTCCAGTCGCAGACACAAGGTCTGACCAATACCCTTCGACGAGACCGCACGCCATCCCGGTGTGAGTCTTCCCCCATCATCGGCGGGCGAACCTGCCCCCCACCCCGAAGAAGGTAACCTCACCACACCACCTTGAAAAGTCCGGTTGGCGGCGATCGGGACCTTCTTGGCAACCTCGATTTCACCGGTCTGGCAGCCTATGCAGCTCACCGGGCATGGCCGCGGTAACGAGCCTACGAGCCTGGCGCGAATTGGCCTACGACGGGGCAGTAGGTCGGATCGGCGTAGCTGGGGCGACCGTCGTTGCCGCGAGTGAGATCGTCGTTGGGATGGGCGACGGGTTGGCCGTTCCTACCGATGGCGCGATAGCTGTTGGAGACCGGTTGCAGATGCAGGGCGATGGAGCGTCTGGGCGCATCCGTCAGGTTGGGACCGCTGCCGTGGATGGTGCGGCAGTGGTGAAAGGTCACCTGTCCGCGCTTCAGAACGGCAGGCACTTTCACCACCTCTGCGCCGCCGCTGTTGAACTGTTGTTCTAGCTTGTCGAGATCGGAAGAGAAGAAGTTAAGGTGATTGTTCTCCGGCCAGTGCATACTGCCTTCGACAAAGAAGATCGTGCCGATCTTTTCGTCCATGGCCGTAAAAGGCACCCAGGCTGTGAGCAGTTGATCCGAAGTACAGGTTTGCCAATAGCCGTGGTCCGTATGCCAGCCGACGCTTTGCGGGGCCGCCAGATCGGAGGGCGGTTTGTAGAGCAACTGGTCGTGCCAGAGACGTACGTCCTCACCGCACAGCCGAGCGGCTATGGCGCCGAGTGCCGGCTTGCGCAGCAGCGCCTTGAGTTCGGGCACTACGAGAGTGGAATAGTCATTCTTACGCAGCTTGTCCGCACCGGTGCCCTGCCACCAGGCGAGGGAATAGCTGCGCCCGTTGGGCAGGGCGATTTCCCGCTGATTAAGCGTGGAATAATAGCGTTCGCTGGCCTCGATAGCCAGGTCGAGTTCATCGTCCGAAAAGAGGGGCCTGGAGATATAGTACCCGAGCTGGCGGTAGCGGGCTACTTCTGCTTCGGTGGGTAGCAACTGGGCATTTATGCTTTCTGCCATAATCTGCTCGTCTCCATTAGAAAAGCTCGCGGGTGACGGCGCTGTCCGCTGCCGACTTAACTCATCTCGTGGAATAAGTTCGATCCTGCCAACGAAATTTCCAAGCCAAGAAACCCGGTACCGCTTCACCGTGACCAACCGGGGGCGAATCGGGATCACGACGAACTACCGGCCGGACTTCGTATCCAGATGGTCCCCAAGAGGTAACCGATTCCGTACATTGCTGGCGACGGGCCGCCATTGGCCTGCGCCCATGCTGCATCACCTTGGTCTGTCGTTCACCAACCGGAATTTCGACAGCTATCCCATAGAGGAAACGCTATGAAAATCACCCGCATCACCCTCCATGTTGTCAACGTCCCCGAGACTCTCCATTGGTGGTCGGACGACGAGCACGGACAGGCAGGCCACCAGAAGGCCGAGCATGGCATCGCCGAGGTCGAGACCGACGAAGGCCTGACCGGTCTGACTCAGATCGAGCGCTTCACGCCCCAGGACGTCGTCGATGGCACCATGCACAGCTGGCTCGGTACGGACGTGCTGGAGGTAAACCTGGCCGGCAAGCCGTCGCCGCTGAGGTGGTCCTTTGAGCAGGCGGTTCTCGACCTGCGAGGTCAGGCCCTGGGCGTGCCTGTCCACCAGCTGCTCGGAGGACGTTTGCGCGACCGGGTACCGATCACGATGTGCACTGGCTACAAGACCCCGGAGCACACCGCCGAGCAGGCGGTACAGGGCTGGGAACAGGGGTTCCGGTGGTACAAGATGAAGTGCATCTCGGGTGAGGTCGCGCCGGAAGCGCGCATCCGTCACATCGTCAACCGCGTGCGCGCCATCCACGAGGCGGTCCCGGAGATGCAGATCCGCCCCGACATCCGCTGGCGCCTGGAGGAGGTGTGGGTGGCGCAGGAGCTGGCGCGCCGGCTGGAGGGACTGCCGATCGAGTCCCTGGAGAGCCCGATCACCGAGGGGGCCTACGGCGGCACGTACTCTGAGTGGCGACGGCTGCGCCACACCATCGGCTACCCGATCGCCGACCACGTCCACCATGTGGCCGACCTCATCCACCGGGCCCGGGCCGAGGCTCTCGACTACGTCATTGTGGGCGGCGAAAGCCACCTGGAGCTGCTCCAGCTGTCGCGCCTGTCACACCAGCTTGGGTTGGGCGGCTGGTCGCAGTGCGTCGCCTACGGCCCCGGCGCGGCCATGGGTTTGCAGGTGGCCGCGTGCATGGCCAGCCTGACCCAGCCCTACGACATGGTCGGTCCCCTGGCCTGGGAGCACGACC
The DNA here is from genome assembly GCA_002725915.1 of Gemmatimonadota bacterium. GTDB lineage: Bacteria > Latescibacterota > UBA2968 > UBA8231 > UBA8231. The sequence continues at coordinate 3,660 of PBRM01000255.1, forward strand.
TGACGAACGAGCCTTTCGAGCTGGTTGACGGCGGCCTGGTGGTCCCCGACCGTCCCGGGATCGGATTCACGCTCGACCTGGATGCAGTGGCGAAGTACTTGGTCACCCGCTACCTGTACGAGGCGGAGTGAGCTGACTTGCCGCCGTCCGTAGCCTTCAGTATCGTGATCTCGCCCTGATTCGCGCAGGCAATCTCACCGAGACCATCGCCGTCGAAATCGGCGACAATCGCCCAACCGAATGGCACTGGCGAGGTCCAGCGGATTTCACCGGTTCCCGCGGCGCTGGTACCGATACACCAATGTCCGACGAGAAACTCACCCTTGCCGTCACCGTCCACGTCGGCGGTGATCACCGGACCCGTGGGGGGCGCCGGCAGCTCCATTGTCCATTTGGTCGTCCCTGACCAGAGATCACGGCAGCAGAAAATGGTGGAGTTGCGCAAGGCGTATCCGACCTCCATCACACCGTCGCCATCGACGTCGACCAAGCCGATGCGATCGGGCGAGTCGTAGCCCGCCTCCTCATGCCACAGTCCTTGCCGGGGGTCGGGGCCCACGAGTCCGAAACGACCATGACCGTGGTGGACCAGCCAGTGCGGGCGTTCGTCCAGGTCGGTTCGATACACCGGGGTGAAACCGTTGTACAGGGAGATTGCCGGAACGGCTTCCTCTGCTGGGCGCACGTTGGGGCCACCGTAGATGGCGGCCATATCACCGTCACCACGGAGGAAGGCCACATAACTGTACATGTCCCAGACGATCTCTTCGACGCCATCGCCGTCCCAGTCGAAGGCGCCGGGAAGTCCCACCGGCAGGTAAGCACGAATCACATCCCCGTCGTGGTAGGTGCCTTTGAACCAGTGTGCGCTGCCACTGACACCATCCAGCAGGTAGGTACCTTCCAGTGTCCGCCGCAGGCTGTAGACGCTGACGGCCAGGGCCGCACGGGAGCCGGCGGCAGTGGACAGAAACTGACCGGCATTCCAGGCCACGACCTTACCGCCGTCGTCTGAGCGCGCCTGGGGCAGCACCACATGCCACAGATCCGAGCCGTCTCCACGGCGGGCTCGCACGGTCAGTTCGCCGCCAGAGGTCGCTCCCGGGATCACCAGTTCGAGAGCGCCGTCTTCGTCCAGATCGTACATCAGCGGACTGTGCCGCGCGGTCTCCCCCAGGAACGGCTCGTCGAACATCCTCTGAGGTCTTGCACCGTCAAATCGCCAGGCTTGCACGCGTCGCCTGGGGACATGAGCGATGAGCTGGGCAGCTCCGTTGGCAGCAACAGCGGCGGCGCTCAGTGTTGGCGCAGAGCCACCGTGCAGGTCGAATGGCGCCAGTTTGCCAGTCGGCCAACGGCATACACCGTCAGCCGTGGCCATATGCGCCACTCCGTTGGCCAGGGCGCAGGCACCAAGCGGCGATGCGAGCAGAGGCCCCTCGGTTACGCGTTCAACTTCCTCCAGCGTGTCGCCGGCCAACCGCAGTATGGCGGGGTCGCCGGAATCGATGACGCGGAGGATCAAGTCTGTCCCATTTGCACCCGGCAGGGAGGTCGCACCCCAGGGGCCGCCGTGTTCGAACTGGGCCAGAGATTGCGCCCCCGCCGCACCGAGTGTGACCAGTTCCAGCGGGCCCTGCTCCGGTGTAGCCCCATCGGGCGCAGGATGGATCATCAGCAGCGTCCGCTTGCTCGCGCCCTGTACCAGCGCGGAGCACCACTGGTCGCTGAGTTCGTGTTTCACCTCACCCGTGGCGACGTCTCGCGCCCGCACGAAGGAGCGGAAGTTGTGTTCGGGATCGCGCACGTTGTAGAGGACCTCATCGCCGCCGTCGCCGTCTGCGTCCCCAACACCGAGAAACTCGACGGCGACACCAGGCACGACGTAGACCTCACCGTAGTAACGGCCCCAGGCCAGCTCCGGAGTACCGTCGGTGTGCAGCACCAGGCCGTGCACGTGGGTCTGCACCATCTCTGACACGACGACGATGGCACGCCGCCCACCGACGCCGGAGGCGATCTTCCAGGGGCCGTAGTTGCGGCGGTAGGCGCCGTCCAACTCATACTGCAGGCACCCGATGAGCTCGCCGGTGATGGCGTCGAAGGACTGACAGCGGTGATGGCGGACATTCCAGATGAGGGGGGTCTCGCCCGTCGAGTCGAAGGCGATATCGCAGCCGTGATCGGATCGCACCGGCCAGACGTCGTTGCTGATGACCTGGCGGCGCCAGATCTGGCGCACGGTGCCGTCGGGCTCGAAGGCCAACAACCAGCCTGCATCACCGTACTGCTCGAAAACCACCGCCTGCTGTCCGCGGGCTCCAGGCAGGAAGGCGGCGACCTTCACGCGCAGATCGACGTGAGGCGGATCATAGCTCTGTGACCAGCGCAGAGACCCGGTCTGCCCATCGACGACGAACAGCTGGTTGGCCTGCCGCAACAAGACGACGACCCCACCGTCCCCATAGAGGTCGCCCCAGAACACGAGATGGCCGGTTGCCGCAGCCAGCCACCGACGTCGTCCATCCGCCGCGGCATACAGTGCCAGGCGGTTGTCACTCACCAGGAAGCAGGCTCCACTGGGAGTTTCGACGCTCTCGACCCATCGATACTCGCCCTGCACATCGATGGTCTGCCATACCGAGGGCGCTCTGGACATACCGAGCACGAGCGGAGAAAATCCCGTAAGCTGCTTGTCGTGGAGCGTGCGCGGCCAGTCCGGCTGGTTGATCTCCGCGCAGCGGATGCCCGCCATCAGGGGATGGGTGTCTGTTGCCTTGCCTGCCATCCTGCTCCGGGTTGGCCTCGCCACTTACTTACATTGCTGCAGTGCTCTTAGTAAGGCGAAAGAAGATTTTTTCCCGGGGACCGACTCTTGGAATCGCATTAAATTGTCAGTCCATCACCTTCGCCAGTACCCACTCCCCGTCCCGCTTGAAAATCGTCATCAGCGCACCATCCCGGCACTGCACCTCGAAATACACCCGCTTCTCCTCCCGGATCCACCACTTGCTCTGCAAGATCCAGTAGTCGAGCACCTTGGTGACCACGTAGTCGAGCTTCCGCCAGTGGATGGTGGTCGGCCATCCGTCCTTTGTGCGGACATCGACAGGCTCCTGGTAGGCTTTCATGGAGGATAGAGGTAGCCGGGACGTGGAACCGGGGCAAGAGAAAACAGAGGCCGGCTCTCAGACAGCGCGCGCCCCCGACGCTATGGAATCGAGCGCTGCCTCCAGGTTCCCGGGGGGCGCGAGAACCAAGTAGAGCCTGCTGGCTCCCCTTCGCGCTCGACACGCTCCCTGGCCGCTGAACACCGTCGTTTCCGCCACGCACTCCTCCGCGTCTCACGCCGCCGTGTAGCCCCCGTCGACCGCCCAGATAGCAGCGGCGACGAACGATGCCTCGTCTGATGCAAGAAAGGCGATGACATTCGCGATCTCTTCAGGCTGACCCATCCGACCCAGGGCGTGTAGCTTGCGCATGGTTTCATGCACCTCCGGATCGTCGGTTGCGTTTGCGGTCAACGCGGTGTAGACGAAACCGGGGCAGACGGCATTGACTCGGATTCCTTCCTGGGCCAGCCGGACCCCCATATCGCGAGTGAGTTGGACCACAGACCCTTTGCTGTGCGGGTAAGCGGTGAACCCGTCTGAGAGCGGCAGAGAGGTCGGATAGCCTACCAGACCCATGATCGAGGCGACATTCACAATGGCGCCACCTCGGTTGCGCCGCATAGCCTCGACGGCGGTGTGGCACATCAGAAAAGTGCCTTTGGCGTTGACCGCCATTACGGCGTCCCAGCGCGCTTCGAAGTCCGCCGACGCATCGACGGTACGTGGTGTAATGCCGGCCGAGTTCACCAGAACGTCCAGGCGGCCAAACCGCGCGACTGCTTTCTCAACGACGTCTTCAGTGTCGGCACGCTGGGTGACATCCGCGGTCATGTCCTAAAGTAGCTGTAGAATGCAAAACGGCGTATGGTTCCTTGAGGAATTCATACCAAGCGCTTGAGGAGCGCTCAACGAAA
>PBRM01000256.1 GCA_002725915.1 Gemmatimonadota bacterium
GCTCAGCGTTGAGGGTGGCGCCCACGATCTGCTTCACGGCGCCGTCGTGCAGGTCGATACAGGGCCGGAACCGCATCTCTTATTCCCTCACCCGATACTTCTCGAGCTTGTCAGGGTCGAGGGTTACACCCAATCCCGGGCCCGGCGGCGGCAGCAGAAAGCCGTCGCGGATTTCCAGATTTTTCTCCACCACGTCGTCGCTGTTGTAGACGAAGCCGTTGACGTCGCTGGCGAAGCCGAGGTTGTCCATGGCAAAGGCGAGGTGGGCCTGTGCGGCGGTGCCGATGCCGAACTCGGGCATGCTGCCGATTATGCAGGGGATGCGGGCGGCCTCGGCGATGGCGAATATGCGAGCCGCGGGCCCCAGACCAGCGGCCTCGGATACGTACACATTGAAGATGTCGACGGCGCTGGCTTTGATACAGCGAATCGCATCTTCGGGTCGCCACACGCTCTCGTCGGCCATGATGGGAACGCCGACGTGATCGCGGACGAAGCGCAGCCCCTCCAGGTCGGACGAGTGCAGCGGCTGCTCCACCATCTCCAGGTCGAACTCCTCCAGCTCGAGAATCCGCCGCACCGCCTCCTTCGGAGAGGACCAGCCCATGTTGGCGTCTACCCGCAGGATCACGTCAGGTACCCGTCTGCGCACGATCTCGACGTTGGCGCGATCGGCTGCCGGCTCGCGACCGATCTTGAGCTTGAGGGTCCCGTACCCCTCTTCGGCCAGCCGCACGGCCTGCTGGCCGATCTGCTCGGCAGGTCCCATGGACAGCGAGTGGCTCAACCGCACCTTCTCCCGCACGCTGCCACCCAGCAGGTTGTAGACGGGGGTATTCAGGGCCTTGCCGACAATGTCGTAGAGGGCCATCTCGACGCCGGCTTTGGCTGGCCAGGCTCGGTGCAGGAGGCCGTCCATGAGACCCGAGAGCTCGTTGATGCGGAAGGGATCCCGGCCGACGAGATGTGCGGCGATCAGCTGGTTGATGTACTCGCACTCACCTCTCCCCTTGCGGTCCCAAACGCTGGAGGCTTCGCCCACACCCGTGATGCCCTCGTCGGTGTCGATCACAACGACGCCGTTCTCGGTGTCCTGGTGGATGCCGAGACTGCTGGAGAACGCCTGCGGGCGCGATATGCGCACGGGAATAGCTTCGACAGCTGTGATCTTCATGGCGAGGGCCGTGGGTGGGGGGTGAGGAGTGAGTGGTTCGGGGGTTGGTTTAGTGCAGCGGACCGGGTCAACCTCGAGACGGATTGCCGCCCACGGCAAAGGCGCCCGGGGTCTCCAGGTGGGTCGCGGGGACCTCACCGGTCGACTCAGCCAGCCAGGCGCGCAGTGGCACGTCAGCCGGCTCGGGCAACTGAAACCCCATGGGGCCGGTGCAATCGCCCAGCAGCTGGCGGCGGATGGGGTCGCATCGACCCAGCAGCTGAGCGGGCATGGCCATGTAGTCCATCGGTCTCAGCCAGCGGTACCCGTACCCGAAAAACAGGCTCTTCCGAGTCACCTCGGAAAAGTTGGGGCCCACCGCGTGGAGGGTGCGGTTCTCGAAGAGGAGGGCGGTTCCCGGCGTCACCCGAATCTCCAGGGACTCCTCCCTTCCCTCCCTGCTGTCGGCGTCAGGAGCGGCCATCGCGGTGTCGTTGCTGCCCGGAAGCAGGCGGATGGCGCCCCGCCCGGTCTCACTGAGGTCGGTTAGCCAGTAGGCGATCTTGATGAACATACGCGGCTGCGCGGGGCCCAGGTCGCTGGGACCGGTGCCGCCGTCCCGGTGCCAACCGGACTGCTTGTAGGAGCTGCCGGTCCCGGCAGGGCTTGGAGGGCGTACGACCAGATGAGAAGTGATGAGTTGGATATTGTGACTCAGCAGCTGAACCACGAGAGGGACCGTGGCGGGCCAGTCGAGGAGCTCTAGAAAAAGGTCGTCGCGGGGCAGGCAGTTGCGCATCTGCCAGAAACCGCGGTCGTTGAGCCCATCGCCCTTCTCGCCCTCGGCGTGCAGTCGATCCACTACCGCGAGAAGGCGCGTCACCATCGCCGCCGGCAGGGCGTCGGGAATCAGCAGGAATCCATCCCGGTCGAAGGTCTGTCGCTGCGTTGGGGTGAGACCAGTGAAGTCCATAACAGGCGCTTTTTATTCTATGCGCCCTTCGGGCGCAAATGCGAGGACCCTCCTAGGGTACAAGCCCCCTCCGGTAGCGCAAACCCGCAATGGCCGGGGTTGGCGGGTTTGACGGTCTCGTCGACTGCGGCGAACCAGTCGGCGGTCACAAGCTATGGAGGCAGCAGGAGAGGGTCAAGAATGCGTCGACGCGGGGACCTGCAACGACGAATGAATCAAGTAAAGATCAGGGGCGCAGGGGACGGTACACACTCAGAACTGTGTCTCCGTAGATGCGCTGCTTATGGCACGACAGCCCGCCCACTTCAGCCGGAAGGTCAAGACGGCGCGAGTGCTGGACCATGACCTGGCCTTCCCGACGGAGAACTTCCGAGCATCCGAGCTTGCCGAGCAGTGCCAGGCACAGGGGTTCCACGCCGAGGGTGGCGTCGTAAGGAGGGTCGACATACACGGCGTCGAAGCGACGCTGCTGCTGTTCGAGCTGGGGGATGAGGTGCTGAGCCTTGGTGTGGATCAGCTCCATGTCGTGGCCGACGTCCCAGTCGGCGAGCAGTTTTTTCAGACAGGTGTATCGTCTGAAATCCGGCTCAACGGAGGTGACGCGAGCGCCGCGACTGTGGGCCTCGAGACCGATTTGTCCGCTGCCGGCACAGAGGTCCAGGAAAGCCTGGCCATCGAGGTCGCCTCCCATGGAGGCGAAGATCGCCTCCTTGAGCCGGGATGAGGTAATCCGGATGTCCCCATGTCTCTTGGGGCTGAAGGGGATAGTCCGTCCCTTGAGGTTCCCGGTGATGATGCGCAATATGTCGAGATACCGCCGTGACCGAGGCTTTGCAAAAAACGCCTTGTCGCGCTTCCCCCTCACGCCGCCGCCTCCACCTCCGTCGAGGGATTGCCCTCTCCCAGCAGAGGCGCCCGTCTTCGACGAGGGGATGAGGAACCCCTCCAGGTGCGAGGCGTCCTGGGCACCGCGCTCTCCAGCGGTGTCCCTCAAGCTGATTTCCAGATCCCAAAGCTCGCCCGCGGATGGACGCTGAGCGCAGCCGTCTCGGGAACGCCGAATCGACGCCGGCATTGGGGATGCGGACGACCCGAGGCAGAATGAACTCCATTTCCACCTGCGCCGCAATACGCCCACATACCTCCCCTGTGGCTGTCTCTTCTCAAGCGTGGACAGCAGCAAAGTTCCTGGCCGCATCGAGGGTTCGCACGGCTCGGGCGCGTTCGAGGACCAAGTGAAATAGTTCCCTGAGGCTGGTGCTCTACGGCGACTGCGTGCGGGCTGATCCGTCATGCGACAGCTTCCGCGGGCGCCTCCGAGGGAACCAGGCCACCCCTGCGGTTGTTGGCTGAAAGCATCGACTATGAGGACTGTAACATGCGGGGCGGCATGCGGCGAGGGCCGGTTGACGCAGCCCGGGGAGGAGGATAGCTTGGTCGCCGCTGTCAGGTGATGTGAGAAAAGCCGTCGAGATGAAGTACATGCCTAGAAAGAGAGAAATACCGTGACCGAAGTCGAAGCGAACGTCTCTGGGGCCTCCAGGCCTTCTGCGTTGAAGATCACCGATATGAGGGTGGCGTATCTGAAGGGGGCGCCTTTTCGGTCGTGGCTGATACGGATCGACACGAATCAGGGGATCAGCGGCTACGGCGAGGTGAGGGATGGGGGCAGTAGGACGTATGCGCTGTTGCTGAAGAGTCGCATTCTGGGGGAGAATCCGTGCGATGTGGACCGGATCTTTCGGCGCATCGTGCAGTTCGGCCACCACGCCCGGCAGGGAGGTGGAGTGTGCGCTGTCGAGATGGCGCTGATGGATCTGGCGGGCAAGGCGTACGGGGTGCCGGCGTACCAGCTGGCGGGGGGGAAGTTTCGCGACCGCATTCTGTGTTATTGCGACACCACTTCGTCGCCGAACGGCTCCGAGATGGGTCGCCGTCTGAAGGCGCGTATGGAGGATGGTTTCGGGTTTCTGAAGATGGACGTGGGGATCGGGCTGCTGCGTGAGGAGACCGACTGCGTCATCGCTCCGCCGGGGATGCTGGGCACCAACACGGTTATGCATCCCTTTACCGGTATTCAGCTCACCGAAAAGGGCATCGGCAAGCTGTGTGAGTACGTGGAGGCGGTGCGCGATTCGGTGGGCTACGAGGTGCCGCTGGCTGTCGATCATTTCGGGCACATCGGGCTGGAGTCCTGTATTCGCCTGGGCAAGGCGCTGGATCAGTTCTCTTTGGCGTGGTACGAGGACCTGATCCCCTGGCAGTTCGCCGATCAGTACGAGCGGCTGTCCAAGGCGGTGGACACGCCGGTGTGCACCGGCGAGGACATCTATCTGAAGGAGGGCTTCGCCGAGCTGTTCGAGCGGCGTGCCATCGGCGTCTGTCATCCTGACCTGGCTACGTCGGGAGGCATTCTGGAGACTAAGAAGATCGGTGACGCGGCCCAGGAGGCGGGGATCGCCATGGCCATGCACATGGCGATGTCGCCGGTGGCGGCCATGGCCTCGGTGCACTGCGCCGCGGCGACGGAGAACTTCATGGTCCTGGAGAATCACTCGGTCGACGATCTGGAGCGCTGGAGCCGCCTGGTCGAAGGTCTGCCGGTGCCGCTGGTAGAGGACGGGCACATTCAGGTGCCCGAGACACCGGGACTCGGGTTCTCGGGGCTCAACGAGGAGGTCGTGGCCGAATTTGCCGACCCCGAACAGGGGGAGCCCTTCGGCCCGACGGATGAGTGGGATGGCGATCTGGCCCACGATCGGCTGTGGAGCTGATGGGCTCCGCTGCGGGCATCGCCGTCCTCAAGGGGGCGTCGTCGGGCCGGACGTGGTGGATGAGGCGGTGCGGTTACTCGAGGCTGCTGTCGACACCGGCGGGGCTCATCTGAAGTTCAGCGAGACTCCGCTGCAGGGCCTGGAAGCCGGCGACATCGACCTGCCTGGTGATTAGTGCCGTACAGCGCTCCGGAAGCGATATTCTCCCTCCACCGGCTCCCCCGAGGGCCGGCGTAGCAGCACGCCCTACCAGCCTGGTCGACGAACCGGACTCCGCTCAGGCTACCAGGCGGCAGCCGGCATCCGACATGGCTCGAGCCTCCAGCGATATCCACCATCTCCGTTCCCAATAGCCAGTCTCGTCGGCGGCCCGGCCCCAGAGGAGGTCTTTCCAGGCACTGGAGTGACACTATCGGCGTCGTCGGGTGTTGTAGATATAGCGAACGCAGATGCCCTGCCTTGCTTTCGAACGGGCACCGAACCTCCGTGACATCAAGAAGAGGGAACATGCAGCGACCGATCGCAGTCCTCACATTCATACTGCTCCTGGCGGGTGCGGGATCCTCTCTTCCCGCCCAGCAGGAGCCGCTCCCCCGCATCGACGTGGTCTTTCTCCTCGACGCCACCGGCAGCATGGGGGACGAGATCGCCGTTATCAAGGAGAAGATGCGCGAGATGATCTCCGCTATCGCGCTGGGTGAACCCTCTCCGGACGTGCGCTTCGGCATCGTCGTCTACCGCGACAGGGGCGATGAGTACGTCACCCGGCGCTACCCGCTCACCCGGGACATCGACCAGACCGTCGCCGACCTGCGCGACATCGAAGCGACAGGGGGCGGAGACTACCCCGAGAGTCTGAACGAGGGACTGCACGTCGCTCTCCACGACATGGAGTGGAACAGGACCGAAGGCGCAGCCCACCTGGTCTTCTTGATCGCCGATGCGCCACCCCATATGGATTACGCCCAGGACTTCGATTACCGCGACGAAGCTGATTTCGCGGCTCGAGAAGGGATCGTCATTCACGCCATCGGGGCCAGCGGGCTCGACGAGGAAGGGGAGGCGGTTCTCCGGCACGTCGCCGCAACGGCGCAGGGGGAGTTTCAGTGGCTGGCCTACGAGAGCCGCTACGTAGCCGACGATGGGGAAGAGGTGGTCGTGCGCGTCGAAGGTCGCGATATAGTATACACCAAGGGTGACAGCACCTGGGAGGCCGGCGATGGCCCCCCGCCGGATGGTCTGGGAGGTGGCCCGATACGGACGCGAGGCGGACCAGAGGCACTGGATGATGCAAAGGCGGAAGCCTCCGGGGAAGGTGCTCCGCCAGTCGAGGTGACGACTTCGACCAATCTGGAGGATCTGATCACCTCCGCCATCAAAGAGGCGGCGGAGGGTACCGGCGTGGACTACGAGGGCGCCTCATCTGCGGTCGAGGCGATTTCCTGGGGGCGTGTGAAGGCCCTCATCGCGAGGTGACGGATGGTTGCCCAAGTGCTGCTCATCCTGCTGCTGGTCGCCGCCGCGGTCCTCGGTGACGGCATTATCATCCCGGAGCTCCCGTTCGAGCCGCTGGCTATCAAATACCACCGGGTGACGGTGGAGATCGACGACCAGGCGGCACACACCGACATCGACCAGGTCTTCGTCAATCCCCAGCCACGGGACGTCGAGGGCACCTACATCTTTCCCCTGCCCACAGGCGCCAGCTTCTCGGCCTTTTCCATGCACGTCGACGGCGAGCAGCTCCACGCGGAGATCCTGTCCGCTGACGAGGCCCGCCGGATCTACGAAGAGATCGTGCGCCAGCGCATCGACCCGGCCTTGCTGGAATACGTCGGCCAGGGCGCGTACCGGGCGCGGATCTTCCCGATCCCGGCCGAGGGGGAGAAGCGAATCGAGCTGTCGTACGACGAGGTGCTGGTGCGGGATGCCGGCATCGTGCGCTACTCCTACCCCCTCAACACGGAGAAGTTTTCGTCGGAGCCGCTCGAGGATGTGTCGGTCCAGGTCCACATTCGATCGACGGACCCGATCAAGGCGATTTTTTCGCCTTCCCACGAGATCTTCGTCGAGCGCCAGGGGGAGCTGGAGGCGCGGGTGACCTACGCCGATGAGGGGATGACACCGACAACCGACTTCGTCCTCTACTACACGGTCTCCTCCGACCCGGTGGGCATCGAGATGCTGACCCGCTTCGACCCCGAGGATGAAACGGGGTTCTACATGCTGCTGGCCGCGCCCGAGGTGGACCCGGTGACCGATCAGGTGATCCCGAAGCGGATGATCTTCGTCTTTGACCGCTCCGGCAGCATGGCCGGCGAGAGCATCGAGCAGGCGCTGGAGGCGCTGAGGTTCGCCGTCAACAGCATGGGTCCTGAGGACGAGTTCAACATCGTCGACTACGGCACCACAGTGGAGGCCTTCGCCGAGGCTCCGGTAAAGGCGACTGAAATAATTCGCGCGGCGGCGCTGGAGTATATTGACGGAATCGTGGCTTCGGGGGGCACCAACATCCACGGCGCGCTGCTAGAGGCGACCGGCATGCTCGCGGGAGATGAGTTTGCAGAGATGATCGTCTTCCTCACCGACGGCATTCCCACCATCGGCGAGATTGAACTGGAGGCGATTCTGGGGGACGTCAGCGCCGCCAACGAAACGCGGGCCCGCCTCTTTGTGTTCGGCGTCGGTCACGAGGTCAACACCCACTTGCTGGACCGACTGGCTGGAGACAACGGCGGCGCGTCCACCTACGTCACGCCGGGGGAGAACATCGAGGTGGCGGTCTCCACGTTCTACACCAAGGTGAGCAACCCGGTACTGACGAAACTGAAGCTCGAGGTCGAGGGGGGACGTCTGCGCGACTTCTATCCCCGGGAGCTCCCCAACCTGTTCCGCGGCGCTCAGATCGTCCAGCTGGGGAGGCTGGAGGTGAGCGGAGACGCAGTGGTGGTGGAGCTCAGTGGAGATATCCTCGGCGACACTCAGGTCTTTACGAGGGAGATCAGCATCGGCGACGGCGGCGGTGGGCCTGAGTTCCTGCCGCGGCTGTGGGCTACCAGAAAGGTCGGCTTTCTCCTGGGTCAGATCCGCCTGCACGGCGAAGAGGAGGAGCTGGTGGACGAAATTGTCGCTCTGAGTCGCCGCTACGGCATCATCACCCCCTATACCTCCTTCCTGATCGTAGAAGATGACCTGGTGACGCCTATCGCCGAAGACAGCGCTCTGCGCGACCAGAGCGGGGCCGAGGCGGTAAAGGCGTCGGAGGATGTGGCCAGCTACGCCGAAGCCAGCACCCCTACTCGAGTCAGGTCTCTGGAAGTTCGCTACGTGGGCGACAAGACCTTCTACCTGCGCGACGGGTTCTGGGAGGACAGCCAGTACGACCACAGCCTCGAGGCACGGGCTGTCGGCTACGGCACGGAGGCCTACTTCCGACTCCTGCGAGATCGGCCCGAACTGGGGCGTTTTCTGGCACTGGGCAAGAACATTCGCTTCAACAGCGGCGAAGAGCAGTTCCGCATCGACAACAACCTGCCCACGATCGTGGAGGAGACGGAGACTCTGCCCAACCAACCCGAGCTCGAACAGAACTTTCCCAATCCCTTCAACCCGGGCACGACCATCCCCTTCGAGCTGAAGGAGGGGAGTGCGGTGTCGGTGGAGGTCTTCGACCTGACGGGTCAGCGGGTCCGAACCCTGGCAGACTTAGGGCCGCTGGTGGCGGGGCATTACGAAGTAACCTGGGACGGCAGGGACGAGAGGGGAGAAGCGGTGGCCTCTGGCGTCTACCTCTACGCCCTGAGCGCCGGGGGCTCCCGCGTGGTGGTGCGCAAGATGGTGCTCATGAAGTAATCCCCACATACTGAGCCGTCCCGGCAAGAAGTACACCAAGGGCTCTATCTGATGTATGCGCCGTGAAAAGGAGTTTGCCGTTTGTGGGTGACAGCCCGTCGCCTGTCAGGCCGCCGCAGGGAAATCAGGGTTTTCCGTTATGCGGGTACCATCCCTCTCGAAAGCCTCCATATACAGGCGGATCCTCTGTCTGGCCTTTGGCAGATCCCAATTGTTGAGATTGATGTTCAGGAGGTCGATATACCAGGGTGTCTTGAGATCGTCCAGTACGTAGGTCTCGACGATCTCCCTGGCGATCGGCAAGGTCGAGTTTTTTGAGTCGTCGTGAACATCCCGGTCGTCGGCCCGGACCAGCTTTTCGTTTTCCTCCGTCAATAATTTCTGGAACAGCTCGGCGGAAAACTCGTCTCCCGACTTCGACGCCGTGGCGGCATCGTCCTCCGTCAATGTCGCCTTTTTATGCAGCCACTCCCACAAGATACTCAGACGGATCTCTCCGGTCGCCATATCCTCCATCAGATACATGACACCGTCGTCGCCGAAGAAGTCCGCCGGTTTCAGCGCCGCCGCCTGCAGACCCTGGCCGAAGGCATTGCCGTACTGCAGGGCCACGCTGAGCAGGTTGCGCGCGCCCCTGATCGTCCTGGGGGCGGGCTCGATCAGCGACAGGCCGTCCGCATCGGCCTGCGTGTAGGTGAGCGGGGGGAAGGCTCGTCCGAGCTGGTTGTCTGCGCCGATCTTCTCCCACACGGGCCGCACGATGTGCACCATCTTCCAGTGGGCGACCCACTTTCCGCTGGCCCCCTCTGCCTGCTCGCGAGCTCCTCCCGCAACCGCCCTCTCCATGCTGGCGGCCACGCCCGACGCGGAGCCCACCGGAATGTTGGGCTCCATGCCGCCCTGCCAGAGGGCGAAATTCCCATTGGTATCGGGGGTGTTGACCGCCCGACGGACCCGGTCTTCATAGTTCCTCATGTAGCCGTAGGTCATGGTAATGGATTCGATGCTCGGATTGACAAAGGTCGGGTCCCACGCCAACGCATCCGCCACACTGTTGATGTAGTCCCATCGGCCCGTGTTGAATCCGACGAAGTGCAAACCCAGCGCGGCGCGGATCTCCATCAGCTGAAACGTCGCTTCGAGCTGTTCGACGAGGACGTAGACTTTGATCGTCCCGAGCTCGAGGTCGAGGTGCGCTTCGAGCGCCGCTATCATCTGGTCCCAGAGCGCCGCCTCTTCGGCGGTCTGGATCTTGGGCAGATAGAGAACGATGGATGAATCCGATTGCCGTAATTGCTGGAAGTTGTTGACTACGTAGAGTACCATGTCGACGATCGACGCGGAGAGAGCGACCCCGTCGCCGTCGCGAATATGACGATCATCCAGATGCAAGCCTCGAGCGCGAAAGATCACGGTAGTGAAGTCGAGCTGTCTCTCCCAGTCCTCGACAATCGCCCTCCCGAAGAACCCCTGGGCCCATTGGTTCATCTCACCCGCGACCTGCTCGGCCGCCCTCAGAAAGAGGAGATCTCGGGCGATGGCCAGCTTGAGGTTCCGCTGATTGTCGAGGGACAGCGAAAGGATCTGGCCCAGCGCATCCTCGCCGTCGAACATCCAGCCGTCGGCGCCCGACAGCAGGGCATAGGCGGCATTGCGGATGCTTCTCTCAAGCGGCGCGTTCGGCTTTGCCGCCGGGCCCGTACCCTGAATCCACTGTCGCTGCAGATCGGCTGGGATGTCGGCACCGACAAAGTCGCCCGCTCGCGCTCGACCGACGACAATCCCGGTCCGTGGAATGCCCGCGTCCGCATCGAGGAATGCCAGGCGTTCTCCCTTCCGCATCCGCGCCGCTCTTCTCGCCATTCTCTTCCGCATGACGGTTTTCTGATCTTGGTTGAATCGAGTCAATGCGGTCAGCGCGGAAATGGCCTCCGGGGTGTATACATCGCTGTAGCTGCTGTCGAGACCGTCACGGATCTGAATGGAACCCATTATCGCCCTCCTCGCCTGCGTCCTGATTCGAGAATCCCCTCCCGTCACCTTGCCGCAAGCGGGACTCCGGATGGTGACAGTCAAGATCGAGTATGCGATCGGCCTATGCAAACGCTAGCAACCTGCCCGAATACTGCCCTGCCCTGCGCCGTTGCTCGTGATGAGGTGCGGCAGTCGGTGGTGCCCAGGGCGGGCGGGAAGCCAAGGCAGCTGATGAGGTCAACAGAGAGTGTCCGTTACCTGTCGGCCACCGCTCAGGGCGATTGGAAATCCCGCAGGCATCTCTTGTTCGGCCCGCTGCTCATCCGTACCTTCGCCCGCCGGGAGAAGCACGGATCGGCCTGCGCGCGACCCCGGTTCTTCTGCGGATGGACATCGCACGAGCCAAATCGAGTTCCAAAAAATGGGAGTAAGGATGGCGGTAACAGCGACTAGCTCGAACGTCGAGTCGTATCGGGAAAACGGTTTCCTCGTCGTCCCGGGGCTGGTCAGTCCAGAGGATGTGGAGACTCTGCGCACCGACGCCATGGCTCTCTGTCGTGGGGACTATCCCCACGAGAAGCTGCCGGCTGTGGATGCGGGGTTGCCCGATGCGGAAGCCCTGGGCCGATACCTGTGCATTCACCACCCTCACAAGATCAGTCCGGTCATACTGGAGTCGGGGGTGAAGCACGAGGGCATGGCCGAAGTTCTGGCGGACCTCATCGGACCGGATGTCAAGTGCATGCAGTCCATGCTGTTCGTCAAGCCGCCCGGTTTCCAGGGACAGGCCTGGCATCAGGACGAGATCTTCATCCCGACCCGCGATCGCAGCTTGACCGGTGGCTGGATTGCCCTCGACGACGCGACCGAGCAGAACGGCTGCATGTGGGCGATTCCCGGTTCCCACAAGGGGGTTCTCTACGAGCAGAGAGCCCATGGTAATCCGGATGAGTTCGATGGCACCGGTGAGTCGTACGGCTTCGATCCCGCCGCCGGGATGCCGGTCGAGGCCAAAACAGGGGA
>PBRM01000006.1 GCA_002725915.1 Gemmatimonadota bacterium
TACCCCCAGTGATGGATATGAAGCATAATCTCCAGTGAATTGTTGAGGTAGTTGCTCTCGTTGCTTTCGCTACTGATACTCAGGTTGAGTGGAATGTCACCCAGCCTGTGCGGAGTCCAGTCCACCCCCATCGTTGTGTTGGTGTTAGCGGCGGCTGTCGAAAGGAACTGCTGCCATACGGTTTCCCCATCGGCCTGCAGCGTGATAGTGGCATTCTCGGCGGTCGCGTTGCCTCCGTTTGCCACTCCCAGCACCAGCGTCAGCAGGTCACCCAGGATTACCGGTTCCGTCGTCGTGTTGAATGGATTATGGGTGGCAGTTATCCGTGGGTCAAGCCACTGTTGGTTCTGGTTTACTGACCAGACATAGTCTCGCGCGTAAATCGCGAGCAGGTTATCGCGACTATCAAACATGGTCGGCGAGATGTCTTCTGTCCCGTCGGAGTTCCAGTATTGCATAGAGTGTCCGTTCGCACCTTCTTCCCCATCACCACTGTAGATGAGGTTACCATTGAGATACGGCGTGCAGTAGTTGGAGAATGCAACATTAATCTCGGCTGAGAGGATTGTTCCGACCGGCAGGTCGAACCTGTGCCTGACCAGCAGGGTGTCATTCTCATACGGTGAACTACCCTCAGTGTCCCAGATGGTTCCGGGCACTACATTGTCATCTTCCGAGTCACCAAATGGTGCCGCGCCAAGTAACCAGCCCGAATCATTGAACCCGGGTTGCGACCAGTTTTCCGGCGCCTCGGAGTAGTCATCCAGGATAAGGTAGCGGTACAGAGTGGCATTGTCCCTGCCGCTCTCAACAAGCGTGACTGGAGCTTCATCCTCACCGGCAAAGCCGTATTCCAGCGAGAGCGCCTGTAGGTCCACCTCACCGTCGGTGGGGACGGCGAGTGCCAGCAGGACTGCGGCGGTAATCAGCAGTAAAGACCGAGTGGCCATTGGACTCGCTCACGCTGTCCGGCGTTATTATAAGCTTCCCGTTCGCGTCACGTCAATGCTATAAAACCGGGCCCTACGTGGGCGCGCGGGAGCGTTCCATTGTCGTCAGACGAAGAGGAAGAAGGCATCCGCAGCCGCATCGACCGTTTCTTCGACGGGCAGGCGCGCAAGCGTGACGAGCTGCTCGACCGCGAGGCGATGGGCAAGCGCTTCGAGGAGGTCAAGCGCTCGATAGCGATTTCCTCGCCCGAGTCGGTAAAACGGATGGCGCGGAAACAACGCGAGCGGAGCGCTGCGCCCGAGGCGGAGCCGGTTCCCGAGGCGTCTCTGCCGGAGGTCGAAATCGGTCCGTGGTCGCGCGGACTGGTGCGCATCACGACCGCGCAGCCGCCGCTGACGCTGGGGGTCATGACCGTAATCATGCTGATCATGCTGGTCGGCATCGGCCAGACTAATGTCAACGGCGCGATGGAAGTTTACCTTCCGCGCGGCTCCCCGGAGGAGGCGCTGCTGTACGAAGTGCGCGAGGACTGGTCCACCGACGTCATCGTGATTTACGTTGAGACGCGCAACGCTTATGAGATGAGCGACAAGACCAACATCACCGAACGGCGTGTGCTGCTCGAGATGGATTTTGTCGAGCGCGAGCTGGATTTTATCGGGCAGATTGAGGAGCCAGGCCAGCCGGGGGTCGTTCCCAGCGATAGTGGCGAGATTGACAATATTGTCTTCTCGCTCAGTATTTCGACGATTATCAAGGAACTGCATTCGAGCAACTCCCGGGCCTATGACGCGCTCATCAACAATGCCGATGACTGGGCGGCGGCCGAAACCGACGACCTCACGCGTGACGCGGCGCTGCTCGCCAAGCAGATGGCGCAGGCGGCCAAGCAGCTGGCAGTGGCTACCGGCACGCTTGGGAGCTACGAAATCCCGAGCCAGTCCGACATCGACGGCTACACCGACGACATCCCGGAATCTGTGCTCAACAAGGTCATCCGCGACACTAACGGCGACGGCATCTGGGATACCGGCGTAATGGTATTCGGCATCACCAGCACAGTTGACCCCGCAATCGCGATTGCTGCCGTACAGGAGGCGCTCGATGTGCGGGGAGACGAACTCCCCAACCGCCCTAACGGCGAGAC
Source organism: Gemmatimonadota bacterium (assembly GCA_002725915.1). Classification (GTDB taxonomy): domain Bacteria; phylum Latescibacterota; class UBA2968; order UBA8231; family UBA8231. The sequence continues at coordinate 2,099 of PBRM01000006.1, forward strand.
CTACAGTGACATGGCGCTGACCGGACCGGTGCCGGTGACGCAGGCCATCACCGAGCGTTCGTTCCAGGAATTCTGGAACGTCTTCCCGATTGGCGTCGTGCTCTGTGCGCTGATGATTTTCGCGCTTCACAAGCGAATTCGGGCCGTGCTGATTGCCGGCGTGCCGACGCTTTACGGGATTTTCTTCACCTACGGCGTCATTGGCTGGTGGGGGCGCGAGGTGACGCCGACGATTATTGCGCTCGGCCCGATTCTGATGGCGCTCGGTGTGGCCTACGGGCTCCACCTCACCAACCGCTTTACCGAGGAGAGGGGCGCCGATGCGCGGGAGCGCATGATGCGCGCCCTCTCCACCACGGGGCGTGCCATCGTGCTCTCGGCTGTGACGACCATGATTGGCTTCGGCAGCTTGATGTACACCAACTTGGACCCAGTTTTCACTGTTGGCTTCTCGCTAACGATGGGCATCCTTTTCTGCCTGCTGACCACCTTCATCATGGCTCCCGCGATAGCGGTCTGGACCGATTACGATTACCACAAGACCGAGGGCGAATGGCGTATGCTGGCGAAGGTCGTTACCGAGCACAACCGGCCGGTGCTGGTAGTGATGCTGGTGCTGATGCTGCTCTCGCTCGGCGTCCTGCCGATGCTCGAGACCAACATCGATTACCTCGAAATGGTCCCCAATGACGAGCCGACGCTAGTCGGGATTGTCAAGTATTCGGAGAACTTCAACGCTGGCGCGCTGGGGATGATTATTGTGAGGGGCGATTTCCGTAACGCCTTTGACGAGACTAATGACGACGCGGTCGACCATCTCGACCAGATAGACTTGCTCGTAACGGGGGAACGGGATAACACCACGCGTGAGGGGCTCAACGATGTCCCGAACGTCAACGCAATTGCCATCACCGACCTGATGAAAACGGTGAAGGTGCAGACTAACCAGTCGGCAACGGTCTCTGACCTTTTCGATTTGCTTGGCCTCGGCAGCTTCGAGCGCTCGTTCTGGGAAATCCTGCACGACCCTCGGGTTGCCAACAATCCTGCCGTGGGTCGCGATTTCCAGAAATACCTGCTGAATGTATTCTACGATTCCCTGACCGATGAGGCGCTGGGGATGCTGATGAACGACGGCTACTCGAAAACGCTAGTCTACGTCGATATGCCGCTGATGGACATCCGGGGCATGGAGGCGGCGGTGACTGGCGTCAACGCGGTGCGCGACGATTGGGACTATGCGCCAGTCAAGGTCTCGGCGCTGACTGGCGTAGCGGCCATCGGCACCAGCGTCAACGCGCAGCTAATCACCTCGCAGTTGCAGACACTCGCCATCTGCCTCATTCTGGTCTTCGCAATACTGACCCTTACGTTTGGTCGCAACTGGAAGCTGGGGCTGGTGACGACGATACCTGTGGTCTGGGTGGTTTCGCTCGAGCCGCTCACCTTCGTCGCGCTGGGGCAGTCGCTCTCGCTGGTGACGGTGATGATTGGCTCAATCGTGATTGGCGTCGGCATCGATTTCTCAATCCACGTCACGCAGCGCGTGATTGAGGGCGGCGTCAACCTGCCGAGCGTTTATCGCGCTACGGCGCGCACTGCGCAAACACTGGGTGAAGCGACGCTCGTCACGCTCTTCGGGCTGATGGCGGCCTTCGCCATCAAGATTTCCGCGCTCTGGTGGTTCGTCTTCATCATTATGGTGCTCCTGCTGGCTTCGATGATTGCCGCTATGTTCCTGCTGCCGGCGCTTTACGCTACTATTATCAAGGCGGGCGGGACGCTCTCGTGAGCGTCCTCGCTGTCGTTGGTGCACAGTGGGGCGACGAAGGCAAGGGGAAAATCACCGACTGGCTCGCCGGCGACGTCGGGACTGTCGTGCGAGGACAGGGCGGCAGCAATGCCGGGCACACTGTCGTCATCGACGGTGAGAGCCACAAGCTGCACCTGCTTCCGTCGGGAATCCTGCGCAGCGAGGTTCTGGCTATCGCCGGTGCGGGGATGGTAATCGACCCTGAACAATTGCTGGTGGAGCTCGAGCAGCTGGGTGACAGCCGGGGCAAGCTGCTGATTTCGGAGCGCGCGCATGTCGTGATGCCCTACCACCGGCTTCTCGACGGCGCCGAGGAGCGCGCAAAGGAGGGTGGCGCTGCCGGGACCCCCGGCAAGGGCATCGGCCCCGCCTATGGCGACCGCGCCACCCGCTTCGGGATTCGCATGGGTGACCTGCTCGAGCCGCAAACATTGCGTGAGCGACTCGAGAGGGTGGTGCCGCGGACGCAGGCGCTGCTCGACTACTACGGCACCGGCGACCGGCTGGAGCTGGAGCAGCTCTACGACCTCGCCGCTAGCTGGGGCGCGACGCTGGAAAGCAGCATCGGCAACGCCTCGCTCGCGATTGCCGAGCGGCTTGACAGAGGCGTGTTGCTTGAAGGGGCGCAGGGCGTGCATATAGACATAGATCATGGAATCTACCCCTTCGTAACCTCGTCGAGTCCAACTCCGGCCGGGATGGCGCAGGGCGCCGGGATTGCGCCCGGCCTCATCGAGCGCGTCGTGGGAGTAACCAAGGCATACGTCACGCGCGTCGGCACAGGCCCCTTCCCGACCGAGCTGGAGGACGCCACCGGCGAGCACATGCGCGACGTCGGGGGCGAGTTCGGCACCACCACCGGCCGCCCCCGCCGTTGCGGCTGGCTAGACATGGTAATGCTCGAGCACTCGCAGCGGCTCTGCGGCTTCAGCGAGCTGGCAATAACCAAGCTTGACGTGCTGGGCGGCCTCGACGAAATCCAGGTCTGCACCGCTTACGAAACCCCGCACGGCCGCCTTGAACACTTCCCCGCCTCGATGACGCTGCTCGCCGAGTGCACGCCAATCTACGAAACGCTGGCGGGCTGGCCGGCACTCTCGCCCGCGGAATGGCAGGCGGCGGCTGCAGCGGGCAGCCTGCCGGCGGAGGTCAATGACTTCATCACGTTCCTAACCAGCCGGCTGGGGGTCCCGGCAGGCCTGCTCTCCTTCGGACCGGACCGCGAGGCGACGCTGCGGCTGCGCTAGTTCTTCTCGGCGGCAGTGACCCGTTTGATGGTCTCGCCGACCACCCTGATGGCGTCGCCGGTCTTGTGGCCGGTGCGTGCGGTAGCCTTGATGGCGTTTCCCGTCGAGACGACCACCGAGCCGGCGGCGTCAACCATCGAACTGCCCGCCTTGACGACGTTTCCGCCAGCGATAACGCCGCTGCCGACTACTCCGCCCAGCCGTCCGCTCACTGTCGTGGCAGTGCCGGCCGCGCGACGCGTGATGTCTTCGGCCAGGTCGGTCGCTTTGCGGGCGGCGGCAGCGATGTCGTCCACCGCTTCGCCGATGCCGAGGCTGTCGATAGCGCCTGACTTCTTGTTCTCACCCATGTCGAGAGCGCGACGGGGAGCTATTTAATCGTTTGGCGCAATTTGCGGCTATTTTAGTTACATTACGTTACCTGTAACGCATTAATACTCCATCCCATCGCCTCGCATGAAGCACCTCAATGCCCGTATCCCCGACGATGAGGCGGAGCTGTTCGACGAGATTACCAGCTTCTGCCGCGAGTCGGGCTACAACCTGTCGCAAATCGTGCGCTTGCTGGTAAAGCGCTGGTACCAGAACCAGCTCGACCGCTAACTGTACTCGTAGAACCCGCGGCCGCTCTTGCGACCGAGGTGGCCTGCCGCGACTTTCTCGTGCAGCAGCGGGCAGGGAAGGTATTTTTCGTTTTCGAAACCGCGATGCAGCACTTCCATAATCGAGAGGCAGGTGTCGAGCCCGATGTAGTCTGCTAGCGCCAGTGGTCCCATGGGATGGTTCATCCCCAGCTTCATCACTGTATCAATCGCCTCCGCCTCAGCGACGCCCTCCATCAGCGCGTAGCACGCCTCGTTGAGCATCGGCATCAAGATGCGGTTGGCGACGAAACCGGGAAAATCGTTCGCCTCGACCGGCGTCTTCCCCATCTCGCGCGCCAGTTCCATCACCGCTTCGCAGGCAGCGTCGGAGGTCTCGCGTCCGCGGATGACCTCGACCAGCTCCATCAGCGGCACCGGGTTCATGAAGTGCATGCCGATGAACTGCGCCGGCCGACCGCTTGCCTTGCCCAGTTCGGTGATGGAGATACTGCTGGTGTTGGAGGCGAGAATCGTTCCGGGCGGGCAGAGCTGGCCCAGCTCGGCGAAAAGCTCCTGCTTGATTTTCTGGTTCTCAACAATGGCCTCGACAATCAGGTCCGCCTTTGCCAGCGGCGCCTGCTCCACGCTGGGCGTGATGCGCGCCCGTATCGATTCTGCTTCGTCGGCGGGCAGCTTGCCTTTCGCAACGAATCTGTCGAGGCTGCCGCGGATAGTCGCCATGCCGCGTTCGACGAACTCCGGCGCGATATCCTGCAGGATGACGTCGCGGCCGGTGGCAGCCGCCACCTGCGCGATGCCGGCGCCCATCTGTCCGGCACCGACGACGCCGATGGTCTTAATCGCCATTGGCCACCAGCCAGGCCATGATGCCGTTCTGTACGTGCAGCCGGTTCTCGGCCTGATCGAAGACGATGGAATAATCAGCCTCCATCACCGCGTCGGTCACTTCACGGTTGCGCTCGGCGGGAAGGCAGTGCATGAAGAGCGTTTCGCAGCCGGTGGCGGACATTAGCCCACTGTTAACCTGGAATGGCGCGAAGGCCTTCGCGCGCGCTTCCGCCTCTTCCTTCTGCCCCATCGAGGCCCAGACGTCAGTGTAGATTACGTCGGCGCCGGCAACCGCCGCGGGTGGGTCGTGGCTGATTTCGATGGTCGAAATCCCCGCCTCGCGTGCTGCGGCGACGGTCTCCGCGTCTGGCTCGTAGCCTTGTGGGCAGCAGCAGGTGAAGTGGAGCGGGAGCCGTATCGCCAGCCGCAGCCAGGAGTGGACGATGTTGTTCCCGTCGCCGACATAGACCACTCGCGGTTTCTCCCGCTTCGGCAGGTGTTCCCGGATGGTGAAATAATCGGCCATTATCTGGCAGGGGTGGTTGTAGTCGGTGAGGCCGTTTATGACTGGAATAGTCGCGTGCTCTGCCAGCTCGAGGATGTGGGCGTGGTCGAACAGCCGCGCCATTATCAGGTCGTTGTAGCGGCTGAAAAGCCGCGCGATGTCCTTGATGGCTTCGCGCTTGCCGATGCCGATGTCCTGCGGCCCGAGGAAGAGTGCATGCCCTCCCATCCAGTTGAAGCCGGTCTCGAAGGAGACTCGTGTGCGCGCTGACGGCTTGGCGAATATCATCGCCAGCGAACGGCCGGCGAACGGCCGATGGTCGTCTCGCGCGCGAAATTTCGTTTTCAGCTCGCCCGCCAGTTGCAGGATTTCGAGCAGTTCAGTCGCGCTAAAGTCGGAGATGTACAGGAAGTGCCTGACCATCTATTCACGGTCGATGCGGGGCGCGAGCAGGAAGGTAACTTCGCCCTGGGCACCGGTAAGGTCATCAACCGCTAGGTCGGCAGTGATGCGCACCGGCAGATCGCTGCCGAGCGAGATGTTCAGGATGCGGTCCTTCGCCAGCGAGCCAACCATCAGTGTGAAGTATTCCAGCGAAAAGAGTGAAGTCTGTTCCTCGGGCGAATCGAGCTTCTCGAGCTGTTTCTTGCCCAGCTCGAGGTCAACCCGATTCTGGTTGTCTCCTTCGCAGACCAGCCGGAAAACTTTCTTGCTGGTCGAGAGCGCAATGTGGTCCGAAACTGATTTCGACGCCTTCAGCCCCTGCAGGATTTCCTCGACCGCGACCTTGACCGTCGCAGGCAGGTCGAGCGCCGGCACCTTGGGGTCGGGCATTCCCGCTGTATCGAGCAGCGGCATCGCGCGCGTCAGATTGCCGATGGTGACCACCAGCCGGTTCAGTTCGGTGTCCTGTTCCAGGTCGACCATGTCGCCCGCACGGGCAACGGCGAGCACCGAGCGAAACTTGTCCACGTCAATCCCCAGTTCGGCTTCCGCAGCCTCGTAGGAATCGAAGGCAGTTTTGTCGAGGCGGGCTTCAATCATCGCTACGTGCGAGGGGTCGACCGCCTTCACGATCATCTCGCCTTCAGCGACGCTGAGCTTTGCTTCATCAACTAGCGCGCCGACGGTGCCGACGAACTCCTTGAGATGCTCTGCAGAAATACGGGCTTTAATCACGGGATTACACCGCCGGCGCATTGGTGAACCGTATTTAATCGTTCGTCGGCGTCCAGCCTGATGACGGAACTATCATATACCCCCCTTAGAATGAAGTGCCGCTTTTACCCAGTTTGGGAGTTGACTTTGTCCGAGAAAGAACTCAAGAAGGGCACCACCACCGTAGGGCTGGTGTGCCGCGATGGTGTGGTCATGGCGACCGAGATGCGTGCCACGATGGGACACCTCATAGCGCACAAGAACACGCAGAAGCTGTTCCGCATCAGCGACCACATTGGCCTGACGGTAGCGGGACTGGTCGGCGACGCGCAGATGCTGGCGCGCTGGCTCGCGGCCGAAGTGAAGCTTTTCGAGCTGAAGCGCGGCCAGAAGATGACGATTCTTTCAGCCTCGACGCTTATGGCTAACATCATGAACGGCCGACGCTACATGCCGTTCTGGGTCCAGCTGCTGATTGGCGGCGTCGACACGGCCGGCGGCCATGTCTACTCGCTGGACGCGGCGGGTGGCTCGATTCCAGATACGTTTACCACCACCGGTTCCGGCTCGCCCTTTGTCTATGGCGTGCTCGAGGACCACTTCCGTGAGGGCCTTAGCGTCGCCGAAGGCAGGGAGCTCGCCATCCGGGCACTGACCGTGGCGATGAAGCGCGACTCGGCATCGGGCGACGGCATCTCGCTTTGCACAATAGATTCAAGCGGCTACACCGCGATGGACGCGGCAGCTGTCATGAAAATTCAGGCTAAGCTGGCTGCCTGAGGCAGCCTTCACACACGCTGGAAATAGGTCTCTATGGCTGTAGAAAGCATCATCAAAGAGGTTCGCGAAGCCGCGCAGAGTGTCATATCTGACACCGTCGAGTTCACCGACGTGCGCGTAGAGGGCTCCAGTGTGGTACTCTATACCAAAAATGTGGAAGCCTTCGCTGGCAGCAACGATATCGTGCGCAAGCTGGCGCAGAAAGTGCGCAAGCGCATCATCATCCGGGCCGACCCGGCGGTGCGGTTGCCGACCAAGGAGGCGGAGGAAAAACTGGGTGAAATAATCCCTGCCGAGGCGGAGGTGAGCAGCATCCGCTTCGATGAGATTAATGGTGACGTCTACATCGAGGCGGTCAACCCTGGTCGCGCCATCGGCAAGTTCGGCGCGGTGCTCAACGACGTGCGACGCGGCATCGGCTGGAACCCGATAGTTATCCGCGACGCGCCGATGGAATCAACCACGCTACGTGAAATCCGTAATTACATCCTCGAGCCAAAGGTGGCACAGAAGCGTAAGGACTTCATGAAGCGCGTCGGTCGCAAGGTTTTCCGCGACACCATTGATGGCGAGAAGTTCGTGCGCATCACTGCGCTGGGCGGCTACCGCGAAGTGGGACGCTCCTGCCACCTGCTGATGACCAAGGACAGCAAGGTGCTGATTGACTGCGGCTTCAACCCCGGTAACGACAAGGAGCCGAGCCCGTTCCTGAACGCCCCAGAGGTGACACCGCTGGAGGGACTCGACGCGGTGGTGCTGACGCACGCGCATCTAGACCACTCGGCGCTGTTGCCGATGCTATTTGTCTACGGCTTCGACGGGCCCGTCTACTGCACTCCGCCTACGCGTGATCTGGCGGCGCTGTTGCAGACTGACTACATCAAGATCCAGAACGCTGAAGGCAAGAAAGTGCCCTACGGCAGCGAGCATATCCGGCAGCAGGTGCGCAACTGTATCCCGCTCAACTTCGGTGACACGACCGACATTGCCCCCGATCTGAAACTGACGTTCCACAACTCGGGCCATATCCTCGGCTCGGCGAGCGCCCACTTCCACATCGGCGATGGCCAGCACAACATCGTATTCTCAGGTGACATAAAGTTCGAAAACACCTGGCTTTTCGACCGGGCCGTCAACCGTTTCCCGCGCATGGAGGCACTGGTGCTGGAGGCGACCTACGGCGGTTTCAAGGACATCCAGCCGTCGCGCGAGGAGGGGATGCGCAAGCTGACCGAGATTATCAACCGCACCGTTGAGCGGCGCGGTAAAATCCTGATTCCAGTCTTCGCCGTCGGCCGTTCGCAGGAGGTGATGCTGGTCCTCGAAAAGGCGCATCGCGAAGGCATGCTGCAGGATATGGATGTGTTTCTGGACGGGATGATATGGGAGGCGACCGCGCTCCATGCGGCCTACCCGGAATACCTGAATAACAACCTGCGCAACAAGATTTACCAGAACCGCGGCAACCCTTTCCGTGACGACATGTTCCAGAAGGTGGATTCGGTCGACATGCGGCAGGAAATCTGCTCGCGCGACGAGCCTGCCATCGTGCTCGCCACTTCCGGCATGGTCAACGGCGGGCCGGTGATGGAATACCTGCGCCAATGGGCGCCCGACCGGAACAACAGCATGGTCTTCGTCGGCTATCAGGCCTCGGGCACGCTGGGCCAGCGCATCCAGCAAGGAGCCCGCGAAATCAGCCTGCACGACCGCGACAACGGCGGAATGGTGTCGGTACCGGTCAACATGAACATTGAGACTTGCGAAGGTTTTTCAGGGCACAGTGACAAGCGGCAGCTGATGCGCTACGTGCGCACAATCCGCCCACGTCCCAAGTTGGTACTGCTCAACCACGGCGACCCGCAGAAGTGCGACCAGTTTGCGACCGACATCCGGCGCAAGGCGCGACTGAAGGTCGAATCACCGCACAATCTGGAGACCATCCGGCTTATATAGAGATGGACGAGGAACGAATCCTGCAGGCAATCGCAGAACTCGAGAAATGGGAAGCGCGTCGTGAGCGAGTCAGTGCCCGCATCGAGCAGGGTGACGGCGACGCCTCGGAGCTGGACCGCATTGAGGAACAGGTAGTCCACTACGAGCGGTTGCTGGCCGATATGAAGCGCGAAAGCCTCGGTAGCAGTGACGTCTCGCGCACGATTGCGCGAACCGGAAATCCTTAAACGCCTCGGCAAGTGGCACGACCGCGGTGAGGTGGCAGAGAGGCTATGCACGCGACTGCAGATCGCGACCACGTCGGTTCAAATCCGGCCCTCACCACCATCTATTCTGAAGGCTTGAGGTCCTGCAGCAGCAGTTGAAGTTGCTCGCGCCCTCTGTAGCGGTTGCGCTCGAGCCTGAACGCGATGTCGATCCGGTCGCCCGGCAGCAGCGTCTCGGCGCGTTCCCCCATGCCCCAGCCGATGGCGTCGGGGCAGCGTGCCAGCGAGAGCCGTAAGTGGTCGCTGTCGCGCCCCATTGTGCGGACCGACTGCACTTCCTGCCCCAGCAGCGCGAAGGTCGGCGCCAGATTGCCCTGCCCGAAGGGCGCTAGCCGCTCCAGCTGCGTCATGAATTGCAGATCGAGCCGGCTCGCCTCGAGCGGGGCGGCAATCTCGAGCAGCGGCTGCCGCATCTCGTCGGACAGTCGCTCGCTCGCGTCGGCCACCAGCGCTGCGCGCAACGGTTCGAGATTGGCGGCCGGCAGGTGGCAGCCGGCCGCCATGGCGTGGCCGCCGCCGCCGTCGAGCAGCGCCTTGTGGCGATCGAACGCGGCGCTCAGGTCGTAGCCCGGAATCGAGCGCGCCGAGCCGCCCGCCGCGTCACCGTCGATGCGCAGTACCAGTGTCGGGCGGTGAAAGCGGCGCATGATGTGCGACGCGACCAGCCCCATTACGCCGGCGTGCATCTCGGGATGCCAGACGACGATGAAATCATCCCCCGCTTGCACCTCGGCCAGATCGAGCGCTAGCTCTTCGCAACGCGCGGTTTCTACCTGCCGTTTGGTGTTGAGCCCGGTGAGCTTCTCCGCCAGCGGCCGCGCCGCTGCCAGGTCGGGTGCCAGCAGCAGCTCGAGTGCGATGTCGGCGCCTTCCATGCGCCCGGCGGCGTTGATACGCGGTGCCAGCTTGAAGCCGATGTCGGCCGGGTCAAGCTCGCGCTTGGCGCGCGCCTGCTCGATAAGCGCCTGGATTCCGGCGCGCTTGGTAGCCGCGACACGCGAGAGTCCGTGCGCTACCAGCGCGCGGTTCTCGTCGACGAGCGGCATCATGTCGGCTACAGTTCCGAGCGTCACCAGATCGAGCGCCTCGGTCAGGAATGCGTCCGCATCGCTTGCGGGCAGGATACGCGGCGCGAGCGCACAGCAGAGTTTGTAGGCGACGCCGACGCCCGCGATGGCGCGGAACGGGTATTCGTTATCCTTGCGGTTGGGGTTGACGACCGCGGCTGCCGGGGGCAGCTCGCCCTCCTGCTTGTGGTGGTCGGTAATCACGATCTCCATTCCCAGAGTATTGGCTTTCGCGACCGCCGCATTGGCGCTGATGCCGTTGTCGACCGTCACGATGAGCCGGCTGCCGCGCGCATGCACTTTCTCGACGCCCGCCTCGGTCAGCCCGTACCCGTCATTGATGCGATGCGGCACATGGTAGTCTACCTGCATCCCCGCCTGTTTCAGTAGGCTGTAGAGCAGCACGGTCGACGTCACGCCGTCGCAGTCGTAGTCGCCGAAGACGGTAACGGGTTGCTGCCAGGTCCGCGCCCACTCCAGCTTAGCGACCGCCTTCTCCATGTCGAGCAGCCCGAACGGGTCATGCAGCTGGTCGAGCGATGGATGCAGGAACGCGTCGCGTTCCGCTCCCGCCAGGCCACGTTGCGCCAGCAGCAGTTCGACAATATCGGTCGGCGGCTCTTCACTCAGGAAGTGCCACTGCGGTCGCAGCACCTACATTTCCTCCGGCGCGACCACGCCCAGCAGTCCCAGCACATCTGCCAGCACGCGTCGTGTCGCGTCGACCAGCGCCAGCCGGAACCCCTCGGCGTCGGAGCCAATCACCGGGCAGTCGCGGTAGAAGCCGTTCAGCGCCCCCGCCAGGCCATGCGCGCAGGACGGCAGCAGGTGCAGCTTGCGCTCGTCGGCGGCGCGCGCGATCGTCGCCGGCCAGCGCGCGAGCTGCCGCAGCAGCGCCTCCTCGGTCGGGTGCAGTTCACTGGGAGGGTCGCCGCTCGGCGTTCCGTCGGCGCGCCGCAGGATGGCGCAGCAGCGCGCGTGCGAATACATCGTGAATGGCGCCGAGTCCCCCTCGAAGCTCAGCGCGTCCTGCCAGCGGAAAGTGAAGCCCTTTTCGGCCTGCACGCGCAGGATGTTGTAGCGCAATGCCCCCGTTCCAATGGCGGTCGCCAGAGCCTGCCGCTGCGCGGAAGCCATGTCGGGGCGGCGCTGCTCGAGTTCCGCGAGCGCCCGCTGCTGCGCCTCGTCGAGCATGTCGTCGAGGTAGACGACGCGTCCGGCGCGGGTCGACATCTTGCCGCCCGGCAGGTTGACGAAGGCGTAGAACACCGCTTCAGGCACTGGGGCGTCGAGCTCGCCCAGCGCGATGCCGAGCAGCTGCGACTGCAGTTTGTGGTCCTCGCCGAGGACGTTCAGCGCCATGTCACAGCGGTCGAATTTGTTGAGATGGTAGGCTACGTCGCGCGTCGTGTAGAGGCTCAATCCGCTCTTACGCGTGAAGAAGAAGCGCTGGTTGCGGCCGGCAATGCCGTGCCCCGCAAGGTCAAGGAACTTCGCCCCGTCATCGTCGCCGCAGAGCGCGGACTGCGCCAGCCGTTCGATAACGTCGTTGACGGCACCGCCGGCGACGAGTACTGACTCGTGGAAATACGCGTCGGCCTCGGCGCCCAGCCTCGCCAGCGATTCGCGCATGCCCGCCAGCATCTTTTCAGCGGCGCCCGCGACCTCGTCGGCCGCTTCCGCGTCGCCCTCTTCGCAGCGCTCCATCAGCGCGTAAATCGCCTCCTTCGCGGCGGGGTCCTCCTCGAGCGCGGCGTTCGCCTGCCGATAGCATTCGACCAGCGCGTGATCGACCTTTGGCGCGTCGCCCGGCGCGAAGTGGCGCAGACCGTACGCGAGCGTGGCCGCTTGCCGCCCCATGTCGTTGACGTAGTACTCGGTCGCGACCTCGTCGCCCGCGTAGCGCAGCAGTCGCGCCAGCGTATCGCCGATAATCGGGTTACGCGCGCGCCCCATGTGGAACGGGCCGGTGGCATTGGCCGAAGTGTGCTCAATCAGCACGCGGCGGCCAGTCGGGGTGCGGGTGCCGAAATCGCCAGCGCTGATTTCGGCCAGCAACGGCGCAGCCAGCGGACGCCAGTCGAGCGTGATGTTGCAGTAGCCGCCGTCGGCCGTCGCGCGCAGCCCACGGCCGGCGAGCGCAGCCGCCAGTTCTGTCGCCAGCGCCTCCGGTAGCTGCCGCAGCTGCTTCGCGGCGGGGAAGCAGATGACGGCGAGGTCGCCCTGCCGCGGGCGGCGGTCGAGCGGTAGCGCCGGCCAGTCCAGTTCCTGTAGCGCGGCGGCGACCGTTTCTTCAGCCGCAGCGAGCGCTTTTGCGTGGGTCACGCGCCCCTCAGTCCGACGGTGGTAAAACGCTTAGCCGATGTACCGTGGCGATTCCGGCTGCGCCTCGGCGGGTGCCTGGTCGCGCGTCAGCCGCAGCTGTGCCTCGAGCTCCTCGGCCTCTTTCAACAGCGGCTCCGGATCGAGCTTGATGGCGAGCAGTAGCTCGTCCAGTGCTGCGATAACGCGGGCTGCCGCACGGGCGTCGGGGATATCTTCCTTGACCTCAGCCAGCAGGCTCAGTACGTCGATTCCGCGCCGCTTGCCTTCGTTGAGCATCACTCCCGAAACACCGCCGATGGTGCCGAACTTGAACGGAATTACGCCCGCGTCGCCAATCCAGCCGCGTGCCTTCTCGGTCGAGCCGACGCCGTAGACTTCGTCGGGGACAGCGTCGCCGTCGGCAGCGTGGAATCCCTCGGCTGAAACCAACCGGGTGCATCCCTTGTCGAGCATCCAGTCGAAAAGCGTCGTAACGAGTGGCTTGGTCAGCTGCGCCGGAGGTGAGAACTCGCTGACGCAGACCACCAGCTGGTTACAGGTGCCGTCGCGGCAGCTCTGTTCGCCGGCGTAGAGCCGCACGGGGTTGTGCGGTACGCCGTCCTTGACCACCGAGACGGCGGGAAAATGGGGGCTCTCGATGACGCCAATCTGCTCGAGGCTCTGCGAGTTGATAAGGTGGTTGGCGGCAATCGTGCCGACCAGTCCTACACCGGGAAAACCGTCAATAACGGTCGCGCCTTTCAGGTTTTTATCGAGAAGTTCGTGGATTTCAACCTGGAGACTCATAGAAGGTCGTCCAGTTCCTCGTCCTCTTCGAGGTCGGGCAGCTCCTCATCATCGCTGAGCAGGTCGCCCAGCTCCTCATCAAGGTCGCTCTCCTCGAATTCTTCATCAAGGCTGAGGTCATCGTCATCCCCACCGCCCTCGCCGAGGTGCAGTTCGGTCCAGAGCGAGAAGCGTTCTATTTCGCTTCTCTTTGCGAAACGTTTCGCATCATTGACGGTCCTGAAACGGCCTATCAGGGGATCTCCTTCACCGGGCTCTGCAACAAGCATGATGTACTGCTTTTCGCGCACTAAGTCGCCCATCAGCAGGCGGACTGCCTCGAGTACTTCCGGATTGTCTGCAGCTTCGGACATATTACGCTCCGACCGTCGAGCGGTCCTCGTTATAAATACTTATCTACCCGTTTTGTCGTAGATTCATCGCCTGGCGGGAACTCTGCTGCCGACGGTCGCTGGAACGGCCGCAGCCACTTAAAGGGCGAGTGGGAGTGAAGCATGATGGCGGAACGACTCGCAATGGTGCTGCGCGGGGTGGCTGAGTGCGTCACGCAGCCCGAACTCGAAGCGCTGCTGGATGCGAAGGCAGAGCCGACGGCTTACGTCGGCTTCGAGCCGTCCGGCCTGCTGCACGCGGGGTCACTGGTGCCGATGCTCAAGGTGCGCGACCTGATTTCCGCCGGCTTCCGCGTCACCGTCCTGCTCGCCGACTGGCACGGCTTCATCAACAACAAGCTCGGCAGCGACTGGGACGCGCTGCGCGCGGGTGTCGAATACCAGCGGCAGATGTTCGGTGTGTTCGCCCCCGGCGCCGAGTTCCAGACCGCGAGCGAGCTGGTGCGCAGCGACGGCTACTGGGTGCAGGTGCTGCGCGTCGCCAAGGCGACCTCGCTCAAGCGGATGCGCCGCGCGCTATCGATTATGGGGCGCAACGAGGACGAAGCTGATTCCGACACGAGCATGTTCTTCTATCCTGCGA
>PBRM01000257.1 GCA_002725915.1 Gemmatimonadota bacterium
CCGTCACGGCCAGGTAGATCCGCCGCACCATCGAGACCGCCCATATCATCTCCGAGATCATCGACGTCGCCGTAGTGCACGCCACCCGAGTTGGGAGTGGAGGAGTAGCCGAGGAGAGACCCGCCCAAGGGTTGGTCGCATGGTCATCGGTGACTTTCACCCTCGCCAAAGCGCCCGCCCAGGTAGCATTGTGGCAGCCTGTGCCGCCGCTGCCTCTTCTACCTCGGGGTTGACTCCATCGGCCTCAGTCGCGTGCGTACGTCTTGCAGATCCCCCTTAAACGATGGAGGCCGTGTCGTGTCCAGGAAGAGAGTGCTCATCACCGGTATGAGCGGCCTGATCGGCAGCGTCGTGCGTCGGCATCTACAGGACACCTGCGAGCTGAGTGCCCTGAATCGCAGCGACGTGCCGGGTGTCGAATGCCATCGGGCGGACATCGTCAACCTCGAAGCCATCCAACCCGCCTTTGCGGGCAAGGATGTGGTCGTGCACCTGGCGGCGCACTCCGGCGAAGCCCCCTGGGACGTCATGCTCCCTCACAACGTCATCGGCACCTACAACGTCCTTGAGGCTTCCCGCCGATCCGGAGTGCACAGGGTCATCATCGCCAGTAGCGGGTCCACTGTCTCCGGTTGGGAAAAGGAAGACCCCTACCGCGCCCTGATCGCGGGACCGCCGGACGAGATGCCCGAAACGTGGGAGAAGCTTACTCATCGGTCGCCGGTGCGGCCCAGCGGGCTCTACGGTTGCACTAAAGTGTGGGGCGAGACGCTCGCCCGGCATTTCGCTGATGCCGAGGGGGTTTCCGTTCTTTGCCTTCGCATCGGTGCCGTCAACCGCGAGGATCGCCCCCTCGAGCCCCGTCACTTCTCGGTCTGGT
Organism: Gemmatimonadota bacterium; assembly: GCA_002725915.1. Classification (GTDB taxonomy): domain Bacteria; phylum Latescibacterota; class UBA2968; order UBA8231; family UBA8231. The sequence continues at coordinate 881 of PBRM01000257.1, forward strand.
GCAGCCAGCGCGATATAGCGCAAATGGTGGAGCGCTGCATCGAAGCGCCGGAGAGCTTGCGATTCGACATCTTCTACGCCGTATCCGACAACCGCTGGAGCTACCGGGACCTGGAGCACGCCCGGCAAGTGCTGGGCTTCGTGCCACAGGATCGGGCGGAGGACTTCCGTTGAGCGCCAGACGATGAGCGCCCTGCTCTACTCCACCAGCTCGATATCGGCTGCTGTCGCCGGGACGATCGACTCCGTTGGTCGTTCTTTCTCGACGCGTCCGATGAAGCACAACGCCCAGATGATCAGAACGACCTCCCCGATCAGGAACGCCCAGGCAGCGATTCCCATGATATCCTCCCCTCGTTAAGCTTTATAGGACTTCGCATGCCTTCGGCTTGAAGATATAGTTCAAGACGTCCTCAGCCGCTTTCCGAACACCTGGATCTCCGGTGTCGTTCCCCTGGCGATCGCCGCCCGCATCCAGACGTAGTAGACGACCCCTGCCGTCGCCATGCCGGTAATGAGGGCGCTGAAGGCGCCGGTCATCCCGGTATAGCTCCCGACGCCAACTCCAGCGATCCAGGCGACGAACGCGGCCGGGTTGACGGTCATGTCGGCGCCCTCTACGTCCTCGTACTGCAGCCGCCGCGCGGGAAAGGCCCAGTAGTCGAGGATGATGGTAATGGCGATAGGGGCTACGATCCAGGTGAGGAACTGGACCCACCAGAAGAACACTCTGTCGATGCCGGCGAAGTTTCCGACGATCCCCGCGATCCCGACGCATACGGTCATCAGCTTGCGCATGTATTCCTGATTCTTGATCAGTGGAATCGGCGGCGCTGAGAACGCCAGCCCAGCGCCGTACACCCCGCCCTGGATGGTGGACTGCGCCCCCAGGTACAGGGCAACCCAAGCGATAAAGCCCAATCCCAGCACATTGACGATGTTGAAGAGGTTGTAGTCCCCCGTGTACGCCGCACCAATGGCCCCTCCCCAGTATTCGATCGTGACGATACCCCCGTAGGCAATCAGGAGACCGAGCGCGGCCTGCCGACCGCTCTTCCAGAACCGAGCCACGTCGGCGATTATCGTCACCCCTACGAGCCAGCCACCCGCCGCCATATCGAATCCGATGAACGGGCTGACCTCGGGTGAATACCACTTGTTCCATAGGGTCCCGATACCTCCGGCGCTCTTCAGGGTCATAACCAGCACGACCCCGAAGACGATCAGAAAGGCCGGCACCGCCACCCAGTCCACGTACGCGATCCACCTGATGTTGAGCACGGCCGGAAGGACGAACAGCGCACCCAGCGCGATCGTGATCAGCAACCAGGGAACGGAGCCCGCCGCGAGACCCAGATGCTGAGCCAGCCCATCCCGCGTGATACTCAAGATCACGCTGAACCAGCCGACCACCGTCAACCCCATGATGACAATGGGGAATATGACGCCCTTGCGCCCGTAGGCGAACCGGTAGAGGAGAGCGCTGGAATAACCGGTTCGCGCCGACGCCCCGGCGATGAGCATGCCCACCAGGGCGTTGCTCAGCGTGCCGAAGAGGATGATGGGGACGGCCATCTTCAGCGGAAAGAGCTTGCCGACACTGCCGCCCACCAGAAAGCTGGTCAGCACCAGCACCCACCCGCTCAGCACACAGGCGTTGGTCCAGAATCCCAGGCGATGCGACATGGGTACCTGTGAAAGGGCGACGTCGCCTACGCCCTCTGTGTCGCTTCTCTTCTCTGCCATGTGAGCACTTTCTTCAGAAACAAGCCTCGGTTCGGACTCCTTGAGGAAGGAGCTCGAAGGGCGTCTCGTGTGTTGCGGACCTCCAGTGGCCGCTGCCTTGACGTCCCTAACACTAAGGCACCGTTGACGCTCACACCAGATCGGCAATTGCGCAATCAGCGGACCTGCCTGTATCTTCCTTCCCCTATACACTCGCTGAACGAAGGGAGCAGACCGTGACCGAAGTTGCAGGGCAGAATCTCCAGCGACACCTGGCCGGCAACCCCTATCCAGGCCGCGGCATCGTCATCGGCAGGAACGAGAGAGAGGAGTGGATCCAGGTGTACTGGATCATGGGGAGGAGCCCGAACAGCCGCAATCGGATCTTCGTCGCCGACGGGGACGTGTTGCGCACCGAAGCCGCGGACGGTTCGCAGCTCGCAGACCCGAGCCTGGTCATCTACAACGCCATGCGGCAGTCGGGGATTCGCTTCATCGTCAGCAATGGCACCCAGACGGACACCATTTTCGACGGCTTCCAGTCAGGCGACTTCTTCGTCGACGGCCTCCTGGCCGAACGCCACGAGCCCGACGCGCCGAACTTTACCCCCCGAATCTCCGGTTGCCTGGCCATGCCCGACGACGGGGCGAGGATGTGGCTCTCCGTCATCAGCGCTAGTCGCTTCGATAGCGGCCACTCGGAGCATCGCTTCTTCCGCTACACCGATGTTCCGCCCGGGTACGGCTTCTGCGTCACTACCTATCAGGCGGACGGCGATCCGCTGCCGCCCTTTCAGGGTCCCCCCCTGCTCATGCCCCTCGCGGGCTCTTCTGACGAAATCGGCGATACCTACTGGAGAGCCCTCGACGAGGGCAACCGGATTTCCCTGGCTGTGAAGCGGATCGATCCGGACGGCTCCTCCTCCGACATCGCCGTCACCAACCGGTACGCCAGGAACTGATCTACCCGCACGCACGTTGCCGTCTGGCGACGGCCGTCAAACTGAGGAGAGGGTTTACCGATGAAACTTGGAACATGTGCCTACTCGTACCGCGACCTGCTCACCAGCGGCGAGATGACCATGATCGAATTTCTCGACCTGGCCGCGGAGCTGAACTTCGATGGCGTCGAACTGACGGGTTACTACTTCGCCGCAGAGACCAAGGAATACCTCGTCGGCATCAAGCGGGAAGCCTTTGTCCGCGGGCTCGACATCTGCGCCACGGCTACAGGCGGCAATTTCGCTGACGCGGACGAGACCAAGCGCTCCGAACAGATCGCCAAAATCAAGGAATGGATCGAGATATCCGCCATCCTCGGCTCCACGGCGCTGCGCGTCTTTGCCGGCGGCTGCCCGGAGGGTGTCGAGCCTGCCTTCGCCCGCAAGTGGGTGACCGACGGCCTCGCCGAGTGCGCGCCGAAGGCAGAGAGCGAAGGGGTCATCCTCGCCCTGGAGAACCACGGTGGCCTCACCGCCGACGCCGAGGGCACGCTGGCTCTTATTGAGCCCTTCGCGGCGAACCCCTGGGTCCAATTGAATCTGGACTTCGGCAATTTTACCGGCGACAACTACGGCCAGTATGCCGCCTGCGCGCCACATGCGGCCACCACCCACACCAAGCTCACCGTCCGTCAGGGGGACGGGCGCGAGCCGGTCGACTACCGACGCGTCGTGCGGCTCATGCGCGAGGCTGGCTACAGCGGCTACCTCAACATCGAGTACGAGGAGAAGGAACCCCCGATCCCCTACGTCGAGCGCTTTGCCTCGTACCTGAGGGGCTGCATCGCCGACGCCTGATCTCCTCGAACAAAGGGCGCCAGACAGCCGACTCGATCGCTCATTTCACCAGTGCGATCTTGCGCTCCAGCACCCGCGATCCCGCTCGCAGGCGGGTCACATAGATGCCGCTGGAAACGCCCCTTCCATGGGTGTCGACCGCGTCCCAGACAACGCGATGAAAGCCGGGGCGCTGCCATTCGGCGACCAGGACGGCGACGCGCTGTCCCACCAGATCGAAAATCTCCAGCTCCACCTGGCTATCCGCCTCCAGGCTGTAGGAGATGACGACGGAGCTGTTGAAGGGATTTGGAAAGGGATCGTCGAGGGCGGTCTGCCGTGGCGTCTCTCCCCCCCCAGGCGCGGCGCTGACCGAGGTGACGATTGTGGGTGAGGCGCCGGTATAGGCTTTGACGTACCCGTCTGTGGTGACGACGATCAGGTCGAGAAAACCGTCGGCATCGACGTCGGCCAGAGCCAGGTCGCTGCTGTGCGCGCCCACGTCCAGCGACCAGGACTCCACCAGCGAACCGTCATCCTCTCCAAGACAGAAGATCCGGTTGCTGCTGGCGTAGAGAAACTCGTCGCGTCCGTCGCCGTCGACATCGCCTGAAACGATGTCGGTCGTCGCCGGGGCCATACCGCTCAAGGTGTGCAGTATAGCTCCGTCTGCCGGGTTGAAGACCTGGACGCCCGTGGCCATCGAGGCCAGTAGCTCCAGGCTCCCATCGCCGTCGATGTCCCCCACCCCCATCAGCGACTGTACCTCCGTGTTGTTGCGGTAGGGCGTTTCCCAGACTAGATCTCCCCCAGCCGTAAGCACCGCGTTGAGGTAGCCGCTGTGTCCCCAGATCAGCTCCGGGATGGAGTCGCCGAAGAGATCGACGACGGCGGGGAAGGCGTAGCCGACAAAGGTCGAGCTGGTGAACATCGGGTTCAGCCCGGTGGAGTAGCCGTAGGCTTGCCGCACGACATCGGCGCGGCCGCTGGGTCCGTCAACGATGTGCAGACGGTCCGGCCACATGACCACGATCTCGTCGAGGCCGTCGCCGTCCACGTCGCCGCTGGCGCTTGGATGGCCGCCCAGGCTGCGGCCGCTTCCGTCCGCCGGCAGCGAGAACCCGTTGACCGCCCAGACGATGGAGCCGGTGCGCCCGTCCAGGAGGTGGCCGATCTCGCTACCGATCTTTCCTTTTCGCAGGGTGACGAATACGTCCCGGTGCTGGGTGGAGGTGAAGAGGCCGGCACTCCAGTACGAGAGGCCGCTGAAGTTCCAGATCGGCATACTGCCGTCGAACTCGGCGAAGACCGTCTCCCAGCGGATCTGCCCATCCGGTTCTACCGCCACCAGACTGGCGTTGCCGCTGGCCGCTTCCCTGGCAAAGAGCACTTCCTTCGTTCCGTCCAGATCGAGATCGGTGGCGGTTACGCCCCAGTGAAAGGGGGCGCTGTTGGTCTGGCCGTGGCCCTGCATCTGCCACCGCGCCCGGGCAGAGACCGATAACTCGGTCGACAACGGGGCCTCGATACAGACGACCTCTTCCAGTGCCGTCTGCACCACCACCTCGATCCGTCCGTCCGCCTCGAGGTCCGCCACCACCGGCGTACCGGCCGGAGTGAAGGGCTGCCGGTTCCATTGGCGCAAGCTGCCGGCTGCATCGGTCAGAACCAGATCCTGGTCGGGAACGCCGCGCCCTCTGAGGTAGACCAGGGCGCGACGGCGGCCGTCCTCATCGCCGACGGCCACAGCCCTCAGCTTCGCCCCTCCGGGACCGGCTACCGACCAGAGCGCGCGGCTGCCTCCCCCATCGTCGAGCGTGTATGCACTGAGCACCTCTCCGTCGTCGGATGGCGTGGCCACGAAGAATTCAAGTCGGCCGTCGCCATCGGCGTCCCCCGCTACGACCGCGCGCAAGCCGTCCGCCGCCCCGGTGCTGACGTTTGGGGGCAGTGAATCGAGCCGGCGGCTGCTGAAGCGGCCACGCGGTTGGGTCCAGCGCTCCAGCGGCTCGGCACCTGCGCCGTCGAAGGTCCAGACACTGAGCGGCGCGTACGGGGGCAGGGTCTCTGCGCTGGTGGCGGTGACGAAGAGCTCAGGGCGGCCGTCGCCGTCGAGATCGCGGATCCCGTTGAGGTATCGACGGGGAAAATCGTAGCGCGTATCGCCTTCAACGGCATCGACGGCGATGATGTGCCACTCGCCGTCGCCCGTGTCGTTGTAGATGCTGTAGACCAGCTCTACCGCACCGTCGCCATCCACGTCGACCAGCGAACCTGGAGGCGGACGCAGGATCTTAGTGGACTGAGAGGGGTCGGGCTGAATCTCGCGGATCCAGCGAAGCGACAGCGCCGAGCCGTCGTTGTCTATGACCTCGGCATGCATGCTGAAATCGGCGACCACGGCGAACTCCGGGTAGGGGTCGCCGTCGATATCGACCGCTCCGAACCAGCCGTAGTTGCGGAAACCGTGGTAGCGAAACAGCATCTTGGTGGCGCCCGTGGCCCCGTCGAAGACGAAGATGCGATAGTGGGTGGCCACCGCCAGGTCGAGCTGGCCGTCGGCGTCGGCATCGACGACGATGACGTTGGGAGACCAGATGTTGTCGAAATCTTCGGTCTCCCAGACGATGCGGGGCTCGCCGGTGTCGTAGGCGATCAGTCGGCCTCGCTTTGGCGCGGCCCCTCCATCTGTGAACGAATCCTCCATCTCGAAACGCTGCAGCCCGGCGACCTCAGGCAGAATCCTGGCCACCTTGGAGATATTGCTCACCGACATACGCACCAGCACGCCCTCCCCACTCAGATCGAATTCCTCGATGCCGATGCCCCAGTCTCGCTGGTGCTCCTGGAAATAGCCGGGCTCCAGCGGAGCCTGAAAGGGCAGCGAAATGCGGTTGGCGGCCTGATGGGCATCGACGGAGAAATAGCTCTCCCAGGCGGCGATGTCGTAGCGCCAGCCCACGGCGGGAGGGCCGTCCACCATGTGGCCAATACCGGGGGAGCGGCCGCTCATGGCGGCGTCCCCTCTCAGCTGCAACCACTCGGCCTTGCGCCCGTTGGGGGAGGGAGTCTGGGCGGCGGACTGGAAGGCCAGAGCACCTGCTGTCAAGATGATCAGCCTCCGGGTCATCATTACACCTTCTTTCCCAATCGAGAAACCGCCGCGGACTTTCGCTAATGGTGCGCTCGGGCCCGGCCGGGGCTTCCTGCAGAAACGCGCATGTTTCCGACCAGCATGTTGCCCTTCTCCTCAGCGAAAAAATCGCCATGGCCGCTCAATCCCACCACTCTTCTCCCTCAACGAGGTGGGCGCGCAGCAGTTCCTCGTTCAACTCCACCCCGATCCCCGGGGCATCGGGCAAACTGATGTACCCCCTGTCGACGACGGGACCACTCCAGTTGGCGGCGATGTCGTCCCACCATGGACAGTCGAGACCGTGGTGTTCGAGGGCGAGGAAATTCGGCGCATTGGCGCAAACGTGGGCAGAGGCCACCGTGCCGACCGGCGTGCAGATATTGTGAGGCGCAAACGACAGATAGTGCATCTCGCACAACTCGGCCACCTTCTTCCCCTCCTGTATCCCTCCGAAGCGAGGTATGTCGGGGGTGATGATATCGGCGGCCCGCTGCTCGATCATCGGCCTGAGGCCGTGAGCCATCCAGTGGTTCTCACCGCACGCTATCGGTACGGAGGTGTGGTCGGTGACGTATTTGAGGGCATCGAGGTTTTCTGGCGGCGTCGGATCTTCCAGCCACAGGATGTCGATGTCCTCCAGCCTTCGGGCCACTCGAAGCGCATCCGATGTCTGATAACACCAGTGCAGATCGAGACAGAGATCGACATCGTCCGGCAGCGCGTCGAAGGCTGCGTGACTGACAGCGCTCATGTGATCGACCTCCTGCCTCGACAGCGCCCGATTGTGTCCATCCTTTATATACTCAGCGGGGGCGCAGTGGTCGATATCGACTTTCACCACCGTGTAGCCAGCCTCTACCCTCTCTCGCACGCCGTCGGCATAGGCCTCCGGAGACCTGTCGCCCGGTCTTCCCGTGTCGGCGTAGATGCGGACCCTGTCCCTGTATTTCCCACCTAGAAGCTGCCACAGGGGAAGTCCGGTAATCTTTCCCTGAAGATCCCACAGCGCCAGCTCGACACCCGACATCGCCAGCAGGATGCTCCCACCGGTGGATCCGGCACCGGACAGTCCCCGGTATATCTTCTGGGCAAGCTGGATCACGTTTCGTGGATCCTCCCCCACTATCATCTTTTCGATGCGTTGCAGTATGTCCGGCACGCCGAGAGGAAGCTGCGACTCCCCGATACCGCAGATTCCCTCGTCCGTCTCCACCTTTATCAGCGTCCACGTCCATGAGCCCTGAATCATCACCGATTTGATGGAGGTAATTTTCATGTCAGCCGCTCTCCTTCTCTGAAATTGGTCGGGTGGGAGCCGATCCCCGCTCCCGGGGCCCCTGGCAGGGCGGTGACATAGACAGACGCACGGGGCGTACAGACCACAATGTCGCATCTCAGGTCAAGGCGTAGAGGAGACTCGCGCCGATGGCGAGGGTGGCCGTCGACAGTCCGCCCCGACACCGGTCCTCCTTGTACCCGACGACGAGATTGTCGTACATTAATCAAACACACTCCAGCAGCCATCGAGATAGCACCATTCCCAAGCGAAGCTCCAGAAGAGGCCGGATGGTCCGGCGGCCGTCCGGCAAACGCTCCCGCGCGCAGGCGGACCGCTCTCCGCGACCTGGCCGCAAGAGCCGCGAGTCGAAGTCGCCTGCCCCCGCAGCCGAATACATCGACCCCTGCGTGGGCTGGCTGCGCCGTTCCGGATCGGCGATCTGGGTCGATCCCGAGCCCCGCGGCAAGGCGATCTTCATCCACGATGGCTCTGCCGACACCTTCGATACCGGCATCGCCGTGCGTTTCCGCGTCACTCGGCCCAGGACCGACATCCAGGCGTCCGCCGCTTCCATTGTGGAATGCCTCGGCCCTGCCGACAGCGACGCGACCCGGCTGAAGATGGTCGTCGCCGGTCTCGGCTTACCCGATGAATTCCCCGCGGATACTCTGACAGAGGCCGATGCCTTCGGCGACGTAGAGCCGGAAGCCGAGCTGGCAGATTCCGAGATCACATTGAAACGCAGGGACTTGCGCGCCCAGATCCACGTGACCATCGACGGCGAGGACGCGCGGGATTTCGACGACGCCGTGTCTGCGCAGCCGGAGGGTGAGGGCTATCGCATCTGGGTCTCGATCGCCGATGTGGCCTCCTATGTCCAGGCAGGCACGACGCTGGACCGGGAGGCCAGGCTTCGAGGAACCAGCGTCTACCTGCCTGGAAAGGTACTGCCGATGCTCCCCGAGAAGCTGTCCAACGGGCTCTGCTCGCTGCAGCCGGGGGTGCCGCGCCGCACCATTACCTGCGAGATGGTGATCGACAGGCACGGAGCGCGCAGCGATATCCGCGTCTATCCATCGCTCATCCGCAGTGCCGCGCGCCTCACCTATGTGCAGGTGCAACGCCTGATCGACGGCGACGAGGGTGCCGTTCCCGGACAGCCGGCGTCCGTCGGCCGGCACGCGATCGACGCCTCGAGGGTGCTGCGCCGGCGGCGCTTCGGCCTCGGGTCTCTGGATCTGGAGATCGCCGAGGCCGCGGTCGTCATCGACGCCTCCGGGGGTCCTTTGGATGTGGTCGCACGAGCCCCGATCGAGGCCCATCACGTGATCGAAGATTTGATGATCGCCGCCAACGAGTCCGTAGCCGAACACCTGCTCGAGCGCGATCTCGCCGGCGTGTACCGTGTGCACCCGCCTCCGGCACAGGAGAAGTGGACTCGCCTGCAGAACTGGGGCAAGCGCTTCGGTCTTTCGCTGCGAATGACAGACTGCAGCAATCCCGGAAACATGGCGGATTTCGTCGAACATCTGAAACTGACCCCGCAGGCGGAGGCCGGGCAGATGCTGCTTCTGCGCTCCCTCGCCCAGGCCTATTACTCACCCCAGGTGGCGATGCACTTCGGGTTGGCCTCACAAGCTTACGCGCACTTCACCTCCCCTATCCGCCGCTACCCCGACCTGCTGGTGCACCGCGCCCTGTGGAACCACTGGCGCGGCAAGGCTTCACTGCGGGGTCTCGACGACCTCGCGAAGCACTGCTCCGAAACCGAGCGTCGCGCCCTGCAAGCGGAGCGCGATGTGACTCAATTCGCCGCCTGCCTCGTGGCTCGCCGACACCAGGGCGAAGAGATGAGCGCGCGGATCACAGGGGTCCACGCCGCCGGCCTCTTCGTGCGACCCGACGATCTCTTTGCCGAGGGACTGATCCCGATCACCTCGCTGGGCGAGCGCACGGGGGAATACTTCGAGGTATGGGATGAAGCTCAAATGTTGGTGGGCCGTAGTTCCGGGGTGCGCTACTCCCTGGGCGAGGCGCTGAAGGTACGTCTGGTCCGCGTCGACATCGGCATGCGTCGCATCGATTTCGAACTCGTCCGCGCTGCCGCCCCTGACGGCGGCACTTCCAGGGCTGCGCGTGCAACGTCGAGGGACGCTGGCAAGCGCAACAGATCCGACCGACGCAGCGGCGAGCCCAGCGGCCGTCGCGCCCGCAAGTCGGTCAGACGCCGTTCCCGGAAGCCCTAGGCTGGGGCCTGTCCGAGTATTCGCTTTGAAGGCATGGCTCCCCCCACACCCCCGGCCTGAATGGCCCTAGCCCAGCAGCGCTGCTACTGCCAGCGCTGCCCTGTCCCAGAAAACACCAGGAAACACCCCCATCGCCAGAACCAGCCCTGCCGTCGCTCCGGCCGCGATCGCCACCGGCAGGCTCAGCTGTATCGGCTCAGGCGATTCCGGCTCGACCAGATAGGCTTGTCTGATCACCAGCAGATAGTAGTATAGCGCCACGGCGGCATTCACCGCCGCCACCAGCACCAGAAAGAACTGGCCCTGGTCCATGGCGGCGGAGAACAGAAACCACTTGCCGATAAAGCCGACCGTCGGCGGCAACCCGATGAGCCCCAGCAGACCGACCAGAAGAGTCGCCGCCAGCAGCGGCGAACGCTTGTAGAGGCCAGACATCGACTGGATGGTGACGAGATCTTCGTCGCGCCCCACCTCGCATACGACCAGGAAGCAGACGTAGGAGATAGCGAAATAACCCATCGCGTAGAACAGGGCCGCGGTCAGGCCCAGCCCGGACAGGGCCTGGAGACCGATCAGGACATAGCCTCCGTGAGCGACCGCGGAATAGCCCAGGAGCCGCTTGAGATCTTTCTGCCTCAAGGCGGCGAGATTACCCAGAGTCATGGCCGCAACGCTCATCCACATGAGTACCGACCGGAAGCTGTCGAAATCGTTGGGGTCGAACTGCATTGCCAGCGAAACCAGTCGACAGAGCACGGCGATCGCCGCCACTTTGGATGCGGTGGCGATAAAGGTCACTACCTGATGCGGCCCGGCCTGATAGATATCAGGCGCCCAGAAGTGGAAGGGGAAAACCGCCAGCTTGAAGAAGAAGCCCGATAGCATCAGCAGCAACCCGAGCCAGAACAGCGGGTTGGCAGCCACGGCGTTGAGCTGCTCGCCGATGGCGCTGAAGTAGGTCGAGCTGAAGACGCCGAAGAGGAAGCTCATCCCGTAGAGCGAAACGGCGGAGGCCACCATCCCCTGGACCATGTACTTGGTCGAGCTCTCGCTGCTGAGCCGACGGTTTCGGTGCAACGCCACCACGACGTAGATGGGATAGGCCGAAAGCTCCATGGCGATGTAGAGCGTCAGTATCTCCGTGGCGCTGGCCAGCATCATCATCCCGACGGTGGCCAGGAGCTGAAACAGAGGCAGCTCGAGCCTGGCGGTTTCGCGAACGGTGCGCGGCTCCCGGCTGATGACGACGGCGAGGAGGTACCCAAGGGCCAGGAAAGTCTTGACCAGCTGCGAAAAGAAATCGACCCGGTAGATACCCGGGAAAAAGGGCTCACCCTCCAGGTGCAGAGTCCAGAGGCAGGCGGTCACTGCGGCGATGCCGGCAACCAGAGCCATCGCCCACGCCGTGCGGTAGCGCAGGGAGAGCACGGGCGCCAGAAACAGCAGCAGCGCCATGACCAGACAGACCGTCTCGGGCAGGAACAGCAGGACGTCGGACACGCTCAGAATCTCCCCATGAAGACGGTGGTGGCACCGTTTATCATGTCGAGGAGAACCCTGGGAACGAAACCGAAAAACACGAGAAACGCGATCAGGATAGCGCGCGGCAGGATCTGCCAACCGGATAGGTCGACCTTGGTCAGCTCTTGCCAGCGCGGATTGGGCGGCCCGAAGAAGGCCTGAGTGAAAACCCGCAGAACGTAAAGGGCGGTGATCACGAGACCGGCAACGACTGCCACACCGACGATCGGGTAAGTCTTCAGGGCGGCCAGGAAAACGAGCAGCTCTGCCCAGAAACTGGCCAGTCCCGGTAAGCCGGCGCCGCACAACCCCGCCACGATGAACACCGATACCGCCCGCGGCATCTGCGAGCCCAGGCCGCCGAAATCGGCAATGGTCTTGGAATGGGCCCGGTCGTAGATGAAGCCGACCGTGCTGAAGAAGAGCGCCGTCATAATACCGTGGGCAAACATCTGAAACACGGCGCCGTTGAGCGCATCGGCCCCGGCCTTGCCGAGGACGGCGAGGTTGAGTCCCAGGAGCACGATACCCATGTGCGACACCGAAGAGAAGCCGATAACGAACTTTAAATCGGTCTGGCGCATCGCCACGAAAGCGCCGTAGACCACCCCGATTGCGGCCAGGGCCACAAAGGTCGGCGCCCAGTACACCGCGCCGGCGGGAAGTATCCGCATGCCCACCGCCAGAATGCCGAAGGCGCCCAGCTTCATCAACACCCCCGCGTGCAGCATCGACACTGCTGAGGGAGCGGCGACGTGGCCCGTAGGCGACCAGCCGTGAAGCGGGAACAGGCCGGCTAGCACGCCGAAACCGAGAAAAACAAAGGGGTAGACGAAGATCTGAAACTCGGGATCAAAGCTGTGCTGGGCGAGAGCGACCATGTCGAAGGTCCCCAGACCCGCGACGTGATAGATCGACAGCAGGGCGGGAAAGAGCAGGGCACTCCCGGCCAGCAGGAACAGGGTCAGCTTCATCGCCGCGTAATCTTTGTCCCCGCTCCCCCATATCAGAATCAGCGGGTACATCGGCACCACGGCGATTTCGTAGAAGAAGAAGAACAGGAACAGATCGAGCGACATGAAGACGCCGTACACGCCGACGACCAGCATCAGCATGAAGGCGAAGAATCCCTTCACCCTGTCCTCGAGATCCCACATCGTCAGCACGCCGGTGAAAAAGACGATGGAGTTCAGCATGACGAGAATGGTGCTGAAGCCATCCACCCCCAGGTGATAGGAGATGCCGACGCCGGCGACCCAGGGAACCAGCTCTACGAACTGCATGCCGCCTGTCACTGGATCGTAGTTCAGCCACAGCTGCACGCTCAGGACGCAGGCGAGCAAGCCGGCCAGGGCGCAGATCCAGCGTATCAGCCGCGCGGCTCGGGCAGGTGCACACAGCACCAGGCCCAGGGCGATGAGCGGACAGAGTATTATTGAGCTGAGGGGTGGAACGGGCAACAATCGATTGTTCCCTCTGTCAACGGGCGCCTATATAAAAAGCGATCGCCCCCAGGAAGATGATGGCGCAGCCGCTGTAAAACTGCACCCAACCGCCCTGGACGCGGGTCGACCGAACACCGAGCCCCAGCACCCCCAGGCCCAGCCTGTTGAAGCCGCCGTCCAGTCCCCTGGTTTCCACCGCGTGCAGGAGCGTGGCCACGGCATTGGTAAAACGCACCAGCACGGCGCGATACAGGTCATCCACGTACCACTGGTTGCTGAAGAGGGTATGCAGCGCCGGTACTCTGGCGATGAACCCCCGCCGCTGAGGGGAAGCGGACCCGCGGCCAAAATCCAGCCAGGCGACCGCCACCCCAGCCAGTACGACAGCGACAGCGGGAATCATCGACGCGAAGGCGTGTTCTTCCGGCCTCACCCCAAGCATGGCGGCGATGCGTGGCCCCGCGAACCCAATCACCATGGCGCCCAGCGCCAGGATCGCTACCGGCACTCCCATCGACCACGGTTCGCCTGCATGGCTGCCGTGCTCGCCATGGTCCGTCGGCTCCTCCCCGTTCTCTGTCCGCTCGGGCACAGTCACCAGAAAGATCATGCGGAAAGTGTAGTAGGCGGTGAGGAAGGCCGCCGCGAAGGCGCCCGCTGTAAACACGGTAAAACCATCGCGCCCGAGTTGGGCGAAGATCTCCTCCTTGCTGAAGAATCCTCCCAGCGGAGGAATCCCGGCCAGAGCCGCGCCCCCGATCACCAGTCCGATCGTAGCGAAGGGCATCCGCCGCCCTCCCCGGCGGCCGATCTCCTCCATGTCGTTGGTCTCGAGGTGGTGGATGTACAGACCGGAACAGAGAAAGAGCAGCGCCTTGAAGATGGCGTGGGTGATCAAGTGGAAATACCCGGCAAAGAGAGCGCCAGCCGCCAGGGCCATCAACATGAAGCTCAGCTGGCTGATGGATGAGTAGGCCAGGACCTTCTTGATGTCCCGGTCCACCATGGCCATAGTCGCCGACAGCAGCGCCGTGAAGGTGGCGATGCAGAGGATGACGGTACGCGTGGTCTCAGCTGCCATGAACAGCGGAAACAGCCGCGCCATCAGGAAAACACCCGCCGCCACCATGGTCGCCGAGTGCAGCAGGGCGCTCACCGGTGTCGGGCCCTCCATGGCATCGGGAAGCCAGGTATGCAGCGGAAACTGAGCGCTCTTGCCGACGATTCCAAGGAAGATCAGCAGCGTGATCGCGGTCAGCATGGCCGGCGTGGCGAGGCCGACGAGCCCCAGGTCGGGATCGAGCAGACGGGGTATGTCGAAATCGCCGGTCACCTGCAGGATGGTGAGGATTCCGATGAACAGCCCCACGTCCCCCACCCGCGTCATCAGGAAGGCCTTCTTGGCCGCTGCGGCGGCCGACGGCTTCTCGTACCAGAACCCGATCAGGAAGAAGGAGGCGAGTCCGATCAACTCCCAGAAAATGAAGGACTGCAGCAGGTCCACGGCGTAGACAAAGCCGAGCATCGACCAGGCGAAAAAACCCAGCATGGCGAAATAGCGGGTTCTCGACGGATCGCCACTCATATAGCCCAGCGAATACACCATCACGCAAAAGGTGATCAGCGCCACGGCGACGCCGAACACCAGGCTGACTCCGTCGAGCAGAAAACCGAAGCGCAGCTCGATGTCGCCGCTGGTGAACCAGAGGAACCGCACGGGATCGACGGGGCCGCGGATCAGCAGCGCCGCCGAACCCGCGACGGAGAGGGCGCTGCCGGCCAGAACCACCGTCTGCGCCACTCTGGGGCAGTTGATGAGCAGGAGAATGGCGATGAGGAACCCCAACAGCGGCGCGAAGATGGTTCCCAGCACGAGCGGCAGTGTTTCCATAGGTACCCGGGCTATCCCCTGAGCTCGGTAATCCCCTCGACGTCTATTTCCCGCTGCACGCGGTAGAGGTTGAGGATGATCGACAGGAAGATGGCCACCTCGGCCGCGGCCAGGCCGATGATGATGAGTACGAAGATCTGCCCCGTAGACGGATCGCTGACACGGTAGTGGTTGAAGGCCATGATATTCAGACTGGCCGCGTTCATCATCAGTTCGACGCCGATCAGGACAGCAATGAGATTGCGTCGCCAAAGGACGGCGAACAGCCCCATCGAGAACAGGACGAGTCCCAGCAGGAGATACCCGTGCAGAGTCATTTTGCTACCACAAGTCCTTCGGAACGATCTCGTCCATTGTATATGCCTCGCCTACTGCCAACCTCAGGAAGACCCGTCGGAAGGTCGTGTCTCTATCGCGCCCACTTCCCATGAGATCGTCAGTCATGACGTCCGCTCCTGCCTGGCGATGAGGATTGCCCCGATAATGGCCAGCAACAGCACCAGTGAGAGCGTCTCGAACACCAGATTGTAGCGATTGAGCAGGGCGTGTCCCAGCTGAGCCAGTTCCCAGCTCTGGGCCGCGGCGGGCGGAATGACCTCGAACTCGGTGCGCTCCAGGAGCCAGGCGACGCCGCCGAAAAACGTGGCCGCGCAGAGGCCGGCGAACCACACTTTCGGTCGGTTGCGCTCCAGGGGCTGCACCGTCATCGCTATGGAGAGCATCATGGCGAAGATGATGGCGACGACAATGCCGCCGATGTAGATCAGGATCTGCATGGAGGCCACGAAGGGAGATCCGAGGTTCAGGAACAACCCCGCCAGCCCGAACAGGCTGATTCCCAGCCCTATGATCGCGTACAGGATGTGGCGCATCCACGCGGCCATGACGCCCCCCGCCAGCACCAGTACGACGAAGCCCCCGACGGCTACCTGCTCAAGCATCGGACTGTCCGGCGCCGTCCATCTCCGCCGCCTTCTTCGCCGCCGCCGCTTTCTTTGCCGCTGCGCGAGTGGCCGCTTTCTCCGCCTCCGCCTCCCGCAATCTCTCCCGGCACGCCTCCTCCCCCTCCCGCCAGGGCTCGATCAGATCGTAGAGGAAATCGGCGCGCTGATAGCCTGCCTGGTCGTATTCCCGGCTGTAACCGAGGGTATCTGTCGGACAGACGTCGAGGCAGAGTCCGCACTCGCTGCACAGAGCGAAGTCCACCTCGAACAGGGTGGCGCGTTTGCGTTTCAATCCCTCCGGCCGCTCGCCCTCGATAACGATGCAGTCCGACGGGCAAACCCGGACGCAGGCGTTGCAGTCGATGCAGTCGTGCGAGCCCAGGCCCTCTACTTCGACGAGGACGATGACATTGCGATACGCCTTCGACATCTCCAGCTTCTCGCGCGGATACTGTGAGGTCACGGGAGGCCGGAAGCAGTGCTTGAGCGTCACCTTCATCCCCGTCAGCAGGGATCGGGCGCCGGTCAGAGTATCACTGAGAATGGTCATAGCAGCTTAATCACCAGCGTTGACACCAACAGGTTGAGAATGGCCAGCGGTACCAGGATCACCCAGGCAAAGGTCATCAGCTGGTCGAAACGCAGACGGGGAAAGGTCCATCTCGCCCACATCATCACCAGGATCAGGGCGTAGACCTTGATGAAGAACCAGACGAATCCCGGCAGCAGGGGACCGTGCCAGCCGCCCAGAAAGAGCACCGTGGCGACGGCACAGACGATGATCATATTGGAGAACTCGGCAAAGAAGAACAGCCCGAACCGCATTCCTGAGTACTCGGTGTGGAACCCGGCTACAAGCTCCGACTCCGCCTCGGGTATGTCGAAGGGCGCGCGATTCGTTTCCGCCGTCGCCGCGATCAAATAGATCACCGCCGCCAGCGGCTGAACCAGAATGAACGGATAGGACGACTGCGCTGCGGTAATCTCGTAAAGGCTCAGCGAGCGGGTAATGAGAACGATCGGCAGGATGGCCAGGATCAGCGGGATCTCGTAGGAGATGTTCTGCGCCACCGCGCGGACCGCTCCGAGCAGGGCGTACTTGTTGTTCGATCCCCATCCGGCGGCGAAGATGCCCACTACGTTCAGCCCGCTGAACGCCAGCAGCAGGACGAGGGCGAGGTCGTAGTCGACGAACACCCAGCTCTCGGCCACGGGAAACAGCGAACACAGCGCCAGGATCGGGGCAAAGACCAGAACAGGGGCAATCAGATACAGCGGCTTGTGCACGTGCTCGGGCGTCAGCAGCTCCTTGCTGATCAGTTTGAGCATGTCGGCCGCCGTCTGCAGCAGACCGAAAGGTCCCACCTCGGTGGGTCCGAGGCGGCGCTGAATCCTGGCGCTGAACTTGCGTTCCAGCCAGATGATCATCAGCGAGTTGACCGTCAAGTAGCCCATGACGACCGCCGTAGTCGCGGCGAGGGCGAGCCATGGATTTCCGAAGATCTCTAAGAAATCGGTCTTCACGCTAGCGATCGATCTCCGGAATGACGATGTCGATGCTGCCGAGAATGGCCACC
>PBRM01000258.1 GCA_002725915.1 Gemmatimonadota bacterium
GAGGACCAGCGTCCCCACAGCGCGCGACGCCGCAGTGGGGACGCTGGTCCTCGTCCACATCACGGAGCAACTGGAGTCACCCGGAGTGCGGGAGCGCGTCATTGGCGAGGTCGGGCAGATCTTCGACGGACACGTCGTCTTTGGCGCGGACCTGCTCGAGGTCCCGCTCGGTCCCATCACGACAGGAGTAATTCGATAGTGTCAGATCATTCTGGCGCCGCCGACAGAGGAGAGCAGAAGCTCGCTGCCGATTCGGCCACTGTCGCCAGTGATCGAGACGACGAAACCGCTGCGATCGATATAGGTGAGCCTGGTGTCCTCGGCATCGTCGAAGAGAAGGACGTGGATGTTCCCATGCGGGATGGGGTGGTGCTGCGGGCCAACGTCTTTCGCCCCGACGCCCGGGGGGAGTTCCCCGCCATCCTGCTGCGCACCCCTTACCGCAAGCCAACCGGTGGGTACGAGCGCTTTGTGCGCGCCGGGTACGCGGTGGTCACACAGGACAGCCGCGGACGCTACGCCTCCGACGGGGATTACATCCCCTTCACAGAGGAGCGCACCGGGGACGCCGAAGACGGCTACGATTCGGTGGAGTGGCTGGCGGCTCAAGATTTCTGCAACGGCCGGGTTGGGACCATGGGGGCATCCTACAACGCCTGGATGCAGTGGCAGCTGGCCCGGTTGAGGCCACCGCACCTGGTCGCCATGTGCGCCTACACCATCCCATTGGAGTTGACGGCCGTTGACTGGCCGGGCGGGTTCCGGCCAGGTCGTCGCGTGAAGTGGTGGATGACGTCGATGGCCCCGGACATACGCCGCCGGCTGGGGGAGGCCGGGCCGCACACGCCGGAGGAGGCGCGCAAGGCCTGGGACGAGGTCGACCAGGGCCACTGGCTGGGATTTCTGCCCTGGCTGCAGCTGCCTCGATACCTGCCGAAGGGGATGGCCGAACACGCCGAAGACTGGTTGCGTCACCCGAATCGCAAGGCCTGGAAATTCGAGGAGGCACATCGCGAAGTGGAAGTGCCGAATCTCGACTTCAGCGGCTGGTACGATCACTGCAACGATACCATGCGGCACCTGGCCGGCATGCAGAAAAACGGCCGCACGGAACTGGCGCGGACCCAATCCAAGCTGGTGGCCGGTCCGTGGAGCCACCCGACCCTCGGCCAGCGGAAGGTC
Source organism: Gemmatimonadota bacterium (assembly GCA_002725915.1). Lineage (GTDB taxonomy): Bacteria > Latescibacterota > UBA2968 > UBA8231 > UBA8231. The sequence goes on from PBRM01000258.1 coordinate 1,183, forward strand.
GGCGACATAGACTTCGGCCCGCAGGCCCCGGTAGATCTGAACGACATGATGATTCGCTGGTTCGACCACTGGCTGAAGGGACTGCCCAACGGCGTCGACAGAGAGCCGGCGATGCGCTATTTCGTCATGGGCTGCAACCAATGGCGCCATGCCGACAGCTGGCCGCCGCCCCAGATCGAGCCGCGGGAGTATCGTCTGGGCAGCGGCGGCAACGCCGGGTCCGCCGAAGGGGATGGGGTTCTTGAGGGAAGCGAGCAAAGCGGTGGAGCCAACGACGGTGGAACCGATTCGGCAGGTGAGCGGAACGCCAGCTCACCAGCGCTCACCGATTCATATGTGTACGATCCGCGGGATCCCGTTCCCACTCTGTGGAGCCGGGAGCTGTTTACCTCACCGGCAGACCGCCGGGTGCTCGAGCACCGCAAGGACATCCTCTACTTCCGCAGCGCGCCACTCGAGAAAGCGGTGGAGATCGCCGGTTATCCGGAGGTCGTTCTGTTCGCTTCTTCCACTGCGCCCGACACTGATTTCTTCGCCCGCTTGATAGACGAGTACCCGGATGGTGAGGGCGACTCCGCTGCAGCGCCAGACTCATCTGCAAAGGGGAAAGCCCTTGAAGTAAGCTACGGCTTGGTGAGAGCACGACATCGGAACTCCCTGGATTTTGAGAACCTCCTCACGCCGATGGAAGTCGTGGCGATCAGGATCAAGCTGGGGCCGACGGCGTGCCGCTTTCTGCAGGGGCATCGCATCCGTCTGGAGATAACCAGCAGCGATTTCCCCAACCACGATCGCAACCACAATACAGGGCGCAACGACCTGGCTGACACAGAGCTGGTGTCAGCTCAGCAGACAGTCTACCACACCTCCGAGTACCCGTCGCGGCTGATCCTCCCCGTGGACAGCCTGACAGAGTAGATACAGAGGAAGTATGGCGGGTGATCTCACCGACCAACCCTACGAGGCACTCGTCGTCGGGGGTGGAGTCAACGGCCTGGCAAGCCTCTACCACCTGCTGCGCCTGGGCTGTCGCCGCAGCGCTCTCATCGAGCGTTTCTCTCTGGGCCACGGGCGCGGCAGCTCCCATGGGTTGTCCCGCGTCACCCGCTCCGCCTACATCGACGCCGGCTACGTCCGCCTGGTGCAGGCGGCGCTCAGGGAAGAGTGGCCGCGACTTGAAGGAGAGGCGGGAATGCGGCTCATCCACCACACGCCGGGATGTTTCTTCGGCCCTGCCGGTGGGAAATGGGAGCAGTATGCCCGGGCCACCGCCGAGGCGGGACTGGATGGGGAGGTGCTGGAACCGGCCGAGGCCCGCCGCCGATTCCCGCTGTTCCGGTTCGAGGGGGCGTCGGGTGTGCTGGAGGATCGCACCGCCGGACTGGTGGCGGCGAGGGACACCATGTCGTCACTTGTCCGTCTCTGCCGCGAGCGGGGCGGGCGTTTCCTGGAGCGGACGCGCGTCACCTCGATCGAACCCGGCCCCGAGCTGATCCGGGTGGTCACCGAGGCCGGCGAGTTGACGGCGGAGCGACTCGTTATCGCGGCCGGACCGTGGGCGTCGGAATTGGTCCCGACCCTCAAGCCGCAGATCAAGATCGCTCGGCAGACGGTGGGCTACTTCACGCTCACAGGCGACCAGGAGCAGTACGGAGTCGGCAGGTTCCCCGTGTGGGGGAACCTGGGGGAAGAAGCAGAGGGAGGGGTGTTCTACGGCCTACCCCAATTCGGCCGGGAGGGCATCAAGATCGCCCGACACATAACAGCGGGCGTCGACGACGATCCGGAGCCTGAGCCCGGGGAACCGCCCGAGGGGGAGATCGAGCGGCTGCGTTCCTATCTGGAGGAGCAGTTCGCGCCCTCAGTGGAGCGCCTGAGCGGGTGGGAGACGTGTCTTTACACCAACAGGGAAACCGAGGACTTCGTCATCGATCTGCACCCGGACGATCCGCGTATCGCCGTGGGGGCGGGGTTCTCCGGCCACGGTTTCAAGTTCGGTCCGCTCACGGGCAGGCTGCTGGCGGAGCTGGTGATGAACGGGAAAACGACCGTGGCGGAGTTCGAGGCGATGCGCAATGTGTTCGCTCTCGGGTGACTCAGCGTACGCCCGGGGCGAAGGCGAGCCGCCGGTTCGCTTGGGTGAAGGGAAGTGGAGTTGCGGTGGCGCCGGAGCATGAGGACGGTGACCTCCCTGGCTTGCCGGTGCGGTTGACATGGTCGGTCGTCTCGTTAAGAGTTAATTTAGTGCCCTCCTGCTGTTCCCTATCCCAAAACTGATGGTTGCACGGGGGAGCGGGTCTACCGAGGTGCTTGTACAGGGCGGCAATCAATCTGCGACAAAGACATGAGGAAGTGACATGAAGGATGAATTCGGGGCTCGCACGCAACTGAAGACAGCGGCAGGTGAGGGATGGATATACCGCATCCAGAAACTGGAAGAGGACGGCGTGGCGGAGGTCGGCAGGCTTCCCTACTCCATCAAGGTCCTGCTGGAGGCGGCGCTCAGGCAGTGTGACGGATTCGAGATTACCAGGCAGGACGTGGAGCGGATTGCCCGCTGGAGTCCGGCCGCAGCAGGGAAGGAGGAGATCCCTCTCAAGCCGGCGCGGGTGATCATGCAGGATTTTACCGGGGTGCCGGCGGTGGTGGACCTGGCGGTCATGCGGGACGCCGTGGCCGATCTTGGCGGTGATCCGAAGAAGGTAAACCCGCAAATCCCCGTTGACCTGGTGATCGACCACTCGGTGCAGGTGGACTACTACGGCCTCAAGGAGGCTCTGGAGCGGAACGCCGAGCGCGAGTTCAGCCGCAACCGCGAGCGCTACGAGTTCCTGCGCTGGGGTCAGGATGCCTTCGACAATTTCCGCGTCGTGCCCCCCGCCACCGGCATCGTCCACCAGGTGAATCTGGAGTACCTGGCTTCGGTGGTGCAGTCGGTGGCAGACGCCGATGGGGACGTCTTCCTTCCCGACACTGTAGTCGGCACCGACAGTCACACGACAATGATCAACGGCCTCGGTGTAGTCGGCTGGGGTGTGGGAGGCATCGAGGCAGAGGCGGTCATGCTGGGACAGGCGGTCTACATGCTCTTACCCCACGTGGTCGGCTTCCGGCTGGAAGGGAAGCTGCCTGCGGGTACGACGGCGACCGATCTGGTGCTGACAGTTGTGGAGATGCTGCGCCAGCACGGCGTGGTGGGCAAGTTCGTCGAGTTCTACGGGCCGGGTTTGGGCGAGCTGACCCTGGCCGACCGCGCCACCATCGCCAACATGGCCCCAGAATACGGCGCCACGGTGGGCCTGTTCCCGGTGGACGATGAGACCCTGGCCTTCCTCCGGCAGACGGGGCGCAAGCCAGCCGTCGTGGACCGGGTGAGGGCTTACATGGCAGCGCAGGGCATGCTGTATTCGGCCGGCAGCCCGGATCCGGTCTTCAGTGAGGTACTGACGCTCGACATGAGCACGGTGGTGCCCAGTCTGGCCGGGCCCATTCGCCCACAGGACCGCGTGGCTCTCGCCGAGATGAAGAGCAGCTTCGACGCCGCCTTGCCAGACACCTTCGGCCATCAGGAGAAGGTGGGCCCCGTGCCTGTGGAAGTGGAGGGAGGCAGCGCCGAGCTGTCCGACGGCTCTGTGGTCGTGGCCGCCATCACTTCCTGTACCAACACCAGCAACCCCAGCGTCATGCTGGCCGCTGGCATGCTGGCGCGCAGCGCCAACGAGCGCGGCCTCAGCGTGCCCGCGCACGTGAAGACGAGTCTGGCTCCCGGGTCGAGGGTGGTGACGCGGTACCTGGACGCGGCGGGTGTCACCCAGCACCTGGAGCAGCTGGGCTTCCACACCGTCGGCTACGGATGCACCACCTGCATCGGCAACTCCGGACCACTGGCCGCGTCGGTGGAGGCGGCCATCGCTGACAACGAACTGGTGGTCTGCTCGGTGCTGAGCGGCAACCGGAACTTCGAGGGGAGGGTCCACCCCCTCACAAGGGGTAATTTCCTCGCCTCCCCGCCTCTGGTGGTGGCATTTGCCCTGGCCGGGCGGGTAGACATCGACTTCGAGACCGAGCCCATCGGCACCGACGGTGAGGGCGACGAAGTCTACCTGCGGGACATCTGGCCCGGTCAGGAGGACATCCGCACCGAAATATCACGCTCCGTGCAGCCGAAGATGTTCGAGGAAGAGTACGGCAACGTCTTCAGCGGCAATCCGACCTGGAACGAGATCCCCGTGGCCGAGGGGGAATTATACCAGTGGGTGCCGGACAGCACCTACATCCGCAAACCCACGTTCTTCGACGGACTCGGACACGAGGTGCCAGCCATCCAGCCGATAGCGGGTGCGCGCGTCCTGGTCAAGTTGGCCGACAGCGTTACCACCGACCACATTTCGCCGGCCGGCAGCATCGCTCCCGGCGGCCCGGCGGCGCGCTATCTGGAGGAGAACGGCGTCGAGCGCGAGGAGTGGAACAGCTACGGCTCGAGACGCGGCAACCACGAGGTCATGATGCGGGGGACTTTCGCCAACATCCGCATCCGCAACGAACTCGTGCCCGGCACCGAGGGTGGGTACACCCGACACCTGCCCTCAGGCGAAGAGATGACGATCTACGACGCGGCGATGAAGTACGTGGAAGAAGGTACCCCCCTCATCGTTCTGACCGGCAAGGAGTACGGCACGGGCTCGAGCCGCGACTGGGCCGCCAAGGGACCTTTTCTGCAGGGCCTCAAGGCCGCTATCGCCGAGAGCTTCGAACGCATTCACCGCTCCAACCTGATCGGCATGGGCGTGTTGCCGCTGCAATTCCAGGACGGAGAGGGACGAGAGCAGCTGGGTCTTACGGGCGAGGAGGTGTACGACATCGAAGGGCTCGACGACGATCTCAAACCGGGTCAGGAGCTGGAGGTGGTGGCACGCAGCGAGGGCGGTGAGCAGCGCTTTACCGTCATCTGCCGCATCGACACACCTGTGGAGATTAATTACTACCGGAATGGGGGGATCCTGCACACAGTGCTTCGGCGCATGACCGGCGCCTAACGGTTCGCCTGACGCGATCGGTTCCCGGGCGCCGCATCTACGCTGGTGATACAGACGGTGATACATCCTCGATTCTTGGGGCGCTGATTACGCCTGATTATTTGGAGACATGGCAGATGTCCGCATCGGAGAATTACCTGAAGCAGCACAAAGATCGCTTCCTGGCGGAGCTGGTCGAGTTTCTTCGCATTCCGAGTATTTCCTCCCTGTCCGAGCATGCCGCCGATGTAGGGCGGGCAGGCGAGTGGGTGGCGGATCGGCTGCGGGCTGCCGGGATGGAGGAGGTGTGCCTGCTGCCGAGCGGGGGGTCACCGGTTGTGTATGGCGAGTGGCTGCACGCCCCGGGCAGGCCCACCGTGCTGTTGTACGGTCACTTCGACACCCAGCCAGTCGATCCCGTCGATCTGTGGACGGATCCGCCTTTCGAACCGGTGGTGCGCGATGGGCGTGTGTATGCGCGCGGGGCTTCTGACGACAAGGGCAACATGCTGATCCCCATTCTCGCGCTCGAGTCCATGCTCGAGACCGAAGGGGTGCTCCCGGTCAATGTGAAGGTTTTCTTCGAGGGAGAAGAGGAGATCGGATCTCCCCATCTCTCATCGGTGATAGAACAGAACCGCGCGCGTCTGGCCTGCGATCTGGTGGTGAGCGCCGACGGCTTTCAGGGCGATGAGGACCAGCCCGTCCTGCTTCTTGGCTTCAAGGGGCTGTGCGCTGTGCAGATCGATGTTGAGGGCTTTCGCGCCGATCTTCACTCCGGTGTCTACGGCGGCACCGTGCAGAATCCGATCCACGCGTTGGCTCGACTGCTGGACAGCATGCGGAGTGCAGAGGGAAAGGTCCTGGTAGAGGGGTTCTACGAGGATGTAGTCACACCTACTCCGGAGGAGCGCTCGCAGATCGCGGCTGTGCCTTTCGATGAAGCAGCGTACCGGGAGCAGCTCGGGGTAGGCGAGCTTTTCGGGGAGCCTGGTTACACCACGCGGGAACGCGCCTGGGTTCGACCTACCCTCGAGATCAACGGCATCTGGGGTGGGTTTCAGGGAGAGGGAGTGAAGACGGTGACTCCCAAGGAGGCCCACGCCAAGATCACCTGCCGTCTGGTAGCGGACCAGGATCCCGAGAAGATCCTACAGCAACTCACCTCCCATATACGGAGGAATGCGCCGCCTGGTGTGAAGGTCGAAGTCCATCCCGAATCGGCGACGGCACGGCCATATTTCGTGCCGCCGGACCATCCCGGCAACCGCGCCGCTGACGCGGTTCTCGAGGAGATATACGGGCGTTCTCCTCATCATACCAGAATGGGCGGGACTCTGCCCGTTTGCGCTCTCCTCCTCGACCTTCTCGATGTCCACACGGTCACCTTCGCCTTTGGCCTCGACGACGAGAACGCCCATGCGCCGGACGAGTTCTTCCGACTCGGCAGCTTCGAGCGTGGCCAGGAGGCTTACCGCAAGCTTCTGAAGCGACTGGCTCAACAGGACGGGCTGCGGGGCTGATCGCAGACCCTCGCCGACGGCGCCACTCACTCTCGTAACAGACTGACTTCGCCCTTAGGAGGAACGATGGCCGCCAAGGATTTGGAAATTGCCAATATCGAGCGACTTCGACTGGACGTTCCCTTTCACCCTCGCTGCGCCCACACTATGACCATCCGCGGTTCCGGGTGGTCGGTCGTCGATCTGTACAAAGTGACTCTGGGCTCCGGCGTGGTGGGAATTGGCGAGACCATCGTCGGTTACACCTGGGGCAGCACCACGGACGAGCAGACCGCCCGGCTCATAGGTGAAAATGCCTTCGATCTGCTCTGGGACGACAGCCTCGGCGCCGGTGTGCAGATGGCTCTCTTCGACGGCGCCGCCAGGGCTCTGGGTGTGCCCTGCCACCGCTTGCTGGGACGACAGCACCGGGAGGTCTGTCCCGTTTCCTGGTGGGCACAGGACATGAAGCCGGAGGAGTGGGCGGCCGAGGCACGGGCAGCCGAAGAGCAGGGATTTACCACCATGAAGGTGAAGGCGCGGCCGTGGAACGATATCGACGCTCAGCTGGCGGCTGTATCCGACGCCGTGTCGCCCCACTTCCGCATCGATACCGACTTCAACGGGCTGCTGCTGGGCGAAGATGTGGCGGCGCCGTTGCTGTGCCGGCTGGAGGAGAAGTACCCGGCGCTGGCCATGGTGGAATCGCCGATACCCCAGGAAGACGTGGCGGGCAATGCCATTCTGCGGCGCAAGATCCGCAGCCCCATCGCCATGCACTTCGGGCAGCCGCCGGTGATGACGGCCATTCGCGAGGGCGTGTGCGATGGCTTCGTCATCGGTGGGGGCGCGCGTCAGGTGGTGTCGGAGGGAACGCTGGCCGAGCACGCCAAGATGCCGTTCTGGCTGCAGATGGTCGGCACCGGTCTGACCACCACCTTCGCCGTGCATCTGGGGGCGGTCCTGACCCAGGCGCGGTGGCCGGCCATCCCCAGCATCAACATATACTCGCACCCGCTGCTGAAGGAGTTCGAAGTAACGGGTGGGCACATCCGCGTCCCCGAAGGACCCGGCCTGGGCGTGGAAGTGGACTGGGACGCGGTGGAGGGTTTTCGGGTGGACGACGACTACAGCAAGCCGTCGGTCCGGGAGATCCACACCATCCACTGGCCCGACGGTCGCCAGTCGCACTATCCCGACGGTGGATATCGCGGTGAGTTTCTGGACGCCAAACTACCCGGGTTCCTGCCTGGTGTCTGGCTGGAGCGTCGGCTGGACGATGGTTCGGATGACTTCGGACGGGAGTACGGGGAGCTGTTCCCCGAGTCATAGGAGGTGCTCCGCCGAAGCCCCGGCAGGCCGCAGAGGGTGACGGAACTGCGGAGGGTCGCGTTCCGCCCATCACCTGACCAGGCGGGCGATCTCCTTGAATTCGGGGGTCCCCGCCTCGCGTAGCAGCTCGAACATCGCCGTCTCCACCGAGGTGATGTCCGCTCCCGCGCGTGACATCTTGTCCAGCCCCACCTGTCGATTCGCCGCCGTCCTGGACGAAATCGCATCGGCCACCACCTCGACAGAGTAACCGGCGCCGATCAGGTCGCAGACGGTCTGGTTGACGCAAATGTGAGCCTCGATGCCGGCAACCAGCAGCTTTCGTCGCCCGATCTGTTCGAGCTGCTGCCGGAAGTCCTCCAGACCGCAGCCGCTGAAGCTGAGCTTGGCCATCGGCTCCTGGTCGGTCAGCAACTCGGCCACCTCGGGAATGGTGGGTCCCAGGCCCTCCGGGTACTGCTCCAGCCAGAGCACGGGGAGCGCGAGGATCCGTGCTCCCCGCACCAGGATCTGCAGGTTTCGGTAGAGCTCCTCGCGCTCGTGCATCAGCGTCGCCAGCTTGCCCTGCACGTCTATGATGACGAGGGCGGTTTCGTCGGTCCGCAGCATCAGATGTACCCGGTGGCGCCGTCGGGGCGTACCGGGCAGGTGCGCTGCCAGTGGATGTACTCGTTCTCGGCGATGGCGTCTTCGTTCACATCTACCCCCAGTCCCGGTCGGTCCCGCAACTCGAGATATCCGTCCTTCGGCAGATAAGGGTCGTCCACCCACTCGTTCCACTCGGTGTTGGTGGGCAGGATGTACTCGAGGATCTTGAAGTTGGGTGTGGCCGCGGCGAAGTGGACGTTCACGGCGGTGGCCAGGGGTCCCATGGGATTGTGAGGGGCGACGCTGACATAGTGGGCCTCGGCGATGGCGGCGATCTTCCGCATCTCCAACAGACCGCCGCAGATGCAGACGTCCGGCTGAATGATGTCGGCGCCCTGGGCGGCGAGAAGTTCGAGAAACTCGAAACGGCCGTAGAGGCTCTCCCCGGTCGCCAGCGGCACCCTCATCTGAGCGCGCAGGCGGGCCCACTGGGCGATGTGCTCGGGGCGCAGGGGTTCTTCGTAGAACAGGGGGTCGAACGGCGCCAGGGCATCGGCCAGCTGCAGAGCGAGGATCGGCTCGAAGATCTTAGCGTGGGGATCGAAGGCGAACTCGTAGTCATCGGGGGCGTGCTGGCGGATCTCCTCGAAATACTTGGCCGCCTCCGAGCAGATGCGACCCCAGCGACTGGCGTCCGGGTCCAACCGGTAGGGCGAGGTCTTGAACGCGGTGAAGCCGTACTGGTCGTTGAGCTTTTGCGCGTTCTCGGCTGTTTCCCTGCCGTCACTGCCGCCCATGCCGTGATAGACGCGCACCCGGTCCCGGACCGCTCCTCCCAGCAGCATGTAGACCGGCAGGCCGGCGGCCTTGCCGCTGATGTCCCACAGGGCGTGGTCGAGGGCGGAGATCGCCGGCAGTCCGACCCCGCCTGGGGGGAAGCGGAATTGCTGCATGAGCTTCATCATGATGTACTCGATGCGTCGAGGATCCTCTCCTTTAATCATCTCGAAGAGATAGTCGGCGACGGGCTCCACCGACAGATCGGGCCCGGTGGAGTAGGCCTCTCCCCATCCGTAGATGCCCTCGTCGGTCTCCACCTTGATGAGGGCTCGGGGGCGGTTGCCGAAGCGGGCGACAAAGGTTTTGATAGCAGTGATCTTCATTATCTGGTGTTCCTTTCGGTCAGCGAAAGAACAGGGGATACGGGCCGCCGTCCGCTTCCCGCTTGATGAGTTGAATCAGCTCCATGACGTGATAGTCGCCCCACATGCAGGATTCGCCGCAGGGGGCTTTCCGGCCTCTGGGGACGTAGTCCCAGCCGTTGGGATGGTGGTAGATGGCGTGAA
>PBRM01000259.1 GCA_002725915.1 Gemmatimonadota bacterium
CGAGCTGGAGAGGGCACCATCCTGACCTTCGTCCTGATCGGCCAGTCGCACGACGCCATCTTTCTTGATCAGGGTTACGTCCGTCCAGCCGAACTCGCCATCAATGATGCGACCCGACCAGTCGTATTCGCCGTCGGCCAATCCGGCGGCGGCCTGGGTATCGGAGACCAAGCACACGCGGTCGAGTCCCTTGCAGCGGAGGAGCACATCCATCGCCGCCGGGTGGACGTGGAAGCCGTCGGCCGTCAGCTCACACATAACGGCGTCGCAGGTCAGCGCCGCACCCACTGCGCCGGGTCGCCGATGATGCATGCCGCTCATGACGTTGTAGGTGTGGGTGACATGAGTCAGGCCAGCCTCAACGGCTCGCATGAACAGGTCGTAGTCGGCATTCCCATGGGCAAAACAGGCAATCACTCCGGTGCGCCGGATCTCGCGGATTATCTCCAGTCCACCGGGCAGGTCGGGAGAGCAGTCCATCATCACCAGGTGTCCCTGGCAAGCTTCGAGGTACTCGTGATAGGTGCTCAGCTGCGCTGGCGCGGGCGGCGCCGTGGACTCGCCGGGCAGGTATTTGGGATACAGGAAGGGCCCTTCCACATGGATGCCTTCTACGGCAGCCTCACCTTCCTTCCTTCCCTGACCGATCGCCTCGACCGCGCCCGCGATGCCTGCCAGGTCGCCGATGTTGGATAGCCAGCTGGTGGTGCCGGCCGTGGCCAGCCATCTGGAGACCGCGCGCATGGCATCGACACCCTCGCGGGCGAAATAGCCGTTGGCGCCATGGTTGTGAATATCGATCAGGCCAGGCGCCACGATGCGGTCACCGACGTCCCACACCTCGCAGTCCTGGGGAATCGGCGTGTTAGCCCGCAGGCCGACAGCCTCGATGTTGTCGCCGTCAATCAGGACGACGGCATCGCGAAGTTCCTGTAGAGGTGTAAGCAGCCGTCTGGTCACAATGGCCCGCATCATCGCTTATCTCCCGAGACTGGAATGGAAATCCGACCGGCACCCGCGTGGACTTCGCTGAAAATCCACCGTCTACTAACTGTGTTGAGAGTGGTGTTCTTATCGCACCGGCAGCAGCTTGCGAGGGGATGGGGCTCGCATCTACGGCCAAAGATCGCCGCTTTGCTGCGAGGCAGCAACCTACCGACGCCAGTTCTGCTGTGAACCTGTGTGCGGCGCTTTCGCTCGAGTCGTCGACTCGGACCTCAGGGCGCAGCACCGAGGAAATACCCGTTCTCCTCGTGGCGCGCTCAATGTGCTGTTGTTTCAACCGATCACCGGCCTGCCCCGCTTCTGGAATCGCCGGCCATCCTGTGATTCGGACTCCCACGCGCGACGAGCTGGCGCGCTGAGGCGGTTTTGAGTACTCTGCCGGTGCGAGAGGAGGGAGGATGACAAAGGACACCCATTTTCCACCGCCGGGTCGAAACTGGGAGCGCCGAGCCCCGGAGGAGCTCGGGGTGGATCCAGGAAGGCTGCAGGCCGCCGTGCAGTTCGCCGTCGACAACGAGGTCGACTGGCCCACCGACCTGTCTCAGCAGGATGTCGGCGAGGATGCCCATCAGTGGTCGACGCGGCTCGGTAGGTTCAAAGATCGAGGAGGCCCCACCGGCCTCGTCCTGCGCCATGGATATATCATCGCCGAGTGGGGGGAGGTCGATCGCGTCGATCTCACCTACAGCGCCACCAAGAGTTACGTGGCCACTATGGCCGGGCTCGCCTTCGATCGCGGTCTCATTAAGAGCGTAGACGACCCCGTCGCCGCCGCGGAAACCGGGGTGTCGATCGAGTACAGCCCGCGGGCGGTGGCGGCGATCCAGCGGCTGCGGGATCGCGGCGACGACGCGCGCCTGAACACTGCAGGCAGAGGCATCGGTGTGGATGGTTTCGACTCAACCCACAACGCCTCGATCACCTGGCGGCATCTGCTGCAGCAGACGAACGAATGGCAGGGCTGGCTGTGCGGCAAGCCCGACATCGTCGATTGGAACCGGGATGTCGAAACGGCCGTGGCTCGCCAGGAGCGCAAGGCCCCGGGTGCGCACTGGGAGTACAACGACGTGCGCGTGAACCGCACCGCGCTGGCTCTGCTCTCGGCATGGCGCGAGCCTCTGCCCGCCGTCCTCAAGCGGGAGGTGATGGATCCAATCGGCGCCTCCGACTCCTGGGAGTGGCACGGCTACGACGACTACTCCACCGTCGTTGTTGCCGGCGACGAGGTCGAGTCGGTGTCGGGCGGCGCGCACTGGGGGGGCGGGCTGTGGATCCACACCCTCGACCACGCCCGCTTCGGCCTGCTGTTTGCCAACGGTGGGGAGTGGGGCGGCCGGCGCGTCATCTCCCAGGACTGGTGCCGCATGATGACGGAGCCGTGTCCGGTGAATTCTGGCTACGGGTTCATGTGGTGGTTGAATACTGATCACCAACGCTTCGGTAAAGCAGCAAGTGAGGCGACCTTCGCGGCGTCCGGTGCGGGGGGGAATTCGGTAGTCTGCGATCCGGAGAGAGACCTGGTGGTGGTCACGCGCTGGTGCGCGGATGTGTCAGGCGTCGTGGATCGGGTGGCGGGCTCCTTACTATAGGATGTCCTGGCGTCGCTCCATAGCTCAGCGTTTCTCAGGTGCAGGAACCGATCTCCGCGCAGGTAGCTGTTGTCGCCGGCGAGGGCAGGAGATGCGGCAAAACTGTCCGCCCAACAGCGCGCCGTGCTCGCCGAGCAATTCGCCGCCCGCTATACGCAAAGTAAGAACGCCGCCCTCATCCACTGTGCTGCGATCGGTCTGGCGGGCGTGATCTACCGCCTGCGGGCCCCACGGTTTTGATCGACCCCAGTCGATCCGCCTTCCCCCTCCGGTCTGTCCTGGCCGGGCTACTTCTGTGCAGCCTCATCGGCGTCGGCGCCCCGTACGCGAACATGGTCATCCGGGGCTCGACCCTGTTCTACGACTTCAGCACCGCCGGGGCCCTATTCCTGTTCTTCGTCCTCGTCGGCGTCGCCAACGTCCTCTTCAAGGTGGCCCTGCCGTTCCTCGCCCTGGGTCGCCGCGAGCTCATCGTCGTCTACATCATGATGATCGTCGCCTCGGCGATCCCTACGATGGGACTGACCGAGTACCTGCTCCCGATCATCTCCGGCGCCCACTACTACGCCACGCCCGAGAACGAATGGGTCACCCTCATCCACCCCTACGTCCGGGAGTGGATGGTTCCGCAGAGCACTCAGGCGGTAAAGTGGTTCTACGAGGGCGCCCCGAGGGGGATGGGTGTCCCCTGGGCGGTCTGGGCTCGACCCCTGTGCTGGTGGGGGATCCTGCTGCTGGCTCTGTATCTCGTGATGGTCTCCTTCATGGTCATCATCCGCAGGCAGTGGATGGAACGGGAGCGCCTCATCTACCCGATCGTGCAGGTCCCCATCGAGCTGGTCCGCGAAGGCGACGCACCCTCGCTGTTGCCTCCCTTCTTCCGCGATCCGGTCATGTGGGCGGGATTCCTGATCCCCGCCGTCGTGAGCAGTCTCAACGCCCTGCACACGTACTTCAACTTCATCCCTGCCGTTTCTCTCGCCGCGTCGATTCCGATCTTCCGCAACACCGTCAACCTGGACTTCCGCCTGAGTTTCCCCATGCTGGGGTTCTCGTATCTCATCAACCTCGATATCGCCTTCAGCCTCTGGTTCTTCAACTGGGTTGCCAAGGCGATACGCGGCTCATTGAACATCCTGGGCATCGCCAGCACGGAGAAGCTGGGGATCTACGGCGTCAGTACCGAACCGATCCTGGCGCACCAGGGGCAGGGCGCCATGTTCGTTCTCGTCCTCTTCGGCCTGTGGCTGGGGCGCCGTCATCTCGCCGACGTGTTCCGCAAAGCCTTCCGTGGGGACGCCTCTGTAGACGACTCTCGAGAGATCATGTCGTACCGCGGCGCCGTGTTCACCTTCCTCGTCGGGCTGGTGGTCATGGTCGGCTGGCTGTGGCTGTCCGGGTTGCCGCTGTGGGCGGCGGCGGCAACGCTGATTCTGGCGATTCTCATCTTCATTGGCTTGACCCGAGTCGTCGTGGAGTGCGGCGTCGCCACGGCGGTCGGTCCCATGATCGCCAGCTCCGTGCTCGTCTCCGCCACAGGTTCCGCGCTTCTGGGTCCCGTGGGAATGGTCGGCATGGCCTACACCTATGTGTGGTGTGCGGACATCCGCACCTTCGTCATGGCCTCCTGTGCCCACGGACTGAAGCTGGCCGAAGCCCTGGGGTCAAACCGACGGCCCCTGTTCTGGCTTATCCTGCTGGCCGTCGTCACCAGCGTCGTCGGCTCCGTGTGGTCCGTGCTCGTGATCTGCTACGAGTACGGCGGTATCAACCTGAGCGGATGGTTCTTCGGGGGCGGTGTTCGCGCCCCCTTCGAATACGTGGCCGTCAAGCTGAACGCGCCCACTCTGCCCAACTGGGAAGGCTGGATTCACACCCTCGTTGGAGGTGGCGTGATGGCCGCTCTCATGCTGGCCCGCCATCACCTCCTGTGGTGGCCCCTGCACCCCACCGGCTATCCCATCGGGGCGGTGTGGCTCATGGACCGGCTGTGGCTGAGTGTCTTCATGGCCTGGCTTGTCAAGGTTCTCGTGATGAAGTACGGCGGCCCGGTGCTGTACCGACGAATCCGGCCGTTCTTCCTCGGCCTGATCTTCGGCCAATTCGTGATCTCCGGCGTCTGGCTGCTGATCGACTACCTGACCGGCATGACGGACAACCAGGTGTTCTGGATCTGACAAGTATAGTCGGAACAAAGGGGGTATGGTTAGCATGGACAAGGATTTCGGGTTTGATTTCAGATTTGTCCCGGGGTAGTTTGGGTGCGGCTACGGTGTTCTATGGGCTGTCCTGGCCGGCACGGTCGGAGAACCGATGGATAGGGCCGAGGTCAGGGTCAAGGGTGCTGGAGCTACCACACGGTCGGCGGACCGAGTTTTGAACGCAGGTGGCCGTGGCGCCCGAGGTGCTCGAGGGGGGCGATCGGCGCGGGTCAGCCGGCAGCCCGCCGCCGCCGCTTATCCTTCCAATTCGCAGTACTCAGCCGCGCTGCAACATCGTTGAACAGTTGACGCGGTAACCGAACAGAATGCAGAAAGGGAGGTGAGATGCTACGCACGCAGATGATGAGCACAGGCGGAGCACTCCTGATCTGTGCAGCAATTCTGACCGTGCTGAACGGGAGCACGGTATCGGCCCTTGACGATGAACCCGAAGATGGCGAACGGGCGACCTGGGAGACGATCCAGCAGGATATCCTCAACATCAACTGCGGCGGCTGCCACTCCGCCGGCAGCTCATTGGCCCGACAGTCCGGCCTCGTCCTGACGGAAAAGGAGGCCTACGGTCAACTCATCGACGTGGTGCCCCGCAATACGGCGGCGGCTGGCGATGGCCTGAAGCGGGTGAGTTCCGCGGGAGGTCTCCCCGGCGTCGAGCAGAGCTTCCTGTGGGAAAAGATCAATGCTTCGGAACAGGATCACTTCTACGACGATCACCCGCACTACGGTGCCATCATGCCTCTGGGGCAACCCTATTTGAGCAACGGTGAGCTGGCCTATATCGAGGCCTGGATCAGGTCCGGGGCGCCGGAGGATGGGGTGGTGGCCGACCCGGTGCTTCTGGCGGACGAGACGCGCTTCGCAGCGCCGGAGTTCGTGGCCTTGGTGCCACCGGGGCAGGGCATCCAGTTCCACGTAGGGCCTTTCGAAGTGTGGGAGAAAGACGACCGCGAGTTCCTGTATTTTGAGCCGATGGTGACTGCGGAGGAGCTTTACGTCACGGGGTATGAGATCTCCATGCGGCCTGGTAGTCACCACTTTATCGTCTTCAATTATCCCGACGGCAAGCCGACACCGGAGCCCAGTGTGTATCGCGACCTTCGGGACCCCCAGGGCAAGCACAACCTGCATGTTCTAAGTCAACTCGCCGAACTGTTTCCCAGCGGCTTCTTCGTCGGGACGCAGACGCCCTACATCAACTACCGCTTCCCACCCGGAGTGGCCCTGAGGCTGCCGCCCGGCACCGGCTTTGACCTCGATTCACACTCCGTGCCCTCCCCGGATGGAAAACCAGGAGAGGTGTACGCCAATATTTACACCGTAGATCGCAGCGAAGTTGAGAAGGTTGCGTACCCAGCGAATTTCAACAACGGGGAAATCAACCTGCCGCCACACGAGACGACCACCCTGTCCAAGACCTTCCAATTTTCTGAAACCAGGAATATCATTCAGATGTGGTCCCACGCGCACGAAAAAATGCTCGAATTCAGCATCGTGGCGGTCGGCGGTGAGCGCGACGGAGAGATGCTCTACTGGACAAACGATTGGGAACACCCTCCCCTGCTCGAATTCGATCCGCCTCTGGTGATGGAGAGTGGCCAGGGACTGCAGATGATCACGACCTACCATAACTGGACGGATGAGACGATCAATTTTGGTGCGCGGAGCACCGATGAGATGCAGTTCATATTCTACATCTACTACCCCGAATACTCGCCGGGTCCGGGAGCGGTACCGCATGAATGGCCCGGGGAAGATCTGCTCATCATGGACGAAGATCTGTTGCCGGGCTGGCGGGCGGAAAGCAACGGGAGCGTGGAATTGGTGGACTTGACTGCTGCAGACAAAGTTCATCGGGGGAATGTGGCCGGCTCTTTTCGGTTGAAACGGAGTGGCACATGGGCGGTGAGGTTTCAATCTGATGATCCGGTGAACCCGGGGGGGTACATCGCCCTGCGTTTCGCCTTCCATCCAGGCGATGTCACGTTGCCGGCAAATCCCCGTTTCAGGCTATTTGTGAATTCCGCGTGGGTGAACCTGCTGGAAGACATGGTGGATGTGGAAAGGAAGGAGTGGCAGTTGGTGGAGATTCCCGTAGAGGAGTTCGGCTTGCGGCGGTTTATCGACTCCATACAATTTTCGGGAAATCTCGGCGGCACCTTCTATCTCGATGACATCCGCCTCGTGGCAGGCGAACCGCCGCCGCAACCCGGCACCGCCGTTGTCGAGT
The DNA here is from genome assembly GCA_002725915.1 of Gemmatimonadota bacterium. Lineage (GTDB taxonomy): Bacteria > Latescibacterota > UBA2968 > UBA8231 > UBA8231. The sequence goes on from PBRM01000259.1 coordinate 7,044, forward strand.
CCCAGGACGCCACCGTTCCCGAAACCTTCACCCTCGACCAGAATTACCCCAACCCGTTCAACCTGGACACCACCATCCGCTTCGACCTGCCGCTGTCCGAGGAGATCGACCTGGCGGTCTACAACCTCATCGGCCAGAAGTTCGCTACCCTCGCCCAGGGGTTGAGGGAGGCCGGCACCTACACGCTACGCTGGGATGGACGGGACGACGACGGAAGAGATCTGGCGACAGGAGTGTATCTGTATCGGTTGAAGGCCGGGGAACGGGTGGAGACGCGAAAGCTTCTGCTCTTGCGATAGCAGCATATGAGCACAGGAAGTAGTGAACTCCGCACGGAACCGGTCAATGGCATTTCTCTATGCGGTCCATGGAAACTGTTTTGCCGCCGCTGATAGGCTGTTGGACTGCGGTGCATGCCTTGACTCTGGAACCTACGGCATGGATGCCGACGAAAGTGAGTCCCTCGGCGCAAGCGGTGGACCTTCCTTGCTCCGACACCGGGGCTGCTAAACGGTGAAATGTATGAAGATTACACACTTCGCGAGTCAGTTACGCACCACCGACTTGGAGCGGAGTATCGCATTCTATACCCAATGCCTCGGTTTCCGCCTCGCGTTTCGGTATGGTGATTTTTATGCGGGAGTGGAAATAGGGGGGTACCTCCTCCATCTCAAACTCATCGACGCTACCGACCCCAGTATCGACTTCGTTCAGCAGGGCGGGCATTTGCACCTGCACCTTACCGTTGACGACATTCGCGGGACGCTTGAGCAGGCCTTCGAACACGGGATTGAAATAGTCGAAGGGATCAGCGCGCGACCGTGGGGGATGGAGGAATTCATAGCACGTGATCCTGATGGGCACACGCTATATTTTTCTGAGTCTCTGTCCGATTGACGCATTAAGGGTGCAAATGTGATAGGAAATGTCGCGGAGACATGCGACCGCCGCCCAGGTTATTCTCTGCCATTATCCGCGTTAATGCAGTTGGTGGGTCGACGCGAAAATCACCGTTGAACCAGCCGGCTGTGGATTCCACGGCGGATGCCATTCGCAATCTTGAGTAGAGAATTCTTTCTCTCAGCTAGCCCCGGCCAAACCAGTCGAGAATGCTTAGATTGCAGATCTGGAGACGCAATATCAAAGTGAACCCCGTAGCCAAAGCCTCATTTTTCAAGTATCCGGTCTTGACTCGGCCCGGGCGTATGGACAACGAAGCTTACGTCGGTGGTGTAGAGCCTTTGCATGGACCCGATGCTTGGAACCTTTTTCAGGCCAGCGCCGACGGAGACGTGTCGCGTGTGCGCACCCTTCTAAGAGGGGATCCCAGACTGGTAAACGCCCAATATTGGTACCAGTTTCCCATCCACATGGCAGTGCGTCAGAACCGTCCTGATGTGGTGCGTCTGCTGCTGGAAAACGGGGCCGATCCTGGCCAATCACGCTATACCTACAATTCGTGGGACAAGCTCCTGGTCACGGCGCGGGTGCGCGGATTCGAGGAAATTGGTGAGTTGCTTGTCGGGGAAATGGCGACGCGCTTTTCCTACGATGACAAGTTTGTCGATTTGGCAGATTCTATCCGGGCTGAGGACATGGTGAAAATCGACAGCTTGTTGGGTGCCGCTCCCGAGCTGATCGGCAAAGCCGATGCGTTGGGAAACAATCCCCTGCATCTGGCGGCCATTACGCGCAATGTGGATCTCATCGAATGCTTCTTCGCTCTCGGTGCGGACCTCGAGGCATGTCGCGCAGATGGTCGTCGACCGATCCATGTAGCGATTGATGGCGACTATTGGTTTCGTTCGGGCGATCTGCCTAAAAAAGCGATCCAGGATCCGTGGGTGGTCGTCAATTACTTACTGGACTTAGGTGCAGAGGTGGATTTGGGTATGCACTGCATGATGGGGGATGTGGAGCAGGTGGCTATTATTCTCGCTGCCGATCCGACAGCCGGCGACCGGTTGGATTCGGCTCGCACGAGTCCGTTGTATCGTGCCGCGCGTGCCGGACAGATGAAGGTGGTTGAGCTGTTGCTCAGCTATGGTGCTGACCCCGCCCGCCCCGAAGATCTGGCACCTAGTGGTCGTGCTTTACACGAGGCGGCAGGTCGTAATGACATAGGTATGGCGGAATTGTTGCTGGCCCGTGGTGCTGATCCTGCCGCAGACGTGGATTCCTCTGGGGACTGCTTTTCCATCAGCGGCTTTAACCACCCCAAAGGCTGTCGCAGGATGCGGCAATTACTTATGGACTATGGCGCACGACAGACCTTGGATCTTTGCCGGAGTGAAATGAAGGAACTGTTGGAGTCCGGGGTCGCGGTGCGCGAAGAAGCGATTGCGCAAATATTTCGGAGTAACGATGAGGAACTTCTGGATGCCTTTCTGCGAAGTCACGGAACGGTAGTAGCGAAAATGGTTCCCGGGGATATTTGGGGAGGAGAGAATTTACCGTCGCCCTCGGTTCTCCAGCGGTTTCTCCACTGCGGGCTGGATGTGAGGCGGGCCAATTGGATTGGCTGCACCTTCTTGCACGTGGCGGCGGAGAAGGGATCGGTTGAACTGGCCGCCGCTCTGCTGGCTGCGGGGGCGGAACTGGAGGCCGTTGAACTGGAAACCGGAGCCACGCCGCTGGGCGTGGCAGTCTCGGCCGAGCGTACGAAAATGGTTGCTTTCTTGCTGGAGCGTGGAGCGGACCCCGATCGTCCGACCGGGATGACCTGGGCCACGGCTCGGACTCGGGCCCATCAATTGAAGGATTCCAGCATTCGGGAAAATTTCGAATCGTGGGATGGCCCTGGACCGAGGTAAAGAGTAGACAATGACCTCTACCGAAGACATCCAAACAGCGCTGGACAGTGACGATTTGGTGTTCGTCGAAACACTTCTCCGGGACAAACAGAGTGTTGGCCAGCTAAACCTGGGTTGGTTTGGACTGTCTGGGCCGCCGCTGGTGATAGCGCAGAGTACGGCGATGGTTGATATCTTGCTGCAGTATGGGGCCGATGTGGCAAGAGTGAGTGAATGGTGGCGGTCTGGGCGCGAGTTAGGGGATGTGAGTTTGGAAGTTGCGGCCTATCTGCTTCGTCGAGGGGCTACGGTCACCGCTTGTGCTGCCGCGGGCTTAGGGCTGACTGCAGAGCTAGTAACCTTACTCGAACAGGACCCGGAATGTGTACACAGTAAGGGGTGCGACGGCGCCAGACCCATCCATTTCGCTCGGAATGTCGAAACCGCCCAGCTGTTGATGGCTCACGGAGCCGACGTGGATGTTCGTGATGATGATCACCACTCGACGCCGACGCAGTGGCAGGTGCGGGATTGCCCTGATGTGGTGGCAACGCTACTGGAAGCAGGTGCCGAGCTGGACATTTTCGTGGCCGTGGGCCTTGGCGACATATTGCTGGTTCAGCAGGCTGTGGCGGACACACCTGAATGTACCGGTTTTCGGATTGGGGGAATGTTGGGTGATTACCCTGGAATTGGATATAAGGGTAAAGGTGGCACTATTCTGCAGTGGACGCTGGCCTTCAACGTTTCCCCGCAGGAGATCGCACTCCAACGAGGCCACCAAGACATTTGGGATTACTTGATGAAGCGTACATCCGTCAAGCCAAAATTGCTGATCGCTTGTATGGTGGGGGACGAAACTCTAGCACGTTCGATTCTCTCTACTAATCCCGAGTTAATCCGACAGTTCGACGATGACGACTCCTCACTTCTGGCCCGGGCATGTTGGGAAACAAATCGCAATTACGAGGCGGTGCGCATTATGCTGGACCTGGGTTTTCCTGTAGACATACCAGAAATGAACCATGGTTACACGCCGCTACACAACGCAGCTTGGGATGGCAACACGGACCTGGTTAAACTGTTGATTGAGCGCGGGCATCCCGTAAACGTTCCAGATCCCAATTACGACTCTACCCCTTCGGTTTCTGTGTCCACGCCGCGGTTGAGGCCAGGCGAGCATCACGTGATTACGCAGGTGTGATAGACCGCCTCATACAGGCTGGCGCTGAATTCGATTCGGGGATCTTTCCAACCGGTCACAGAGCTATAGACGAAGTCATAGAGCGCTGGGTGTAAGGGTAGCCGATGGCCGCAAAGCGCTTCTTCGATACGGCCCTGCACGACGCGCAGGAATACGGCCAGCACGGCGCTGCCCCGCTCGACGTCCGACGCCAGCGGTAGCGGATCTCGAAGAGAAAACTGAGTACCCACTGTCGCACCGGGATGGCGGGAAGCACCTCTTCGGTCA
>PBRM01000260.1 GCA_002725915.1 Gemmatimonadota bacterium
CAAGCACGACGCCTTCGGTACTCCTTACGTCGGGCAGCTGAGCACGGCTCCGCAGGACGTCCGGGAGTATTTCCTGGCGCTGACGGCACAGGTCGTCGAGCGCTACCGGCCGTCGGCGGTGTGGGTGGAGTCGCTGATGAGACGCGGTTTCCCCATGCCCGGCAAGCGGCGCGTGGAGATCCCCCTGCGTTGCCGGTTCCTGCTGAGTCTGTGCTTCAACCCCGCCTCCATGGCCGGCGCCGATGCACAGGGCCTGGAGGCGATGTCCTTGCGCCAGGCCGTCGCCGACTGGCTGCGCCCGCGGCTGGCCAGGGGGGCTGATCCAGCCACCGACGAGCCGGTCACCGACGCGTGGATCGCCGAGGCCTTCGAGGGGCGACTGCAGCGTTACCTGGCGATCTCCCGCAAACAGACGACCGCTCTGTGGCTCGAGGTGGCGGAGGTGATCCGCGGCGGCGGGGCCAAGCTGCAGACGGATCTGGCCGATTCGGAACGCGCCCTGAGCAACGACCTCGATCCGCTCATCAACACCCGTATCGACCGCCTCAGCTACTCCCCGAGGCCGGATGAGGACGTGACACGCCGGGTTGCGGAGCTGCGCCAGCAGATCGCGCCGGGAGGGACCGTGTTCTTTCGCTCCGGAGGGGACCTGAGCACGGTAACGGCTGCCAGGGAGAAGCTGGACGCAGCCCGTCGGGCGGGTGCGGAGGGTGTCACATTCGCCAACTACGGCCTGCTGACGGAGGACCAGCTGGGCAATATCGGACAGGCCGTGCGTTCACTATAACCGGGGATGGGACGGCGTTTCCGCCCCAAGGAGAGAAAGGAAGAGAGATGAAAGTACTGATCACAGGGGCCGCCGGCGTTATCGGCATCGTGCTGGGGAAGGGGTTGCGGGAGCGGCACGAGCTGCGGGGCTTCGACAACCAGGAGATGCCGGGCATGAGCGATGCCGTCGTCGGTGACATCGGCGACTTCGACCAGGTGAAGGCCGCCACCGAGGGCATGGATGCCGTCATCCACCTGGTCAACGTGCCCGGAGGACAGTGGGAGCACTCGCTGCAGAGCATGATCGGCACCTACAACGTCTTCGAAGCCGCCCACCAGTGCGGCGCGCGCCGCGTCGCCTACGCCAGCCGCGGCGGGATCCTGCCGCGGTCCTTCTATCCGCGCACGATGCAGCGTACGGCACAGATGCTGCCGAAACCTGACAGCTACTACACGATTTCCAAGGTCTTCGGCGAGAGCATCGGTTACATGTACTCCGCCCGTTTTGACATGGAGTCCGTGTCCGTCCGCATCGGCAACTTCAAGGCCGATCGCGACCAGCCCGAGCACCCGCACCAGCTCAGCCACGGCGATTGCGTTCGTGTCTTCGAGCAGGCGATCACCCATCCGGGTGTCAAGTACGAGGCCGTCTTCGGCGTCTCCGACAGCGACTGGCCGCTCTACGACCTGGACCACGGGCGCAAGGTGATCGGCTACCATCCTCAAGATAGGTCCCACGTGCCGGAAGAGGACCGCAAGTAGCTCGATACGGGCGCGGTCCCGGCAACTCGGCGACTGAGATTGCAACCCCAAGACGAGGGAGACCACTGTGAAATCTTCACTTGAGGTAAAGTACCGAGTCGGCGTCATCGGCTGCGGCCGAGCCGGAACCGGGCGAGCCCGGGCTTTCGACCTTCATCCACTATGCGCGGTGGCCGCCATCGCCGACACCGACGCCGACAACCTGGCCCTGGGCTGCGAGCGCTTCGGCGTGCCCGGTTACAACACCTGGGAGGAGATGTTCGCCAGCGAGGAGATCGACATCGCCATGCCCGTCCTGCCGGTGCGGCCGAACGCCGATGCCGTGGTGGCCTCCGCCGAGGCGGGGGTGAAAGCGATCTTCTGCGAGAAGCCCTTCACCAACAGCCTGGCCGATGCCGACCGCATGGTCGAGACGTGCAGCTCCCGAGAGGTTCACATCGCCTCCGGCGTCATGGTCTCCAGCCACCCCGACTACCAGAAGGCGTACGAGCTGGCCGCCTCAGGGGAGATCGGCGAGGTACGCCGCATCAACCTCTACGAGAACAACGCCCAGGGGGGTTGCCACGGCTTGAACCTAGCGCGCAAGTTCGCCGCCAAAACGCCGGTAGAGACGGTCACTGGTCGTGTCGAGGGGGATCCTTTCAGCGACTACGAGGAGCCGTACGAGGAGGGTGACACCGGCTTCGGCGGGGTGGGTGGAACGATTCGCTTCGCCAACGGCATCGAGTGCTTCAGCAGTTTTGGCGACGTGCCCTGGCGCGGGATCGAGGTGGTGGGCACGCGCGGCGTCATCTACAACCGGAACAACACCAGCCTGGGTCTCACGCTTCTCAAAGCGGAGGGCGAGGGCCCGGTCAAGGGGGTGCAGGACCTGACCGTAGTCGAAGGGGTCTTCGAAGAGCACAGCGAGGAGCCGAGGGGGTTCGACGACGAAGGCTGGATGGACCCGGGCCCCAACATGCGCGAAATCGTGCGGGCCCTCGTCGAGGCGCTGGAGGCCGGCGTCGAGCTGCCGGTGACCACGGGCGACGATCTGCGCCACGCCCTGGAGATCGCCCTGGCGCTGCGGGAGTCGCACCGCCGCGGCAGCGACGTAAGCCTGCCGCTGGAGGATCGCAGTCTGGTGATGTATCCGCAGAAGATGCGCTGGTATTATAAGAAGGACCTACACGGCAAGGAGTGGTACGCCGAGCAGATGGCGAAAGCAAGGAGAGCCTGAACAGCTGGTGGTGACAGCGGCGAGGACTGATGCGATGAGGACGGACGATCCATCACGACACGGACGTGCGTAACGACAGCAGGAGAGCCCATGAGCAGGGAACAGCTGAAGACACAGGTGATGGAGGAGATCGACCGCAGACTGCCGGAGTTCAAGGATCTCCTGCGGGATGTGGTCCGCATCCCCACCGACAACCCGCCCGGCGACACCACGGCGTGCGTTACCTTTCTCGCGCAGTACCTGAAAGAGAGGGGGCTGCCGGCGGACGTGTACGAGCCCCGGCCGACACTCCAGAGCCTGGTCTCGTACAAGAAGGGGCGCCGGGAAGGGCGCAACCTCGTCCTCAACGGCCATCTGGACCAGTTTCCGGCAGGTGCCCCGGAGGAATGGTCCTTCGACCCCTACTCCGGAGAGTGCCGGGATGGCAAGATCCTGGGTCGGGGCGTCGGGGACATGAAGGCCGGCACCGTCGCCTCTCTCCTCTGTCTGGTGCTGATTCACGAGCTGGATATTCCGTTCGACGGCCAGCTCACGGCAACGCTGGTGGCGGACGAGGAGTCCGGCGGCACATGGGGGGCCCAGTGGCTGTTGGAGAATGTGCCGATGACGAGGGGGGACGCCAACCTCAACAGCGAGCCCACGGACATGGATCAGGTGCTGATCGGACACAAGGGGAAGTACTGGCTCAACGTGGAGACTCGGCATGGAGGCGGTCTGGCTGCCATTCCGGTCGAGGACGACGCCATCGCCCGGGCCATGCAGGTGGCGGAGGCGGTGAAGAAGAAGCTGCAGGGATGGAAGCTGGAGACGCCCCGCGACGTGGCCGACGCCGTCGCCCGCGCCAAGCTGCGTGTGGAGGGACAGGACCGCACCCAGGATGTGTCCTGGGTGGTGGACTCCACGACCGTGAATGTCGGCGTCATTCAGGGCGGGGTGCAGCCCAACACCATTTCCACCCATTGCCACATGGAGGTGGACATCCGCACGCCGGTGGGCGTGACCACCCCGGACGTGCAGGCGAAGGTCGAAGAGGTGCTGGCCGAGATCGATCTGCCGCGGGAGGAAATCGAACTGGAGTGGGTGGTCTGCCTGGAATCGGCCTATTCGGCGCCCAATGAGGATATCGTCGAGCTGGTGGCGAAAAATGCGCGCCAGATCACCGGTCAGCAGATCGAGATCAACGTAAGCTCCGGCTCGACGGATGCGCGGTTCTGGTGGCTGCGCGGGATTCCAGCGGCCATCTACGGCACCGGCATGGAGAACATCGCCGTCCCCGACGAGCATGTGCTGGAGCCCCAGTTCGGCCAGATGCTGAAGGTGCACGCCGCCACCTGCATCGACTACCTGTGCGCCAGTTGAGGGGGGAGTGACAGGCGAGCAACCAGCTCTTCTGAGATGTGCGGACCACGGGCGCGTAGCTCTGGACAGGAAGGCGCGAGAAGCGGTGCGCGAGATACGGTGGATATCCACAAGTGCATTGTCAAACCATACCATAGTGAAAACGTGAGACTCATGACCAACTCTTCGGGCGAATCGACCTCCGTGCATCCCCAGGCGCGCTTTCGCGGCGACCTGGCGTCCATCATTGAATCGCACAGCGTCCTGCACAGGTCGCCGGCCGACACCTGGCAGGACGGGCTCTACCTGGGCAACGGCGATATCGCGGCCACCGTGCACGGCGGTCCCGAGCGCACGCGCGTGCTGCTCAACAAGGGCGATATCTGGGACGAGCGGGCGCAGTGGAAGGACGAGATGTACGACCCGGCCGACTTCGACTGGCAGCGCACGAAGGCGGTCCTGACGCGGGCCATCGAGACGGCCGACTGGTCGGAGTTCAAGAATCTCCCGCGCCCGCCGGCGAAGGTGCCGGAGGGCGCGGTAAGCAACTACTCGGGCATCCAGCCGGCCGGGTATCTCGACATCCTCGGTGACCTGCCAGACGGAAGCGGTGACTTCCAGCAGAAGCTGTCGTTTTACCGGGCCCTGGTGGACTGCTCGTTCAGCAGTGGGGGAAAGAGTTTCACCTACACCGCCTACACGCACGCCAACCACAATCTGCTCGCCATCGACATCTCCTCCGGCAACCCCGGGGCCTGGCCGCTGAGCCTGCAACTCCATCGCGACCTGGTGCCGTTCCGCCCCACCTTCAGGCCCGACCCGTATCTGGCGGATCCCGAGTTCGGCCACGATCACAGCACCCTGTGGATGACGATGGTATTGCCCGATGGCTTCGCCTTTGCCGTGGTGGCGCAGGCCCCCGGCGTGGCGCTGGATTTCGAGGCTGTCAAGGATCGCGTCACCGCGCACCTAGCGAGTCCGTCGTCCAGACAGTTGCGCCTGCAGTTGACGATTGTGACCGGACAGGATACCGCCCCCGATGCCCTGGTGCGCCAGGGGAAGGAAGATCTGCTCAACTACGCGCGTGACGAACAGCCCCTGGCGTCACACCTGCGCTGGTGGGCGGACTTCTGGCGCAAGGGGTGGATATCGTTGCCCGAAAAGCTTATCGAGAATCTGTGGTACGCCGAGATCTACAAGATCGCCTCGTGCTCCCGCAAGGGCGGGCAGGCACCGGGCCAGCTGGCCTATTGGAGCGGCTTCCCGGACCCTCCATGGCGCGGCGACTACCACACCAACATCAACATCCAGGAAGTCTACTGGCCGATCTACACGGCGAATCGGCCGGAGCTGGGGTGGCCCTTCTACGATCTGTATCTGAACATGCTCGACTACATCGTCGAGGACACCGAACGCTACACGGGGATGCCGGGAGCACGCTTCGTGCGCGGCCATGGCAAGTCCGGCCGACCCCACGGTCGTGGCGCGGAGTGGGAGCTGTGGCCCGGCGCCGGGGCCTGGCTGTGCGCCCACTTCTGGTGGCATTTCCAGTTCACCCGGGACGAGACGTTTCTGCGCGCCAGCTATCGCATGATGCGCGCCTGCCTGGACTATTTCGTCGCCTACGTCGGTGCGCCGGACGAAAACGGGCGCTACCACATCATCCCCTCCGTCTGCCACGAGCAATCCCAGGACCCGCCAGTAGCCGGCGCCGGCAGTGACTGGGGCAAGAATTCACCGTACGACCTGGGCATCTTTCGCGATCATCTGATGCACACAATCCGGGCCAGCGAGATTCTCGACGTGGACGAAAGCGAGCGCCGGCAGTGGACGCAGTTGCTGCAGGGATTGGCCCCGTTTCCCGTATCCCCGGACGGCTGGCTCGAGGAGTGGGAGGGTGTCAGTCTATGGAAATCGCACCGCCATCTCAGCACGCTGTACCCGATCTTCCCCGGCGAGCAGATTCACCAGGACAGCGATGCGGAGACAGTGAGGACCGGCAGGCAGAGCGTGCTGCGGTTCCTGGCGCGAGGCTCCGACGGCTATAGCGGTTTCAGCTTCGGCTGGATGGCTGCGTGTGCGGCGCGGATGGGCATGGCAGAGGAGGCGCTCAGCTGTATCCGCAGCCATATCCGCGCTTTCGTAAACGTCAACGGCTACAGTCTTTTCGGCCCCTCTCGTTTCCCCGGTCTGGCGCCGTACCCTGGAGAGCGAAGGGGACCGGAGTGGAAGACCAAGCTGCCCAACTGCGAGTCGGGGGGAAGCTTTTGCGGCGGCATCAACGAGCTCCTGCTGCGCAGCCCCAGCGACCGGGTAGACGGGTCTCCGCTGATCCGTGTGTTCCCCGCCATCATCGAGGCCTGGCGCGACGCGCGCATCTCCCGCCTGCGAGCCCAGGGGGCGTTTCTGGTGACCGCGGAGCGGCGGGACGGGCGCACGGCGTACGTACTGATCGAGAGCGAGGTCGGGGTGGACTGCCGATTGGCAAATCCCTGGCCGGGTGAGGCGGTGGTGGTTGTGGAAAACGGCGAGTCGGTACCGCATGTTGCCGCTGCCGAAGTCATCTCCTTCGCGACGCAGCCCGGCAAGTCGTATTCGGTGTGCCCCGACGGGACGCAACTGGACGATTTGGCCATGGTGGCACTCGATGGCAGCGAGGATGAGGGCTGCCGACTGGGCATCGGCGGGCCCTTCGAGGCCATGCCATGGAGAGATCACGACCCGGCGTTGTAAGTGGCACTCCCAGCCGTGCCACCGACCATGCCGGTCAGGAGGCCAGATTGCGCTGGCTGCTGCCAAAGGGGCCACAGCAGACTTTCCGTGCGAACCGCCCGTAACCAAGAGTAGAGAGGAGATCCGTCTTGACCTATCTGAAGCAGAGCCACATCTGTGTCGACACACCGATGGCACCGCCTGCGTGGGCGCTGATGGAGTGGGAGTTGATTCGCACCCAGCAGCGCGCCTGCGCCGTTTTTTTTTATCAGTACTTCGACGAGCGCGGCTACCTGGAGTGCATCCCCCGCTGGGGCGGCAACGACGGCCCCGACGACGCCATCGAAAACCTGGTCGGCTGGCCGGTGCTCTACCTGCTCGGCGGCTGTGACGATCTGCGCGCCATGTGCGAACTGGGCTGGGAGGGGCACCTGAAGCAGTACACGGAGGCGAAGACGACACAGGTCCCCTTCGCCCGCGATGGTATGTACTATCGCGAATTCCCGGTCATGTTCGACTGGGTCCACAACGGCGAGGGGCTGACGACCTTCAACCTGCACGGACTCATGGACCCGACGGCGCGAGACTTCGAGAAGCGTGTGCGGCGCTATGCCGGTTTCTATATGGGGGACGATCCCCAGTCTCCCAACTATGACAAAGAGCACAAGATCATCCGCAGTCTGTTCAACGGCAGCCGCGGCCCAATGCTGCGCAAGGCGACGGCCCTCGACTGGGCTGGTGATCCCCTCGACGAGGTCGAAGAGCGATTCAACGCTCTGCACGGCGAGCGCAACTTCGAGGAGATGCTGGCTCACTTCGAGGACTACACAGACGTCGTCGGCGACCACCCGTCGAATATGGTGGCCACGTCGCTGGGGCTGAACGCCTTTGCCCTGACCGGGGAGGCGTGTTATCGTGAATGGGTGATGGAGTATGTCGAAGCCTGGCGCCAGCGCACGATCGACAACGACGGCATCATCCCCACCAACATCGGCCTCGACGGCACCATCGGCGGCGAGTGCGACGGCAAGTGGTATGGCGGCTGCTACGGTTGGGCCTTCACGGTCACGGTACCGCAGACGGGGGCTCTGGCCAGCCGAAACACGCACCACCTGGGGATCGCCGGTTTCGGCAACGCCTTGCTGTTCAGCGGCGATCAGCGCTACGTCGACGTGTGGCGGCAGCAGATCGACAAAATCAACAGTCACGCGAAAGTCGTCGACGGCCAGACGATGTATCCTCACATGCATGGCGATGACGGGTGGTACAACTTCAGACCCTCACCTTATGCCTCTGGTGCCCTGGAGGTCTACTACTGGTCGATGGAGCGCGACGACCTGAAGCGTCTCGATACCGACGCGGGCTGGATCGGTTTTCTGGAGGGCAAGGCGGAAGAGTATCCCGTGGAGGCGCTACAGCGCGACTTCGGGCGTGTGCGCGAGCAGATGGAGAAGGCCCGCAACGACCCGACGACACCGGACACGCGCCTGTCGGACAATCCAAACCCGCTGAACCCGGCCACCATCGGTTCCCTCGTGGAGCTCATGCTGGGTGGCATGGCGCCCAGGCATGGATGCCCCCTGCACTGCCGCCTCCGCTACTTCGATCCTGCTCAGAAGCGCGCGGGCATGCCCGAGGGGGTAGGGGCCCTGGTCGAACGGCTGGAGGTAAATTCGACGACGGTGGCCCTCGTCAACACGGATCAGGTAGTAGGTCGCGAAGTCATCGTCCAGGGCGGCGCCTACGCCGAGCACCGCTTCGACACGGTTACCATCGACGGCAAGGTATCCAAGGTGGATGGGACCTCCTTTGCCGTCGCACTGGCGCCCGGCGCAGGTGCCAGACTGAAGATCGCCATGAGCCGCTACGCCAGCCCGCCGACCTTCGCCTTTCCCTGGGATCGATGAGCCTGCTGCTGGTCACCCCTTGGCGGGGCCTTCCTCAACAACGGATTCATACTGGAGAACGGATAGGATCCGTCAACTACCCGGAGATCGACTGACAATGACGAAAACATATCGAGTGGCCATTCTGGGATGTCGTGGCCGGGGTACGGCCGCGGCACGTGGCTACCACGCCCATCCGCGCACAGAAGTAATCGGGCTCTGCGACCTGGTTCCCGAACTCCTCAACACACTGGGGGATGAATTGGGCGTCGACG
>PBRM01000004.1 GCA_002725915.1 Gemmatimonadota bacterium
TTATATTTTTTTTGTGTCCAAAGTAAAGTCTATGCTTTACGGTTATGCTGGTTCCGGGCCATCGCCTTCTGGGCCCGGCCGAAAACCACCTTGTTGGTGATGGCGAAGTCATCATTCTGGCTTTGGACATCGCCATACGCCACGAGCCCGATGTAAAACTTATTCTTAATCATCTTCTGCAGCCGCGGCATCCCCAGCTTGATTCCATATTTCTCTTCTATCGCCCCTGAAATCTGCCGGAGCTGAAAACCTTTGGCTGCCAGCCGGAAGACCCTCGGACAGGAGATCAGGGAACTCCAGGCTCCGCAGAGTATGGAACCCGGGGACTATCAGCTCGTGTGGGACGGAAGGGATGCGAGCGGCCAAGTTATGGCCTCCGGTCGGTATTTCCTTCGCGTGGCACTAGGGAGCGAAGTGCATTCGTTTCAGCTTGCGCTCGTGAGGTAAGCTCTCAACACAACGTGGGACAGGCCTGCACGGAGCTGGAGAATGCCCAGACGCCATGCAGGCCTGATCCCCGTGCACCCTTGCGTCGGAGATGAGTTATGAGTCGTCCATCAACGCTCGTCGTATTGCTTCTCGGTCTAGTGTCGGCGACGCACGGACACATTGGGGGCAAGTCGTTCGCTGTCTACGAGTTGCCGGACGAAGGTCTTGAGGAAGTCGATCTCCACGACGGTTCCATCGGCGAGTGGGAGGCGCTGTTGGGTGCGCCGTCGCTGCGTGCCAGGCCTGACTGGGTTGACTCCGCTGGCCACTACGTTACGGCGATCACGGAGGTGCCTTATGGCGTGGTCGATGGCGACTGGCGAGTGTGGCTGGCATGGAATCGGTCCACCTCGAGAGTGTACTTCGCCATGGAGCGCCGGGATGACGTCCATATCGGCTCCGATGCTGGAGAAGGCATCCAAGACGCCTGGCAGGGCGACAGTATCTCTCTGATGATCGACGGAGACCACAGCGGAGGGGAGTACGCATTCTCCCCACACATCGACAGCGGCGTGTGCTGCGAGTCGGACGAGGAGTACAAGCTCGCAAACAACAGCCAGGCCCAGCAGTACTGGGCGATCGCCGAGCCGCCACGCGTTGGATACCTCGGAGCGGGCGCAGAATGGGTCAACCGGCCACCCTACTCAGAGGCAGGGGGGATGGTGGCGGGCAACACCTCCGTACTGGAGTTCTACGTGACGGTCTTCGACTCCCTCGTGTGGGACAGTCCCGACAGGAGCGTGCGGTCGGTCTTCTCGGCGGGCATGGTTATTGGCTTCGAACTGGAGGTGCTGGACTACGATGAACCTGTCGAATCGCCGCTTGTGCTACAGATCGCGAAGCAGGCGAATCCTTGGCGCTTCGCGGAGCGCTTCGTTGACGGAGTACTGCTCCCCTCTGGCACCCCACAAACGGTGGTCGTCGATAGCACCTGGGGTGGTCTCAAGGCTGGGTTCCGGCCTTGAGGCCTTCCGCGGAGCACCTTGATGACAACGCCAGCGACTACATCGATTTGCCGAGGAAGCGCGGCGCCAAGCACTGACGGCCAGAACGCGAAGAGGCGAGAGCCTGTCCGCAGCGCGGAGACTAAGGCCTCCTACGGTCTCAGTGGCAAATGTATTGCCAAGCTCCACAGCTGCACAACAAGCGTCGTCCAACTAGCAGGGCGTGCGCAAAAACAGGAGAAGTGGCCATGGGGATTCATTTCGGGTGGTACGCCACAAGAGGAACGGGACCGACGGTACCAACACAGAACGATGTGGAGACCAAGATGGATGGGAGTGGCATGGACGTATGTATGAGTTTCGGCGTCCGCACCTTGCCTACAATCACAGAATACGTTTCAAAGGTCGACTCGGACATTCTCGATGCTACTACTGGGTATCTTGGTGCCACGACAGAGGTCAAACTCATACTCGATCTCTGGGATGAAGCGCTTGACGAACTCAGGTCATCATCAACCAGCACTGATATGACCACGATCAAGAATGATCTCGGAGGAGATAGCAAGGTCTGGGGGTATCACATCGAGGAGCCGAACTACGCCAGTTAGGAGTGGCCGAGCGATACAAGTGTACGGCGATCGAATACGATTCTTAACAACAAGCCGCTGGTCGTGAATGTCCGTCCCGGAGGCAATGTGGACGCAACAGACCCTCTGGACCCAACACCCAGCACAGCCGCTACACAGAACACGTTCAATCAACTGGCGGCCGAGTGCGACATCATTTCGTCATTCTGGTATCCAGGCGCTGGGAACGATTGGTCGAAGATTAAGCCGATGGCAGACAGCGGGAAGCCTCTCTACTTCCTGGCAAACAACAACCAGAGTACACCATTCTGGTACACCATAGAAGTGAGCGCTCAGGCTAACGCGGATGTGGTCAAATCGATCATCTACTGGCAAATCCATAGGGCCCTCGCGGAGGGAGCCAGGGGAGTGCTGTTCTACTCTTGGGGGTACGCATCAGCAACTGCGCGAACTGATGTTTACAACGTGATCAAGGACCTAACTACCGATACAACGATGGATGTCGTCTTGGATCGAGATCGCAAGACCACTGGTGTCAGTTTCACCAGCGGTGGGAGCAAGGTGACACACGGCTATTGGGAATACGATGGGGAGCACTATCTGCTCGTCGTGGATACTGATGTCACATCAGCATTATCGAAGAGCTTCACGGTTCAGTGTGATATTGGCACGTCACAGTACGCGGACTTCGAATTGGTAATCGAGCAATACTCTGGTGGCGAGATAACCAGTTCAAAGGTCTCACCGTCCAAGGTCGAGTTTAGCGATTCGATACCTCGAGGCGAGGCCAAGTTTTATCGGATGGTCGTCCAAGATTAGTTGAGTCTATTGCGGGAGGGGCACGTCCCCTCTCGCTTCAATAGGAGTCGAAACCAAATGAACAGACTTCTTGTGGTGGTCATCTTCTTCACGCTGTCAGTGCGGGCCGAAGGTGCCTGTTTCACCATCGCCAATGAGACAAGACTGGCCCCTGTTGGATCTTTCCCCGCGTGGTCTCCTGATGGCAGCACAATCGCCTTCACAGCAGACATAGACACCGACAAGCCCGAGATTTACCTGGTTACAGTCGACACCCGAGATATTCTGGGATTGACGAAGTCTTTCGATGGTGCGACCAATCCCACCTGGTCTCCCGACGGGCAGCAGATAGCCTTCAGATCCAGGGGACGACCAAGTAGACTTCACATCATTGCCCGAGACGGCTCGAGTGAGCGCGAAGTCCCGGGAGCGCCATCTGGTAGCTCTGATTTCGAGCCAGATTGGTCACCCGATGGATCACGTATCGCGGTGGTATCCAATCGCTTGGGTGAGATGGGAATCATCACCGTTGACCCAGTCACCGGCGAAGGCGAGCGCTGGTCGTCGGAGAGGGAGCTGAAACTTGATCAGCCAGCCTGGTCACCAAATGGAACTACGATTGCGGCAGTCGGAGGAGGTGTGTTTCAAGGAGAGATCGAAGGCAGGTTGTATCTCCTCCACGGCCCCGGTCAGGCTGAACTGATTGCACGAGGAGTTGGATACCAGTGGCCGCACTGGATCGATGATGGGCGGGCGATCATCTATTCGTATCTGCGGCGTAGTACCTTTAGGCCCGGAGTGATCGAAGTCGACAATGGCATTGAGTGCGAAGCTGGCCCCGAGTGGGGAGGCAGGGCAAATCCAATCGTGTCACCTGACGGTCAACGTGTCGTCTTCAGTGGGCGTGACGGCGAGGAGTTCGATGGCCTCTGGATCGCTGATCTAATCAGAAGTCCCTCCGCTGTCGGAGAGCAGAGCTGGGGGACGCTGAAGCGAGAGCACGTCAAGATGGATGGACAACCGAGGCCCGCGATTCGAATACCAAGTGCCAGCAAACCAATGATTGTGAATCCGTAGGAGATTAGCCCCGCTGAGGCTTAGCCGTTCTGCGCGCCCAATATTCATCCGAGGGAGACATGCTAAGAGCAGTGCCCATTTTTCTTCTGTCACTTTCCGTACGGATAAGGAGTACAAGAGGCATTATGGTGAGTCTCTCCATCAATACCAACACCGGGGATTCGGGCTTCACGTTTGAGGGCTGGATTCATCCATTCTCCAGCAGCGCACCCACGCACGATTATCTGTTCAAAACGCACACCACCGATTACCGCGATGTGCGGGTGATCGTGGAAAACTGTTCGTCGGTGGAGTTCAGCTTCTGGGATAACAACAATGGCAATCCCGGTCGTGGCACAGAGCACCAGTTCTTCCCCGGTGGCTTGAGTTGTGGCACCTGGTCGCATGTGGCGGCGACCTACGACGGGGCGACGATGCGGTGGTATGTGAATGGCACGCTGATCGGCAGCCAGGCCGCAGCGGGAGGAATGCTGATCAATGACCCGGTCCAGATCGGTGGTTGGTCGGGCAATTCGGGCGAGCAATTCACCGGTGACATGGATGAGGTGCGGGTCTGGAATCGCGCCCTGAGCGCGGCGGAGATCAACGCTTTCCGGGTGCGCGAGTTGACGGGCGCCGACAGCGGCCTGGTACACTATCTGCGCTTCAACAGTGAAGACGCCTTCACCGTCAATGGCAACGATCACGTCAGGACTTGGGCGCCGCAGGCCATGTCGACGGATGAGGACGTAGCGGTGTCCATGACACTATCGGGTAGCGATGCGCTACAAACGACGTAAGGACGGCGACCAGTCAGTATACTGGACCGCCTCAAAGCGGGTGGCCGGAAAGTATGAGAGTGTCTATCTCGGCGCAGCCAGTGCCGATACCGACCACGCTCTACGCCGAGTCTTGGCGAAAACCCTCCGTGAGAAGCTTGAAGCGAAGGGATTGACTGACACCATTGAGCGGGATAGAAACCCCACCCCGCAAGGAGGGAGCTCCGCGACAGTTCGCCGACTTTGAGCCGGGCTACGCCGCCCCGAGTAGGTCTGTTAGGCGCAGTGGTCCTGGCTCAACCTCAGCCGCCGCGCCCTGGTCGTCCGAGGCTCGAGGTTAGGCCGCTAGGTCACAGAGCGTGTGGAACCATATGCCTTTCGCTGTCTGGATGTTGAGACTGGCCATTTAGAAGCGGCTTTTACAGCCTGTTGGTTAGCATGGCTATAAAGAGGGTGTAGAAGTATCGCTAATCGACTCTGTAACAAAAGATTATACGTAAATCGCACTCGCGCTTGATTTTCCAGAATCGCGATCATGTGGCCAGAAGTGGGCCACAATACTTGGTCAACCTCACCTCTATGCGTAATTTCTGTGTAACGGTTTGCAGAAAGCAGGGGGATGATATGGCCGGCAATCGCAAGATGCACGGAACTGGCCGGGTAAGTCTGAAGGCAAACCTGTGCCGTGTACTTTGGACGGCGTTCCATCATCGTTGAGCTTCACAATAGCCAAGGGAGCTGTTGCCGTAATAAAGCCGGACTGAATGAAGCTACAGGATGAGATCATGATCGTCCGTGGATCGCTGATGATCCTATTGTCCATGGAGACGAGGATGATCGCAGCTGCTCCGGATTAGGTGAATGGTGCGCCTGCCACCGAAGTATTATCTGTGCGTCACTCATGAAAACAGCCAGATGACCTGGGCCAGTCCCGTGTGGCTAGAGGCTTGATCAGCGGCGCGGCAAACCGAACCCGTTCCATCATTCACCTGTGAGCAGATCCAATGAGCCTTGAATGCAGCGACACCACGTTCCGCGATCGCCGCGCCATCCGCCTGCAAAGCGATTCCTTTCAAGTTGTGACCACGACCGGATGTGGCCATCTGGCCAGCCTGCGCATACCCGATGTCGATGTGAATCCGCTGTGGGAGCCGCCGTGGCCGGGGATCGAGCCGGAAGACTACGACCCGGACAAACACTTGGATGTCTACGGTCCGGGAGAGGGCCGGCTGCTGGCGTCGCTGACCGGCCACTCCCTTTGCCTCAATCACTTTGGCGATCTCACCGAGGCGGAAGAGGAGGCGAAGGGTTATTACCACGGCGAGGCGTCGAACCTTCCCTGGACGGTGTTCGAACAGCAAGCCGATGAGACCGAAGCCAAGCTCGACTACGGGTTGGAATTGCCAGACGCGCAGTTGCGGTTTCGTCGCACCCTGCGCATTCGGCCGGGGGAATCCACACTCTATATCAGCGAGCGCACCACCAGTCTGAAGCGCTCGGATGCGCCGTTCTGCTGCCAGCAGCATGTGACCCTGGGCCCGCCGTTCGTGGAAGGGGGAGTTTCCCGCCTGGACCTGCCGGCGCGGAGAGGTCAGACGAGTCCAACTACTGTCGACAGTTCTGATCCGCTGGCGGCAGACCAGCCGTACACCTGGCCCAACGCGCCACTGCGGGCAGGCGGCACGCTCGACCTGCGGATGTATCCCAAGGAGCGCTGTACCTACGGAGCCACAACTTTGTCGGAGCCGGACGATGAACACGGCTTTACCGCCGTTTCAAATCCGCGGCTCGGACTGCTGCTCATCTACGTTTTTCCGCGCGAGATTTTTCCTTGGACGTCCCTGTGGTTCGAGCACGAAGCGTCCGACTTCCCGCCATACAACGCCAAGACCACCACCTGGGGCGTGGAGTTCGGCTCCGTCGCCCAGCCTGTGAAGCTCATAGAGACCTTGACTGCCGGCCCGCTGTTAGGTGCCCCTCGCTTCGGGACACTACCGGCCAGGCACACCATCGAAGTCACCTATCAGGCCCAGCTCCTGAAAATTCCGGCCGATTGGCAGGGCGTGAAACGCATCGAGCATCGCGGCGGCGAGACCGTGGCCTGGGAAACGGGATCAAACCGCAGCGTGACGACCCCTTCCGACTGGCAGATCTCGACGCGGACGTCGCCGGCTTCGAGCGCAGGTTGATGTCCTGAGCCCTGTCACCTCCTCTGTGTCCTCAGCAGCCTGCGAGCCGGTTTCACCGACGTTGACTGGCCCCATTACTCCGGCGACCCGTCGAGCACCGAGTTCGCCCCCATCAGCCAGGTAAAGACAACGCCAGCTTCGATGGTCTGCGCATCATCTGGCCTCCCGTGTGGTTTTCGGCACCTCCACGCCATCCCAAGAGGGCGAGTTCGGCGCGGATACCGGGAAGAAGGAGCATGGAGACGATCAGCGGCACCAACGTCTGGTCGATCATCCAAATACCACGCCCCGGAACGCTTCGGCGTCGTTCATTTCTCCGACGCGACGGTCGGGGCAAGTAACGTAGAAACGCAGACCGAACTGACAGAGGAAACACCGGAATGAACATAAACTGCAACCCTATAACGCAGGAGTGAATCATGACAGGACGCACAGTTCAGGAA
>PBRM01000261.1 GCA_002725915.1 Gemmatimonadota bacterium
CCGTAATGACCGTTGTAGACTTCGATGCCGTCGGGTCGGGTGCCCAGGTCTTCCAGCATCGCCAGGGTCCAGTAATCGCGTCCCGACGCGTGCGGTCGAGGGTGGCAGACAACGGTCAGGAGCTCACCGGCCTGGGTCAGCGCCTCCTCGAGAGAAAGCTCGAACAGGGGCCCCACCCGCTCGCCCACGAAGACGACATTCTCCCGAGAGCTGTACTCGAATCCCTCCAAGAAGGTCTGATCCGGGTAGCGCCCTCGCATCTCCGCCAGATCGGTGACCACGTCGTGGTCGGTCAGGGTCACGAATCCCACTCCCAGATCGCAGTAGCGGCGCACGCTCTCGGACAGCGGCACTGACGAGCAGGCACTGTTCTCGGTGCAGTGTCCGTGGAAGCTTCCTCGGATCCATCGCCCTTGTTGGTCCCCATACGGGTTTCTCAGATCAACTCCCATTTATCCATCCTCCCTAAGTTGAAGTTCCACATTCGGCTGCTGTTCGAAGCCCCGCAAAACAAGGCGTCCGTCCGCGTGGACGGAGACGATCGCAAAGGAGTTGTTCTCCAAGCCTGCACCCACCACCATTGCTCGCAGGCCAAGGTAATCGATGCCGTTCATTGTCGTCTGTAAGCCGGGATGGTAGTGAGCCTGAATCACAGCGCGCACATTGCCGGCAGTCTCGAGCACGCCGCGCACCTGGTCGGCGTTGCGCAGGATATGTGGATCCAGCTCCCCATTCCACAGGCGGTGGTCGAGATTCTCGTGGCAGAACACGATGCTCTTCCTGTCGCAGCTCTCGGCCAGATCTTGCGCCAGCCACTCGAGCTGGGCAGCGGATACCCAGGCGTCGTCCCAGGCGAAGTTGCCGGCGCTGAAGTCGTTGCCGTCCCGATGGCAGTTGCCGTCGAGCACGGCGAAATGCACGTTGCCGACATCGAAGGAGTAGTAGGCGGGGTGCGTAGCGCCGCACTCCCGCAGAAACTCGTCCTTGGTCAGGGTAGCCACGTCGTGATTGCCGATGACAAAATGCCGAGGGCCGCTGAAGCCGGCGAAGATCTCCCTCATACGGACGAGATAGCCCAACTCGACATCGTGGTCCTCGGACTTGTCGATGATGTCCCCCATACAGACAACGAAGTCCAGCTCGCCCTGCTCGAAGGTGTCGATACAGGCCGCCAACTTGGCGGGCGACTCCTTGCAGTGACGGTCCCCATACACCATCTCGGCGTAATGGGCGTCGGCGAAGAGCCCGAGGCTGACGACGGGCGCTCTGCGGCTGATATCGCCCTGATTCATGCGCCCGAGGCGAGAATACTTCGATTTTCTCACGCCAGCCAGGTGGTGATCTTGCTGTCAATGCTCATGATGATGCCAGCGGGTTTCGCTCTGGAATCTTGCCATCGCTGCACCAGCATACCGCATCTGCTTCGATTTCAATCAGCATTTGCGGATCGATCAGCGATTGCACTTAGGTGGCGGCAGGAAGGCGGCAAGGAATTCGTCGTGGGCGCGACCGAATTTATTGCGCGATGTTCACGACTCGGGCGCATGAACCACCGATGGGGTCAGCTAGCCGATCAGCGCTCGTCAGTATCTGCTTTCCGTCGTCGTCACCGGGCACCACCGCGCCGTAAACAACGCGTCGATGAGCAGTTCCTTTGCCTCCTCGTTGTCCAGGCGGCGCAGGGCCAGGCCGGCGTAGAATCGGTTGTAGCGATCCTCATCCTCCATCACCTCGCGCAGCGCCTCGACAGCGCCGTCGACGCACCGACCGATCTGCGCCAGAGCTAAGGACGCCATCCGCCTCACTCGCCGGTCCTCGTCTCGAAGGCGCTCTACCAGCAACGGCACGGAGTCGTCCGCCGCCATGCGACCCAGCGCCTCGGCAGCGCCGCGTCGCACCCACCAGTGGTCGTCGCGCAGACGCTCCCCGAGCGCCGGTACCGCCGCGCTTGCCCGAGGACCGAGATTGGCCAGCACGTCTACCAGAGAAGCCCGTACCAGCCAGTGATCGTCGGTCAAGGCTTCGACCAGCTGAGGAACCGCGGCGACGCCGACCGCTATCAGGGCCTGAGCCGCGTGAAGCGCCGTCGGGTTGGTTCCGTGCGCATTGGCGGGAGTCTTGTCCTCGATGTGCTCGACTGCCTCTGTCGCCTGATATCGCAGTGAAGCCAGCAGCTCAGACACCACCCCCACACCCGTGCTGCCCACCTTGTAGGCGGCCCGAAGCCGCGTGGCTTCGTCGGCGCTGGCCAGATCCGCAAGGAGGCCCTCCCTCTGCCCCGTCCCGTCCGTTGAAGGTGATGCCGTTGACACTTCGGTGCCACAGAGCCAGCGCCATACGTCGAGCGAAACAGCGCCGTCCCCGTCTGCCTGGGGCGGGTTCCATCCGCAACTGACCGAGTTCCAGGTGGGTTGCCGCGGCTCCACCATGCGAGTGAATTGAAACTTGATCATATACCGCTTCCTGGCGCTTCTGTTCTCACACGCCCGATGCCAAGAATCGAAGTGAGTCAGCGCAATGGTGCCGGCGGGTCCAACGATGGGCACGGCATCTTCCGTGGTCTTTGCCGGGTCAACGTCCGAGATGAGGTCGTAGTTCTGACGTCGCGGCAATACCGCCGTGGGCCCCATCTCCTCGGTCACGTCCTGGGGGTAGTAGAGAGCGAGAATCCAGTGGAAACGCGGCTGTCGGATGTTGTGGTCGAAGACGTAGCAGTCCTTGTGCCAGCCGCCGCCTTTTCCACCCGGTGGGTTGAGGTGACCGTGCCGGTGCGGATTCATGATGTACTCCGGTCCGAGCAGGCTGGTCAGAGCTCCCCGCACGGCCGGATGGTCGAAGACCAACTGGATCTCGGGCACCCGGGGCAGGAGGTTGTTGCCGACATTTCCCTCTTTTTCGAATACCTCGTCCACTTTCTGGCAGATCTCGTCGTGCAAAGGTGTAGGGAAGCCCGCCTGCACTGTGGTGTAGCCATCTACGATAAAGCGCTGTACCTCTTCATCGCTGAGCAAGTGTTCCTTGTCTGCCATGTCTCCATCCTAATCAGGCGCCAGGGGCGCGCCGGTCGAGGTCAGCCCAGCCGTCGAGCGCCCGAGGCGGGGCATGACGCCGGCAAGGTCAGCGCTGAAAACAAACAAGCAACTTTCCGGGGTTGGCGCCAACGGTTTCACCAGCGGTGCTGTAGATGGTCTGTTTATTCGTATCACGGCGAGGTCGGAAATGAAGGGCGCCGCTCGCAGGACACGACATACACGAAAGGAAACTGCTGGGGCTACAACAAGACTGTAGACGATGATTCGGGGACCACCAGGGAGGAGGCGACAGGCGATAGAGCCTGCGATGGACTAGAAGACTGGCCGAACCACAATCTGGTAAGCTCAGACGCTCACTTATTTTCAGAACTCTTGGGTCGAGTTATCGCACGGAGTCCTTAACGCGGCCCCAAGTCGCGGGAGCAGACGGCGGTCCGGTATGTCTACAGGGGGCTGGAATAGGAGGGTTCGTTGGCGTAGCGCTCCGTTTCCATGTCGAGGGTGATCTCCAACCCAGGAGGAAGCGTGACAGTAAGGTGACTGTTGTCTGCCCTCACCTCCCGATCCTCGGTAGCGAGCGGCGGGCTGGCATAGCTGCCCTCGTAGCCGCCGAGCCACCCGGGATACTCACTGGTGCGCATCGCGTATTTCACCGAACCGAAGCGATGCTCACCGAAGGCCCCCGCCTGGATGAGGACCTCCCGTGCTTCGGTAGGGCTGAGGTTGACGAGGCGGACGACGGTGCGTCGCGCTTCGAGCTTTTCGACGAGGGCGCCGACATCTTCTGGCAAGCCCGGCCGGCGTCGCCGAACATCAAAATAGCGAAGTCGCACGTGTAGAAGACCCCCGTTGTAGATCGGCTGGGGACCGCCCAGAGTAAGCTGAATGAGGGACTCTGACGACACCGGATTGGCCCATTGCCAGTGGTGGATGTGGTGGAGCGTACCTACGTCTTCGTCCTCGCGAAGCTGAGCGAGTCGACGGCAGACCATCTGGTGACTGGCGTGGAGAGACCTGTCAGGGAAGGCTGGATTTTCTCCCATCAGGTAGCGGACCCACGGTTGCTCGTGACCGGAGTCCTCCTTGTTGTGGAAGGGGAAGACCTCGTCCCAGTCGAAGGCCTCGAGCAAACGCACGCGCTCGAGGCGCTCCCAGTCCCCGTCCGACATGGACAGGTTCCACAGGGTCACCAGGTATACTGGAGATATCGGCTGCCAGTCGAACCAGCCGGCATCGCCATAGCGGTACGGTACCAGAAAGGTCTCGTATTTTCCGCCCATGGAGGCGAACTGGCTGGTCCAGCGCTCACTGACGCTCATGTCGTGATCGCGAATGTCCATTATTTCGCCCAGCTCGAGGATGCGGTCCATCTGGCGGCGGGGGAGTTGGAGGTATTCGGCGTCTCGGGTCAGCAGATAGGCGTTGGCGGCGGCATCGAGGGTGGCCTTCTGTAGCGTCAGAAATCCGTGCGGAAACGTCCATCCGTAGCGGCCACCGTACCACTTGCCGTCGAGGTATTCCCCCACCTGGCCGGAGAGACCGACGTTGTCGGGCAGGAGTCCGTCGTTCTGTTTCGCCCGCTCGACCCAGCCGTCGGTGTACTCGACGACCCAGGCGCGGTACTTCTCCTCTCCTGTGAGCAAAAAGGCGTTGGTGACCAGCGAGGTAATCGACAGGTTGGTCGGCGTGTCGCCCCGTCGCCAGCGGTCGAACAGAGCCTGACCCATGCGGCGAGCGTTCTCGGGGTCGCCGAGGTCTTGGACGCTGGCAATGCCCGGCAGGTCGAAGAAGGGCAGGCTGTAGCGTTCCATGCTGCCGCCGAGAGGAGCGTAGCGCTGCTTCTCGCGTTCGGATTCCGGCGCATAGTAGGCGCCTTGGCTGCCATTCAATCCGGAGAGCACGATCCTGTGCTCGGCATTGTAATTGATGGCGTCCGGATCTTCGTTCAGGTAGAAGCCGGCGAATCGGCGAGCCCGTTCGCGGCGTTTGGAGCCTGTCGGATTGGCGAGGCAGAGGTGGTAGAAGAAGATATCGCTCTCGGACTGATGCATCTGGTCCTCGCGGATACCGTACTCCTTGTGAATCGTCCCCAGCCGCGTCAGCTGCCTGGTGACCGCCTCCCACTGGCGCTCCGCCAAGGCGAGCATATGGTCGGCGCCGCCGATCAGGTAGACGAGGGGCCAGTTGAAGAAAGGCTCGTAGTAGTCGTCCGGGCTGCCGCCACCCCACTCGTCCTTCCAGATGAACTCCCCGTCTTCCCGCGTGAAGTGGTCGAGAAACGGCTGCACCGACTGATTCATCGAGTCGAGCAATCGCCGCTCCCACACCGCCCAGGACGGCGGCGCGTCAATCGGTATGTCAGCTACGATTCGAGTCATGGAGTTTCAACCGCCGAGATCCGGCTAGCAACCGCCATGTTGGCCACGGTCAGTAAGAGCAGGTCGGACGCGATGCCCGATCGAACTCTTCGATATTACGCACCCGAGGTCCTCCTTGGCAACCCAGATCAGATGGTCTCTGCGCTCATACCATGTTCGGCAATCGGTAGAGACGCGGCCGGTTTGTCCCCAATAGGCGCGCCCCGGAGTGTCCCGCATGTGGTGGGTGCATGCGCATCATCGCGGCGTTCGAAACCCTTGACCACTACTCCAGCAACGCCCTTCTTCAACCATACGTAGCAGAAAGGGCCTGTGACATCCTGACATCCGCAGTGATCTCTGCGCATCGACCTGTCGACCGCCGCACCCGCACCGCCAGCGACAGCGAAGGCCACGAACACCCCGATGCCGATCGCGAGACGGCAATCTCCCTGACCCGCATCGTCACCGACGACGGCGCCTGGGGTGTCTGCCTCGGTGGAAGCCAGGAGGTGGCCGACAGCGTCCTCAAGCCGGCCATCGTGGGAGATGATCCCTTCTATCGCGAGAAGATCTGGCACCGCCTCAACGAGTGGCAGCGACTCCACAAGGGAGTGCTCTCCGACCCCATCGCCGTCGTCTGCCGCCACGCCCAATGGCGGCACTCGATGACCAATCGCGACTGCCCCGAGCAAATGCTGGACAACGTCCTGGGAAAGGGACACTACCCCTCATCGGTAACACAACTAGCGAAAGCTTCGACATGACCAGCATCACACCTGCCGATTCGCCCAGTGGGATGAAGATCACCGGCGTCGCCGCCCTGGTGCTCCGCCTTCCCGACGTAACGGACCGCTGCGACGGCACCCAGGACACCTGTCTGATCAAGATCGACACCGACGCGGGGATCACCGGTTGGGGGGAGGTCGACTCCGCTCCCACCGTGGTCAAGGCTATCGTCGAGGCCCCGCTGTCCCACCAGATCTGCACCGGCCTAGCCATCGTCCTGGAAGGCGCCGACCCTCTCGCCATCGACCTCTGTATGACGCGAATGAACGAGGCGGTCAACTACTATGGCCGCACCGCCGTTGGCGCTCACGCTATGGCCAGCGTCAACCTCGCCCTCTGGGACATCGCCGGCAAAGCCTGCGATCGGCCGGTCTACCAGTTGCTTGGAGGCCCTCACGAAAAGCGCTTCCGCGCTTATTGCTCCATCCTTTTCGGCGACACACCGGAGGAGACCTACGAGCTGGGCCGCCGCTTCGCCGACCAGGGCTTCACCGCGGTCAAGTTTGGGTGGGGCCCCATGGGTCGGGATGAAAAGACAGACATCGCCCTGGTGCGGGAGGCGCGCCGCGGCGTCGGCGACGACGTCGACGTGCTCATCGACGCCGGCCAGGTGTGGGACTGGAAGACGGCGCTGAAACGGGCGCAGCAGTTCACCGAGTTCCGCCCCTTCTGGCTCGAGGAGCCGCTGCATCCGGAAGACGTGTCGGGGTACGCGCGCCTGTGCGAGCGCTCTCCCGTACCAATCGCCACCGGCGAGGCGGAGGCGCGCTATCAGGACTTCGAGAAACTCCTGGTGGAAGGGCAGGTGGACTGGATCCAGCCCGATCCCGGGCGCTGCGGTATTTCCACCATGGTCGACGTGGGTCGCCTCGCCCACCGGCTGCACCGGCGCGTCGTCAATCACAGCTTCAAAAGCGGCATCACCATCGCCGCCTCCCTGCACGCCTTGGCCGCCGTTCCCCACGGTGAGGTCTTCGAGTACTGCATGTCAGACTCGCCGCTGCGCCACGAGCTGACGCGCGAGCGCTTCGAGGTGAAGGACGGTTACGTCAGCGTGCCCGAGGGCCCTGGCCTGGGGGTGACGATCGACGAGGAGACGGTGGAGAACTTTCTGGTGCGCTGAGACTACCGACGAGAACAGCAGCAAATAAGTGTGTGTTCGTTGATGCCTCGAGGGTGGTCGAGAAGCACCTGATGCCTCTCCTTTAACCAGATAGTGGGTACATTTGAGCCATGCCTCCCACCAACATCCTCTTCATGCACTCGCACAATACCGGGCAGTTCGTCCAGCCTTTCGGCCACGCCGTGCCCACACCAAATCTGCAGCGCCTCGCCGAGGAGGGCGTGCTCTTCCGTCGCGCTTTTGCGGCGGCACCCACGTGCTCTCCCAGCCGCGCTGCTTTCTTGACCGGCACCTATCCCCACGCATGCGGCATGCTCGGGCTGGCGCATCGAAACTTTTCGATGCCCGACTACAGCCTGCATCTGGCTAATATCCTCAAGCCCCACGGCTACCTCACGCTTCAGGCCGGCGTGGAGCACACGGCTCCCGACACCGAGACGGTCGGTTACGATCGGATTTTGTCTACCGACGACACCAACTATCCCGACAAGCCCGACCATCCGCAGGCCGCACAGGCGGTCGTCGACTTCCTCGACAGCGAGCAAAGCCAGCCTTTCTTCCTGTCTTTGGGCCTCAATGAAACTCACATCCCGTACCCGGATGCCAATCCGCAGGATCACCCCTGCGAAGACGAGCGCTACTGCCTACCGCCTCGCCCTCTGCCCGACACCCCGCAGATCCGCGCTCAGACCGCGGCCTTCAAGGCCTCCGCCCGCGTCATGGATCAGGGATACGGCGCCGTCCTCGATGCACTCGCGCGCAATGGGCTCTCCGACAACACCCTCGTCATCTGCTTCAGCGACCACGGTCTGCAGTTCGCGCGCAATATGTGCAATCTCACCGACCACGGCATCGGGGTCTACCTCGTCATCCGCGGCCCCGGTGGTTTTGCCGGGGGGCAGGTCAGCGACGCGCTCGTCAGCCTCATCGACCTGGTGCCGACGGCCTGTGACGCAGCAGGCACCGAGATTCCTGTTCACGTGCTGGGGAAGGCACTGCAGCCGCTGGTCTCGGACAGCGCATCGCATCGCCGCGTCGAAGCGCTGCGCGACGAGATCTTCGCGGAGGTCAACTACCACGCCGCCTACGAGCCCATGCGCTGCGTGCGCTCGGAGGGCTACAAGTATATTCGGCGGTACGATGGCCGGGAGCGGCTGGTCCTGCCCAACATCGACGAGACGCCGGCCAAGCAGCTCCTGCTCGAACACGGCTGGACGGAGCAGCCGCGCCCCCAGGAGATGCTCTACGACCTGATCTTCGATCCCGACGAGGCCGACAATCTAATCGAGAATTCGAAGATGGCAGATGTACTGGCGGATATGCGTGGCAGACTTGACCGGTGGATGCAGGAGACCGACGACCCCCTCCTGCCCGACGGCCACGTTCGTGCCCCCCGCGGCAGCAAGGTCAGCGACGTCGATGGACTGACCCCGCGCGACGATGTTCGGACGACGCCGTGATGTTTGACGATCTCCAAGAAGGGGGGGCGCGATCGACCGGGCGGCGGGAGGCGTATGATGACGGGCCAGATAGCTTGATACAACACCGGTGATATCGCCTCGGGGCTTCAGAGCCGGGGCTGGCGGCCGGCGACACCGCC
>PBRM01000262.1 GCA_002725915.1 Gemmatimonadota bacterium
ACGCGTCTCGTCGACGGACCATACGCCGGTGGGGAGCACGCGGTGACCTGGGCCGGAACCGACGCCGCCGGCCGCGGCGTCGCCAGCGGCGTTTACTTCTACCGCCTCCAGTCCGGTTCCCGGGTCGAGACCCGCAAGCTACTCTTGCTGCGCTGAGGCGTCGCCCTCCGGTCCAACCGATTACACCAGGAGCCCTTGATGAATTTGCGTGCTCGTTGGATTCTCTTCCTCCTTGTCCCGGGAGTCGCCGCCATGGCTCAGGATGAGGAGCTCTACATCAGCCGTGACCTGACGCCTCCCGACGAGTTCAAAGCGATCGAGGGGCCCGCCGTGAGTGCTGACGGGGTGCTCTATGCGGTGAACTTCCAGCGTCAGGGCACCATCGGTTCGGTGACAGCGGACGGACACGCGCAGCTCTTCATAGAACTCGCCGATGGCAGCATCGGCAACGGCATTCGGTTTGACAGCCGCGGCGCCATGCTCATCGCCGATTACGCCAATCACAACGTTCTCAGAGTCGACATGGCGACCAGGACGATTGACACGCTGGCTCACGAGCCGGGCATGAATCAGCCCAACGACCTGGCGATCGGGGCGGATGACCGGGTCTACGCCAGCGACCCGAATTGGGGCGCCAGCACCGGGCAGCTCTGGCGGATCGACCCCGATGGGAGTGTCGCGCTGCTGGAAAGTGGCATGGGAACTACCAACGGCATTGAGGTCAGTGCGGACGAGCGTACGCTGTACGTGAACGAGTCAGCGCAGCGGAACGTCTGGGCGTACGATCTGTCCGCGAAGGGGGAGGTGAGCGCCAAGCGGCTGCTCGTGCGCTTCGACGACTTCGGCATGGACGGGATGCGTTGCGATACTCTGGGGAACCTCTACATCACCCGTCACGGTAAGGGTACGGTGGCCAAGGTCTCGCCCACTGGTGAGCTCCTGCGAGAGACCGAGCTGACCGGCCAGCAGCCCACCAACATCGCCTTTGGCGGTCCGGACGGACGAACCGCCTATGTGACCGTCAACGATCGCGGCAACATCGAAACTTTTCGAGTGGAGACGCCCGGCCGCAGCTGGGCCTTGCGGCGGCGGCCGCCCCCGTCAGGCGGTTGACCCGGCTATCTTGGGCCGCCTCAATCGCGAAGCGCCATGAGCAGCTCCGGTCACACCTCGCCCTGGCGATGACACGCCACCACATGGCCGTCATTGCCTCCGGTCGGTTCGAGCTCGGGTACCAGCTCGCGGCAGACGTCGACGGCGAATGGGCAGCGCGGATGGAAGGCGCACCCGGGCGGCGGATTGACGGCGCTGGGTGACTCGCCGCTGATCGGTTCGCGCTCGCGGCGCTGCGCTGGATGCGCCACCGGTACGGCGTCCATCAGCGCTCGCGTGTAGGGGTGCCCGGGGTTGGCGAATATCGCCGTCTTCGCTCCCTGCTCGACGATTCTGCCCAGATACATGATGGCGACGCGGTCGCTGATGTACTCCACGACGGACAGATCGTGGGAGATGAAGATATAGCTGAGCTCCAGCTCCCACTGGAACCGCACCATGAGGTTGAGGATCTGTCCCTGCACCGAGACGTCGAGCGCCGACACGGGCTCGTCGGCGATAATGAGCTTTGGCCCCAGGGCGAGGCTGCGGGCGACGCCGACGCGCTGGCGCTGCCCTCCCGAGAGCTCGTGCGGGTAGCGGTCCTTCCACGACACTTGCAGCCCGACGGACTCGAGCAGCTCCTCGACGCGCTCGAGGCGCTCGGTATGGGTTCCCCGTCGGTGAATGTCGAGGGGCTCGCGCACGATCTCGCCGATGGTGAGACGCGGATTCAGCGACGAGTAGGGATCCTGGAAGATCATCTGCAGATCGCGGCGCAGCTCAAAAAGCTCTCGCTTCGAGGCATGCGCCACGTCTCTGCCCTCGAAGCGCACCGCGCCCGACGTCGGCTCCTCGAGACGCATGACGGTGCGTCCCAGCGTCGACTTGCCGCACCCCGACTCGCCTACCAGACCCAGCGTCTCGCCCGGCTCGACATCCAGCGACACCGACTCCACCGCCTTCACGTCGCCGCGTTTGCCCCCGAACAGTCCCCCGCGCACCGGGTAGTATTTGCGCAGGTCGCGGACCTCGAGGATGGGAGAGCTCATGCCTCGACCTCGAGTGGCAGGTGGCAGGCCGTCCTGTGGCGGACGGAGATCTCCTCCAGGGGGGGCTCTTCGAGGCGGCAGCGCGGCTCGGCGCGTCCGCAGCGGTCGGCGAAGCGACAGCCCGCCGGCGGCTCCAGCAGCGAAGGCACCGCGCCTTCTACGGTGGTAAGGGCACGCTCTTTCGACAGACCGCGCCTGGGGATGCTGTCGAGCAAGCCGCGCGTGTAGGGGTGCCGCGGCGCCTCGAAAAGTTCGAAGCTGGAGCAGCTCTCGACGACCTTGCCCGCGTACATGACGGCGACTTCGTCGCAGGTCTCGGCGATAACGCCCATGTCGTGGGTGATGAGGATGATGGCGGTGCCGAACTCGCGCTGCAGCTCCTTCATCAACTGCAAAATCTGAGCTTGTATGGTGACGTCGAGGGCGGTGGTGGGCTCGTCGGCGATGAGCAAGTCGGGTTGGCACAGCAGCGCCATGGCGATCATGATGCGCTGCTTCATACCGCCCGAAAGCTCGTGGGGATACTGTGACAGTCTATCGCCGGCATCGGCGATGCCGACCATTGCCAGTACTTCCAGCATGCGCGTGTCGGCGGGCCCACCCTTGAGGCCAAAGCGCTTCTTCAGCACCTCGCCGAGCTGCTTGCGGATGGTGAAGACAGGATTGAGTGACGTCATCGGGTCCTGGAAGATCATGGCGATCTCGCGGCCGCGGATCTCGGGCAACTCGCGCGGGTCCACGGTGAGCAGATCGCGTCCCTTCCACAGCACGCTGCCGCTCTCGATACGCCCGGGAGGACTGGGCACCAGCCGCATGATCGACATGGCGCTGACGCTCTTGCCGCATCCCGACTCGCCGACAATGCCCAGCGTCGAGCCCGCTTCGACCTCGAACGAGACGCCGTCGACCGCGTGGACGACACCGTCCTCGGTGTCAAAGACGGTCACCAGGTCGCGAACCTGCAGGAGGGGCACCTGGCGCTCAGGATCCTGTGGCTGCGCGATTACTGCTGAACAGCGGATCAACCATCTCCAGCCGCCTTCATCGCCGCCTCGAGTCGGTCCTTGACCTCGTAGGGATCGACGTCGATAACCGCGTTCCTGCCGAGCGCGCGCCCGTCAGCCATGGCGTCGGCGAGGGCGCGTCTCTTGTCCTCGTCGATCCAGAACACCTGCCAGTCGGTCATCTGCTGGATGCGTTTGGGGAAGTAGAAGGAGGGAAAGGAGACGTAGTCCCAATAGAGGAAGCGCATAAACGGCGCCTGCCAGAAGGGCACGTAGAACGCCTCGTCCTGCAGGATGGCATCGAGCTCGTGCATGGCCTGCAGGCGCTTGTTCTTGTCCATGTTAAAGCGGTAGACGTCGATGAGCGAATCGGTGTAAGCCGTTCCGTAGGCCCAGACATTGTTGTTGTTTTTCGTCTCCTTGAACACGGAGCCGTAATACTGGTGTGGCCCTGGGAAGCGTCCGGCTGTCCGTCCCATCAGGGTCATCTCGTACTCGCGCTCCATTCCATTGCGGAAGGCAGTGCCCGGCTCCAACAGCCGCAGGTCCATGTCGACGCCGAAGCGCTTGAACACCTGCTTGACGACGGTCATGTGGCGCTCGAGTCCCTTGCTGCCGTAGGAGAAGGTGAAGGCGGCGCGGTTGCCCTCGGTATCGACGAGAATCCCGTCCTCTCCCCGCTTGGCGTAACCCGCCTTCCGCAGGTGCTGGCGCGCCTTCCTTGGGTCGAATCCATACGGCTTCAGCTCGGGGTTCTGGTACTCCGTCCCGGTGAAGGCGGAGACGGCGCGGTAGTAGGCGTTGTACATCAGTTTCTCGTTGATCTCGTCGAAGTTGAACAGGTACTGAATCGCCTTGCGGAAGTCCTTGTTCTGGAAGATGGTTCTCTCCAGGTTCATAGCGAAGCCGTAGACGCCGCTCGGGTAGTCGACGAACAGTCGCTTGCGGTGCGCCCAGCCATTCTCGGTGGCCTCGAATTCCATCTCCTCCGCCCACTTCTTGGCCGTGTTCACCCTGTAGAGGCTGAGCTTTCCCTTCTTGAAGAAATCGAGGGCCCGGTCCGAGTCGTCGATCACGCGGATGTGAATGCGGTCGGGGTTGTACATGCCGCGCCAGTAGTGCTTATCCTTCCCCCACCAGTCCTCCAGACGGGTGAACACCACGTACTGTCCGGCCTCCTTCTCGCTCAGCACATAGGGGCCTTGCACGGGTAAGACCGTCGTGTTGTAACGCTCGGGGAAACCCTCTTCGAGGGTGACGGCGTGTGCCGGCGTCGCCCACAGGCCGAACATGTCCAGCGGCCGCCAGCTCTCGAACTTGCCGACGATCTTGAGCACATAGGGTTCGATGGCGACGACGTCCTCGTAGTGCTCTTCAGCGTAATTGTTGTAGAACGGATCGACGATGGCCTCGCTTTGCATCATGTGCAACGTGTGCACGTAGTCGGCTGCCGTCACCGGCTTGCCGTCGCTCCATAGGGCGTCGGGGTCGAGCTTGAAGTAGAGGGTCCGCTTGTCGTCCTGGACCGACCAGTGGGTGGCCATCCAGGGGACGTAGTTGTCCGTTGTCGGGTGGCGGGCGACGAGGCCGAAGTCCATGGTAACGGCCCGCTTCCACGACGAGAAGCCATCGTTGGAGTTGGGGCCGACGAGGCGCAGGGTCAGCGGGTAGGCGGCCATGAAGGTGTGAAAGATGCCCCCCTTCAGGGCTGCCGGGTCGCCGATGGGGGGATCGTCGTAGTTGGTCTGCCACTCGATCGTCGATAGATCCTGAGCGCTGGCGGGCAGCGTCAGCGCGGTCGCCAGCAGCAGGCCACAGAGGGTGATTGATGAGGTGATCATTGTATCGCCTCTCTCTTTCAGGTGTAGTGGGCGTACTGCTTGGGGTCGAAGGCTTCGCGGATCGCCTCGCCGATCAGGGTGACCAGCAGCAGGGTGACGGAGATCGCGGTGAACGGCGCCACGCTGAGCCAGATCTTGTCGCGGTTGGAGCTGTCCATAGCCTGGTCGATCATCTCGCCCCAGCTCGGAGTCGGCGCCGGCAGCCCGTAGCCGAGGTAATCGAGCGCCGTCAGCACGCTGATGGCGCCGACGATGGCGAAGGGGGTGATGGTCACCAGTGGCGTCATGCAGTTTGGCAGCAGGTGTCGGAAGATAAGTCGTCGCCTGGAGGCGCCGAAAGAGCGTGCTGCCAGGCAGTATTCCTTGGTCTTCTCGCGGTAGATCTCGGTGCGCATGTAATAGGTCATGCGTATCCACTCGAACAGCGTCATGATGGCTAGCAGCGACAGGAAGCTGGGCTTGAAGAAAGTGGCCAGCAGGATGACGACATACAGGAACGGCAGCGTCGACCAGATCTCGATGAAGCGCTGGCTGAAGATATCGAAGCGCCCACCGAGAAATCCCTGCATCGAGCCGACAATCGTGCCGATCACCTCGCCGACGACCACCAGAGAGACGGCGAAGAGTATGGATATGCGAAAGCCGTAGAGGAGACGCGCGAAAACGTCCCTGCCCTGCGAGTCGGTGCCGAACCAGTGGCGTCTGTCGG
The DNA here is from genome assembly GCA_002725915.1 of Gemmatimonadota bacterium. Taxonomy (GTDB): domain Bacteria; phylum Latescibacterota; class UBA2968; order UBA8231; family UBA8231. The sequence goes on from PBRM01000262.1 coordinate 5,699, forward strand.
GCGGGTTGGGCGGCGGGTGGTCGTACTCGAAATCGGGCTCATATGGGTCGAACGGCACCAGCGGCATCAGCACCCAATTGCGGCCGCCGTCTTGCCGGAATGTCTGTTGAAGCGCCGTGTAGTCGGCTTCCACATCGTCGAAGCCGTACTCGTCCTGCTGGCCAAATGTGGCCATGTCGTGGAACCTGAAGGTCGGGAAGTAGAGGCTATCCTGGTAGGAGACGACAATGGCGCGTCGGTTGGCGATGTAGTTGGAGAACAGCGACAAGGCGGTGAAACCGGCCAGGATCAGGAATGAGTAATAGCCGCGCTTGAGGCGCCGGAAGCGCCTCAGCCGTTTTCGTGTGATGGGGTCGATGCGCATGCGCTCACTCCCCGAAGCGCACGCGCGGATCGACACCGGCCACGCACAAGTCGCTGAGCAGGTTGCCGACGAGCATCAGTGTCGCCGAGACGAAGATGTAGCCCATGACAATCGGATAATCGCGCGCTGTGATAGCCTCGAAGAACAACAGCCCCATGCCGGGAATACCGAAGACGCGCTCGATCAGCAGGGACCCCGTCAGGATCAGCGAGATGTTGTTGCCAAAGCTGGTGGCGATGGGAATGAGCGAGTTGCGCAGCGCGTGTCCGAAGACGGCGCGGGGCCAGGTCACGCCCTTGGCCAGCGCCGTCTTGACATAGTCGGCGCTCATGTTCTCCATGAGGCTGTTCTTGGTGAGAATGGTCATGAAGGCGAAGAGGTGGATGGCGTAACAGATGACCGGTAGGGCGGTGTGATACAGGCGGTCCATTACTTTGTCGAAGAAGCTGAGTTCGTCAAACCCCAGACTCTCGAAGCCGGCCAGTGGGAACCAGTCGCGCTGCACGGCGAACAGCGCCAGCAGCACGGCGCCGAGCGCATACCCCGGGATGGAATATCCAAGGAATATCAAGATCGAGGTGGCGTTGTCGAGCCTGGTCTTGTGCTTCAGCGCCTTGACGATGCCCAGCGGAATACACACCAGGTAGGTGAGCAGGAAGGCGATCAGTCCGAAGTAGATGGACACCGGGAAGCGGCTGGCGATCAACGTCTCCACCGGCATGGTGTATCGGAAGGAATCCCCCAGGTCGAAACTGGCCAGCTTGATCAGGTAGGCGCCGTAGCGCGTCAGGATGGGCTTGTCGAAGCCGTAGTATTTCTTGAGCGCCAGCAGGTTATCTTCGGGAATGTCGAGCGACGAGGCGCGTTGTCCCGACCTGGCGCTTCCGCCAGCCTCGCCGAAATCCCCCGCCCCGGCGATGCGCATCTTCATCTGATCGATGGGACCACCGGGGACGAACTGACAGAGCAGAAAGACGAAGAACGTGACGCCGAGCAGCGTCGGCAGCATGAGCATGAGCCGGCGCAGCGAGTAGTTGCGCAGCGCGTGGGCGCGAGTCGCCATTCATTATCCTTGGACGAGGGTTGTTCGGCGCAGTGAAAGTAAGAGCAGCCTGCCAACCAGGGGATCGCTTTCGAGAGACTGGCTGAAGGGCCTACAAGTATAGGGCAGACGGAGGGCTGCAGGTCAAGGGTGACTCAACGGGCGGGAGATTTACTAGGTAATTGGTAACCAGACAGACGACGCTCCCCGCCACTGTTTGCGATCTGCCCGAACCGCAGACAGGTAGATATCGGCCGACTCAGGCATCAGCCCGGGACCTGCCAGGCAACAGACAGGCCCGCAGCCAGTGAACCCTGCGGAGCAGCGCCGGGGTGGAAGTCGCCATCGTCCGCTGAGCTGAGGCCGGCCTGTGTTGCTGCTTCCTCTGGTGTGTCCGATTCCCAACACCGCCGCCGACGGCATTGCCATTATTCGACGGTCCTCTTAACGTTTCACTCGCATCTGGCACAGCGCCATAGCGATTACGACCTGGCGGAAGTGAGTGCCAGTAACCGAGGCCGCTAGAGCGGAGCGCAACTGCAAGAAGGGCAGAGCGCCGAACGCGGGAGCTACGGAGTCTACACCCGTCATGCCGGTGACCCGACAATCGACAACGTCCTCGTCGAGGAGATGACGGCGGCCGGTGTGATCGGTGGATCGGCGAGCAGGCGGCGGCCATCGCGGGTGGTATCAAGGGCGTGATCGGCTGATCTTCTTTCATCTGGCAACCCGGCTTCCCTTCCGACGACGCAGCGTCGCCCGGCACCTGCTCGCCCGCCTGATCCATGAGAGCCGAGCGCGCCCCGGCACCGATCGCTGACGATCTTCACCGATCCTACCGAGGTCCGATCGATTGTCTACCGAAGCATGGGCTTCCGGACCGAGGTCTACTGGCAGGCGCGCTACCAGTCTCAGCCACTCGACACAGCGCGATGACAGCGCTGTGCTCGAGCATAGTGCCCGCAATCTCAATGCAGACGGAGGTCCTTCCATGTCTGAGGCAATACACAGTCCGGGACACTTCCTGGCGGGGATCGCGGCATTGCTGCGCAATCGCGTCGGTGAGTATCTGCTCATGAAACGCGCTGCCGATCGCGACTTCAACTCCGAAGTCTGGGAGTGCGTTACGGGACGGGTCAATCAGGGCGAGGGGTTCGAGGAGGCACTTCACCGCGAGGTGATGGAGGAGACCGGTCTGCGGGTTCGAGTCGATATCCTGATCGGGCTGTCTCATTTCTATCGAGGCGAGCGCGACCCGGAAAACGAGCTCCAGGGCGTGATCTTCGGTTGCTCGATCGTCGGAGACGAGACTGCGCATCGCAGTCCGGAACATACGGGGCATCAGTGGGTGTCTGCTCAACGGGCGCTGGAGTTCTTGACAGCCACGGATTCGGGAACCCTGTGGCTCAGGCAGACGATTGAGCGTTCAGAGGTGCTCTATTCGATGCTGCCTGAAGGATGGGCGGATGTCTCTGCAGCCGGGGTTACGCTGCTACCGGATACAGCCTGAACACAATGGAGCGGACATCATGCCTCACTTTCACCAAATGAAGCGCTGCGCCGCGCCCTCGACGTGCCGAGTGGCCGGAAGGAGATCCTGGACTTGGTCCACGACTCTAGTCTATGTTTCGATGGCATGAGAGGGGTGGCCGATGATCCAGGCCAACATACACGAAGCGAAGAAGACCTCTCCAAACTCAAGACGCCGCGTTGTTACCTTTCGAACAACCCGAAACAGGAGACTCACCATGGGCGCTGAAGCAAAGGCTCTCGAACGGGGCCTGGAATTCCCCGACAACGCCGAGCGGGCCTACCTGAACATGGCCGCCCGTACCGGCAAGCTCATCATCACCTCCGGCCACACCTCGACACAGAAGGGCAAGCTCGGCCTGGATGTCACCGTTGAGCAGGGATACGAGGCGGCGAAGGAAGTTGCCACCAACATCCTTCAGTCTGTACACCAGGAGGTCGGCACGCTCGACGGGTTGCGCGTCGTCAAGCTGCTGGGCTGCGTCAACTCGACTCTCGACTTCATCGAGCAGCATCTTGTCATCAACGGCGCTTCTGATTTGCTGCACGAGATTTTCGATGGGGACGACGGGCATCACGCACGTTCGGCCATTGGTTTCGCGCAGCTGCCCACCGGAGTGGCGGTGGAGATCGAGGCGATTTTCGAGATCAAGGACTGATTACGACAGCTTGGCAACGCGCGACAGCGGGCAGCGTGCCCACGGACGGCACGCCGCGCCCCAGCCGCGGAGCTATCGCATTTCAACTTGAGTAGGCCAGCGGCCGTCGTTTGCAGGAAAGAGCGACGGAACGTCGTTGGCGCCAGCCAGCAGTGTTCGTCTGGATCTATGACGCCTCATCGCGGGTCGCTCCGCCTGCTCTGACCTGAGAGCAAGAAGGTGTCGCTGAATCCTTGACCACAATGTGACCTTCTTGACGCAGCCTAACCGCAACGCCTCTTGCAGGTCCTACAAACCCCCGGAGACCCAATGATCCGTTCCCGCCTTCGCCGCCCCACCTGCGTCCTCGCCTTGGGCGCCACCGCCTGTCTCGCCGCGGGCGCCGCCGCGCAACCGGACTACCCGCCCGGGACCGTCCGTCTCACCCCGCGCACGCACGTCGACTTGCAGCCGACGCCCGTCCACGTCCCGCCCCAGTTCGATAGGCTGCCCAGTGACTTGAGCGTCAATCTGCCGCCGGGGTTTACGGCCAGCGTCTTCGCCGCCTTTAACAGCGTCGACCGGCCGCGGTTCATGGCTTTCGACAGCAACGGTGTGCTGCACGTGGCCAACATGGACGACGATCAGATCATCGCTTTCCCCGACCGCGACGGAGACGGTGTCGCCGACGAGGCGATCGTCGCCGCCACCGGGTTCAGCCGTCCCCACAGCATCGCCTTCCACGACGGCGCTCTTTACGTCGGCGACCGGCCGCAGATCCTGCGCCTACGCGACTCAGACGGCGACCTCGTCTACGAAGAGCGCGAAGTCCTTGTCGACGGCATTCCCTCCAGCGGCTCCCATTCCACCCGCACCATCGTCATCGACGAGCAGCGCGGCAAGATGTATCTCAGCGTCGGCTGGCCCTGCGACCTGTGCCGGCGAACCGACGCGGAGCGGGGTTCGATCCTGGAGTTCAACGTCGACGGCAGCGGGCGGCGCGTCTTCGCCACGGGTGTCCGCAACGTCCTCGGCATGGCCCTGCACCCGGTGACCGGGCAGCTGTGGGGTACCAACAACGGCCACGACCTCGAGGGCGTCGAAGCCCCTCCGGAGTGGATCGACGTGATCCGCGACGGCGGCTTTTACGGCATCCCCCTCGCCTCCGGGTATCGGGTGTGGGCTGACTTCACCATCCCAGCCTACGCGGAAATCCTGCCGCTCACGGCCGCCGACTCGGCCCGCGTTGCCAGCATGGAGCGCCCCGTCGCACTGATGCCGGCGCATTCGGCCCCGATGGGGATCCATTTCTACGACCACGACCATTTTCCCCTCCGATACCGCAACGCCGCCTTCGTCGCCCTCCACGCAGGCCGCGCGAAACTGGCGGCGATCGAGGGCTACTGCGTGATTGCCCTGTTCAGCGACCCCGACGGCTCCAACGCGCGGTACGAGAACTTCCTCAGCGGTCTCCAGACCGGCACCGACGCCGAGGACATCATGGGCCACCCGATGGGGATTGTCACCGATTCAGAAGGACGGATGTACGTCTCCAGCGATGCCGGCTATTCGAGTGATCCCGGTTTTCCCTACGTGCTGCGCATCGAACACAGCCCGATCGTCGCCGAGTGGGCCGATGGCCTGCCGGATTCGATCGCCAGCGGCGCTCTCCTCGAGCTGGACGGCACTGTGCGCGTCGCCCGCCTGGCCCCCGACGCCGGCGATCCCGAACTGGTGGCGGACTTCAGCGCCTTGGGCGGTCCCTCCGACATCCCACTGGAGCCGACCGCCGATGGTGTCTGGCGGCTGCGCGCTTCCTTTCCAGTGACCGTCGACCGCGGCCTGCGCACCGTCGCCGTCACCGTGCGCCAGCCGTCATCGCCGCCCATCGAGGTGCGCCTGATCCGCACCCTCGCCGTGGAGCCGCAGATCGACCATGACGATCTGGTGGTGTTCGGCGACGCCCTGGCTTTGGGATGGGACGTGGTGCACAGGGCATTCTTCGAGGATCGCGCCGTCGACCTTGCCGAGGATACCTTCGTCTACGAAGGCGAAGTGGCTGCCAGTTTCCCCGTGCGCTCCGGGAACTGGGACTGGGTGGTCAGCTTTCGCCCCGAGCAACCCCTCGACCCGGTCGGCTACCGCGTCCTGCGTTTCGCCGTCCACTTCGGCCCCTTCGACCGCGACCCGGCAGACGACTTCAACCTCTACATCTTCGAGACCCTCATCGACCTGGTCGACGACGGCTACGTCGATATCACCTCGAAGGAGTGGCAGGTCGTCGAGTTGCCCCTCGACCTCTTCGGCCGTGCCCGGCCTCTCCAGGAGATCACCTTCGGCGGCGACTTCTCCCGACGCATCTACATCGACGACGTACGGCTACTAGCCTCCATGGTGGCGACAGCTGTCACCGACGAGCAACCTATGCCGGTCGAGTTTGCCCTCGGCACCGCCTATCCCAACCCCTTCAACAGCAGTACGGTGATCCCTTTCCGCCTCAGCGACTCAGGCGAGGTGACGCTGACGGTCTACAACCTCGGCGGCCAACGCGTCACGCGTCTCGTCGACGGACCATACGCCGGTGGGGGGCACGCGGTGACCTGGGCCGGAACCGATGACGCCGACCGCGGCGTCGCCAGCGGCGTTTACTTCTATCGCCTCCAGTCCGGTTCCCGGGTCGAAACCCGCAAGCTACTCTTGCTGCGCTGAGGCATGAGCGCGTGCGCTCGTTTGCAGGTATCGACTTGGAATCTGCATCGCCCCAAGTTGAGGCAGCGGCTGAACCTCGACGAGCATCGTTCACTTATCTGATTACTCGTCTTTCAGTTATCTGAGCAAGAGGAGTTTTCTGGTCACCGCCGCCGCTGCCGAACGCAGTCGGTACAGGTAGCCAGAGGCGACAGTCGGGATGCTGGGCCGCAACGGGTGTCGTCAACAGCCATCAGGACCCCGACCCCAATTGCGTGGGATGCGCCTCGGCCCGGTCAGTTGCCTCTTGATTACCCCCTTCCAACCGCGCGGCTTCGGTCGTCAGCACGATCTGCATAGCCGTCGCGCTCACAGCCGGTCCATTGACGGCAGCAGGCGTTCGGTGCGCCAACGGCCGGTCCACAGAGCCCGTTTCGTTGCGTGCAGCTGACGAGCTGTGAGAAAACTTGTGAATATGTGAAGCCGGCGTATTTTGCGGGGTTGGACCTATCGAGAGGAGAGTTGAATATGACGCAGGGTGAGGCGTATAAGGTGATTGCGGCGACCCGGCCGCAGGGGGACTATCGCGGGGCGGTGGTGGGTTGTGGGCGGATGGGGAGTACGATTGACGACGAGCATATCCATATGGCGCACTATCCGTGGCCCTGGGCGCACGCGCCGGCGATGATCGAGTCGCGGGGGATCGAGTTGGTGGGTGCGGCGGATATTGATCGCAGCAAGCTCGACGATTTTGGGCAGCGCTGGGGGGTGGAGGCCCTGCATGAGAATTATCGCGAGCTGGTGGCCAGGGAGCGACCGGATGTGGTGGCAGTGACGACGCGGCCGGAGGAGCGGCCGGAGGTGGTGGCGGGTTTGGCTGAGGCGGGGGTCAAGGCGATCTATGCGACCAAGCCGATGTGCCGGACCTTGGCGCAGGCGGATGCGATGATTGAGGCGTGCAGGGCGCATGGGACGATTCTGTCGATAGCCTGCCATCTCAACTGGTACAGCTGGTATACTAATGCGCTTAAAGCTATTGAAGCCGGGGCGATCGGGCCGCTGAGGTCGATGGTCTGCCACTGTCCGCACAGTCTGTCGAATATAGGGAGCCATTCGCTGGCGTTGTTTCGGCTTTTTGCCAGGGCGCCGGCCGAGTGGGTGGTAGGCGAGATGGATAATGACGAGCAGGCATTGGAAGACGGGGATCTGTCGGGGTCGGGGTATATCGCCTATGCCAATGGGGTGCGGGGGTTTTTGAATTCGCGGGCTGACCGCTCGGGGCATGGGTGGACGATGGAGTTTATTGGCGAGCAGGGGGTGGTGGTCACGCGGAATGCGCACGCGCAGTTCGAACTGTGGGGAGCGCACCCGGAGACGGGGGAGCCGATACAGCGGCAGTTTCCCAATCCATGGTACCCGCGCTCGTCGATGGTGGATGCGATTGAGGGGGTGTGTCGGTCGATCGAGGAGGGGGAGGAGAAGATTTGTCCGGGGGAGTTTGGGCGCGAATCACTGGAGATTGTGATTGCGTTAAGGGAGTCGCACCGACGGGGGAATGTGCGGGTGAATTTGCCGCTGGAGAATCGGGGGTTGCGGATGGGGCGAGGTTAGTGCACGTGTTGCTCGACGAATTGTCGAGGGCTGAGAACGGCAAATCCCCTATAGCCAGATGCTAGCAACAGTGCTTGGTCACCGCTGACGACCAGCTTCGTTCTGCCATCTGAGGAGTTTATCGTCGTCTGGATCACCCGACCGTGGCGGAGCTGATCCCCACGGTCCTCCAGGACCTGGAACGGGAAGCTGGCGACAACCTCTGGAGCTCTGTGCATGTCGAAACCGCTGAGAGCTAGACCATCCACACAGCTGTGGTGGTGCAGTCTGCTTCACATCGTCAACGACGGCTTTATTGCCGGCCTGGCTCTCTTGCTCCCCTTTATCGCCGCCGATCTCGGCCTGAGCTACACCGAGGCCGGCCTGCTGAAAACCGCCATGCAGGGAGCGATCAGCGCGACCCAGATACCGGCCGGTCTGCTCTCGGAGCGCTTGGGAGAAATGCTGGTGCTTGGGCTGGGAACGGCCTGGTTCAGTCTGAGTCATGTGGCCTTGATCCTGGCTGGTGGCTATTCGGTTGTGCTGGTACTGATCATCTTGTCAGGCGTTGGCGGAGGGGTCTATCACCCGGTGGGAACCGGCCTTATCTCCAGTGTGTACCCGGTGGATAAGTCGGGTCCGGCAATCGGTACTCTCAATTTTTTTGGCGATGTGGGCAAAGTCGGTTTTCCCGCCCTGGCCGGCGTTCTGGTGGTCTATGTGGGATGGCGGGGATGCGCCGCCATTCTGGGCGGAATGGGCACAGTCTCGGCCCTGCTGTATCTGCTGCATTTCCGCCGGGACATAGAACGTAGATGGCGGCAGATTTCCGCCGCGCGCA
>PBRM01000263.1 GCA_002725915.1 Gemmatimonadota bacterium
AGACCGGAGCCGACGGCCCGGTACCACTCGATAGCCCAAAAAATCAAACCCCTTGCTCAACTTGCCGATGAGGCGTTTGCTGCCGTGCAGGCGCAGCCCCAACCGCCCCCGCCATCCGTTTGGATGCGACGGGGGCTTTTCTTTGGCCGACGTGATCGCCGTCACAGACTGTTTCCCAGCCACCGTCGGCCTGAAACTCGGGAGCAAGTAGAACGGCACCATCATCAAGAAATGATGCTTCCGCGTACAAGTCTTCGGTCTGGACCAATGCAACCAAAGCGAGACCTATGGTTATTCTCTTCATGGATCCCTTCCAGTTGTAGGCGACGTCGCGAATAGACCTGGGTAACGCTCACCCATTGAGCGCAGCGATTGCGGCCTGCAACTGGGGGTCCCTCATCTTCGCATATCGCTCCACCATGCGCATCGTCTTCCACCCCCCCAGTTCCTTGATGCGGTCCAGTGGCACGCCGCGATCTCGCAAACGGGTAGCCCAAGTGTGCCTGAAGACATGCATGGTGACGTGCTTCTCGATTCCGGCCTCTTCAGCCGCCCATATCAGCCGCTTGTTTACGAAATCCGCCTCGTATGGGAACACCCGCATGTTCGGCGTATCAGATTGAGCATTGAGTTCCCGCTGCCTGACCAACGTCTGGTAAACCCGGTCCGTCATGGGAATGACCCTGTCCTCGGCATTCTTTGGTGCCCGGACCGTTACCATCCCCCTCTTCGGGGTGCCTGAAGGGTCCTCCCACGGCGTCACTAGATCAGCATCCGCCCAGGTTAACCCGAACACTTTCGACGCCCGCATACCCGTATCCACGGCAAAGATGACGACAGGCCGCAAGTGCTCGGCAAGGTGTTCGAGTAGCCGCGCCACTTCCTCCTCAGTCAGCGCGTCTGGCACCCGCTGCTGCTCTTTCTCCATCCTCACCTTCTCGGCGGGGTTGGTGTTGGCGAAGTTCCAGTCCACGGCGGCCTTGAAAACCGTCTTCAGGCAGGCCAGATGCCGGTTCCGAGTCGCCTTGCTCAGCGGCTTATCTGGGTCGTCCCGGCGGCGAGCTAAATACCCCTCGATCATCCGGGGAGTGATGGCCGCCATCGGCTTTGAGCCAAAGACTCTGTTGAGGGCATTGAAATAGCTTCGCCCTGTCCGTCGAGTGCCGTCTCCCCATCCTCGATACTTGGGCAGGAACTCCTGGTCTACGAACTGGGCGAAGGTGAGATTGGGAGTGGCTCGCTCCTCCGACAGGATCTCATATTCCCCGGATTCGAGCAGTTGGTCGATGCGGGCGGCCTCCTGATGTGCTGAGTCCTTGCTGCGCAACTTGAGACTGTGCTCCTGGCGCCCAAGGGGGGTCGAGTATCGTGCCTGCCACGCCGAACCTGGCGTTCGCTTTCGGATCTCCACCCGACCGATGCGATCTGTCAGCGGGTAATCCTCCTTGGTTGGGCGTCCTCGACGGGCCATGGGTCTCCTTGTGCGTGTCAATGGTTCACCTCTGCAATCGTCCAAGAATATACTTCAAATAGACTGCATTCTCAAGAACCCCATGACCCAATCATGACCCAATTATAGGGTTTTACGAGGATGTACAGAGATGTCCAATGGCGTACATTGGTGGTATTTATACGGTTGGCATACAATCATTTACGAGGGAATACTAACTGTAACTGCAGAGCCCGAAAGAACCGGGATTAATAGACTGTAAATCTACTGGCTTAGCCTTCGCAGGTTCGAGTCCTGCTCCCCCCACCACAGTGAGAAAACGGGGTTGCGATGGGTTTTTCGTGACCCCGTTTCTTGCCCAAAAGGGGTTCGGCATCTTTCTACAGATTGAGGTCAGTCGGGGCCGTGTAGAAGCTGGCGGATGGAGTCTATTCTGTCCTCGTTTTCGCGCGCCACGCGGTTCCACGATTCGAAGAGAAAAGCCAGGACAACGCTGAAGACAAGGCTCACGGCCGAGGCACTGAGCACGATCAAGGTCCGCCTGGGAGCACTGCGCGTCATCGGCGGTGTAGCTCGATCGAGGACCTGGATTGTAGGGGTATTGAGGGCTTCCCGGTACTTCGCCTCTTCCAGCTTCGTCCCGAGGTAGCGGATGATCTCTAAGTTCACATAGACATCGCGGGTGAGCTCGCCGTGCTGGAACATCAGCCCGGGGAGAGATCTGAGGGAAGGTCCCAGCGACCGCACGAATCTCTCTCCACCTCCTCCGTCCTCCTCTCCAGTGGTTTCCCCCATTACCTTCTCGAGCTGGTTGCGGAGCTCTTCCACCTCCAGGAGCAGTATGTTGCGGTTGGCGCGCTCCGCCGTGAGCTGCCTCGTCATCTGAGCCAGCCTCGCCTCCCGATCCAGCAGCCGCTTGACGATGGTCTCGACGATCTCTACGCTCGACGTGACCTGCGCCTCCAGATCCACCAGGCCGTGCTTCTCCTGGAATGCCTGGAGCGCCCCGGCGCTGGACTTGAGCTCCTCCTGCATCAGCCGGATGCGCTCGCCGAGAAATCCCCGCAGCGACTTCGCCCTCTGTCTCCTGAAGTCCCGATGCACCTTGTCGAGTTCGGCGGCCAAGTCGTTGGCCAGCCGGGCCGCTAGCTCCGGGCTGGACGCGGTCACGTCCATGACCAGAGTGCCATCCGCCTCTACTTCTCGGTCGATCCGGTCATTCAGCATGTCGATAGCCAGGTCTCTGTACGGGGCGTCATAAAGCCTTTCCAGATTATGACTGTCCACCACCGCGCCGAGGACAAGGCGGCTCTCCAGCAGGGTCAGAAGTCGATCTGAGGGGGTCGTGGCACCCACAAGCCCACTGAGCCCTGCAGGTACGGCCGAACCCAGCAGCATCGACAGACCGAGCTGGTCACCCTCCTCCTCTGGCGGCAGCAGTTTGGTGTTGGCCGTCCACTCCTCGGGCAACACCAGGCTGACCGCGGCCGACAGGACTGCAACCGCCAGAAAAGAGGTGACGATGAGACGTCGCCATTTTGTTAGCACGTACGCATAGTCGAGCAGGCTGTGTTCGCGCACCTGGTTGTCCATGTCAGCGCTCAATTGGTAAGCGACACGTACAGGAGCACGAGGGTGGCGGCCTGGCCGATCACGGTCGTGACCTGGGTGAATATCGACCAGTGGTCACGTCGCGGCTTCTCCTTGATCCAGACCCGGTCTCCCGGATCGATTCGCTCGATGTCGGCAGCTCTCTCCATCTCTCCCGTCCGGGCCTTGATGACCCTTATTTCGTCAGACGCCCGCCAGCCGGGCCCTCCGGCCCCGGCGATGTAGTCTTCCACTCCATACTCGGGGTGGTAGACCACCGCGCCAGGGTCGGCGGAGCCGCTCACCTTTACAATCTGCTGCAAACGTGGCACCAGGATCGCGTCGCCGGGGAGCAGCTGTATGTCCTGGGTCACGTCGCCCTGATAAAGGGCGGTGAAGTCCACTACCAGCCGACCCGACCTCTCAACGCTCTTCATGATAAAATACTGATCCTCATCATCTGTTCGATCGGCCACCGGGACGCTCTCGATCCGGAGGAAGTTCTTATCCTCGTCCTCCTCCTCGCGCCTGATCACTCTGGCTCTCTGCAGAGAGGCGTCCTTGGTGAGCCCGCCAGCGCCCTCGATCACCTTGCTAAGCGGCGTCCCGTCCACGTCGACGACGTATTCACCGGGGTAGACAAACTCGCCGAGGACGGTGACGGTGCTCGGCTCGTGATATCTGGGGATTCTTCTCAGGACCAGCCAGTCGCCATCCCTCAGCGGGAGATCCGCCACCGGGTCGCGGCGCAGGATCCCCGCGATGTCCAAAGGCATGGTATACATCTGGGTCAAATCGTCTCCGTAGCGAAACAGCAGAACATTGTCGGGATCGTGGTTGGGAGCCGGTCCGAGCGCCAGCTCGAGGAGGTCGCTGAGTCGATCGCCCTCGACGAACTCAAAGGCCCCCGGGCGCATCACAGCGGCCACAGCCGTTATCTGGCCGCGCTTTCCGGGGACGAAGATGATGTCGCCGTCCTCGATAAAGGGGTTGAGGCCCAGCCTTCCCGTGGCGCTGTACATGTCGAGATCTATCCGCACGGATTCGAAGCCCTTGAGGGAGCTGTAATCGCCAGTTTCGAGGTCCGCGCTCAGGCGGGCGAGTTCGTCCGGGCTTTGAGAGGTGGTCCGGATCAGCCGTATGTCGCGGTTCGAGCCGAGTGTCCCGCCCGCCCTCTGAAGGATCGCACTCACACGATCCACGCCGGTGCCAATCAAGATACCCGGTTTCGACACCAGACCCAGAACCGGCACCGGGATCGACCTGGGTTTGCTCAATTCCACGTCAATATCCCCGATCGTCACTGCCTGCCGAAAGGCGCTGTCGATGGCCGCGTGGGCATCTCGCAGTCGCAGGCCGCCAACCGGCACCAGTCCGACCCCGGGTATGAACAGACCGCCCTCGGCCATCACCCTGCTCTTGGCCGGTAACGCCATCCCCGTCACGTAGATGAGGAACTGGTCCCCGGGCCCGACCAGGTACCTGCCGCTCGCTATCACCTCCCGGAAAGCTGCCAGCCCAATGGGCGGGCCCTGCGTGTCCTCCGTGTCCTCCGTGGTCTGCTGCCCCCCTGCCTGCCAGGGCAGAGCCAGGAGGGCGGCCAGGAGGGCGAACAATCGCGATCTCTCCATTTTTCGCTTCCTCAGTCTAACTGTTCCGCCCGCAGGCCGACTCTGTCGATATCGAGAAGGAGGGCCCGCGAGCTCACCCCCTCCTGTCGCCACGCCTCCTTCATCGCGCTGCCCGGAGCGTCGTCTCCCGGCCGCACGAGGGCGAGGACCGATGGCCCCGACCCGCTGAGTACCGCGCCATACGCTCCTGCCTCCACGGCGGCGCGGCAGACTCGGTCCAAGCCGGGAACGAGTGCGGCCCTGTGGGATTCGTGCAAACAGTCTTCCATGGAGGCGGCCAGCAGATCCAGCCTTCCCGAGGCCATAGCGGCCGTCAACATCGCCACTCGCCCCTGATTGGCGACCGCGTCGCCGAAGGTTACCGTCGCCGGCAGCACCGCGCGAGCCTGCCGCGTGTCAACGGTAAGATCCGGTACCGCGACCGCGGCGGCGAGAGCATCAGGCGCCTCCATCCGAATGAATTCCCCCAATCCAGTCCCCAATCCAGTCGATAACGGGCCGACTACGCAGAAACCACCCAACAGGCTGGCAGCGACGTTGTCCACGTGCCCCTCCAACCCAGCCGCAAGGGCCATCAGGCCTCGAGCATCGACCTCACGGCCAGACAGCAGAGCCGCCGCGGCCAGACCCGACAGCACGGCGGCGGCGCTGCTGCCCAGACCTCGGCCGACGGGAATCTCGCTCTCCGACTCGATTGACAGGCGACCCGGCCTGTATCCGCTGTCCTGGAAGAACGCTTCCATGGCCCGGTAGACGGCGTTCTCCTCGTCGCGAGGCAGCTCGTCTGCGCCCTCACCGGCGACGAAGATCTCGACCCCTTCTCCGTCGCGCTCAATCACGGTCAAAGAGTGATAGAGGGACAGCGCCAAGCCCAGACAGTCGAAGCCAGGACCCAGGTTGGCGGATGACGCCGGCACACGGACCCGAACTCTCTTCACTCGACCTCACCAATGACCTCGATCAGACCCATCGAAAGTCCTCTTAACGATCTCATCTACTTACTTAACGGGCCTGTGTATTACGGGCCTGACCGAACTACGGGACCGGTGGATCGGGGCCTCGCTGAGCATCTCTGGCGAGATCCTCGATCACGGTGACGATTTCAACGCTCACGGCGTCGGCCACGGGGATCCCCTTGCCAGTGAGCTTCATGCGGTCCCCTTCAAGCTGAACGAAGCCGCCCCGCACCAGGTCGGTCATTCGCCTCTTCGCCGCCAGCCCCTCGCGCTCGACACGCCCGAGCTTTACCCCCTCACAGGTTCGCAAACCCAGCCATACACGCTCGGAGGTCGCCGCGGCGGGGTCCAGTCGCTCTCCTCCTTCTGTAGGCGACGACCCGGCCTCCACCTGCGCCAGGTAATCGGGCAGGTCCTTGGTGTTCCAGCTCCGACGCCCATCGACATAGCGGTGCGCCGACACCCCGACTCCGAGGTATTCGCCTCCGGTCCAGTACGCCCAGTTATGCCGAGATCTGCGTCCCGGCAGGGCAAAGTTGGATATTTCGTAGTGTTCATATCCCGCCGCGGTCAGACGCTCTAGGCCGCCGATGTACTGGCGGGCGTCGTCGTCCTCGCAGACAACAGGCAAATCACCGGACCGGGCTCGGCGCTGGAAAGATGTGCCCTCCTCGAGGGTGAGAGCGTAGGTCGAGATGTGCTCGGGCCGCAGGTCGACGACCACGTCCAGCGTGCGTCGCCAATCTTCGTCGGTCGCTCCTGGAATGCTGAATATGAGATCGAGATTGACGTTGTCAAAGCCGGCTTTTCGCGATGCCCGGAAAGCGCCCAGCGCGTCAGCGGCGGTGTGATCCCTGCCCAGTAGGCGCAGCCCTTGGTCGAAAAAAGACTGAGCGCCAATGCTGATGCGGTTGAATCCGATCTGGCGCAGATCGGCGTAGCGGGCGGCGTCGGTCGTACCCGGATTGGCCTCCACGGTAATCTCCGCCCCGACGGCGATCCCCTGGCTGGCCCGCACTGTGGTGAGAATGCGTTCCAACAGCCGCGGTTCCAGGCGGGTTGGGGTGCCGCCACCAAAAAACACGCTCGCGAGACCCTCCGCTGGAGCCAGCCGGGCGATCGCCTCCAGTTCGTTGCAGAGGGCGGTCGCATAGCGCTCGTGGAGGTCATCCTTACCGGTTACCACGGTGAATCCGCAGTAGGGGCATCGGCACGGACAGAAGGGAAAGTGCGCGTACAGACCCAGGCTCTTCACGGCACCTGATACCCCAGTCGAGACCAGCGGACCCGCCCAGACTGACCGGCCAGATCCGGTTCGCTGGACCAGTAGACAAACAGCCCGCGACCGAGGAGGCGGTCCACGGAGAGGGCGCCCCAGTGACGGCTGTCCCGGCTGTTGTCCCTGTTGTCGCCCATCACGAAGATGGAGCCGGCTGAAATCGTCCGCGGACTCAGGTTGTCTCTCGGGTCGCGAGCCGGCATGATGCGGGCATCGACGTACTTGGAAAATGGGGGATCGGGCAGGCGTTCGCCGTCTACGTAGACGGCCTTGTTCCGCACTTCAACGGTCTGGTCGGCCACGGCGATGCACCGTTTCACCAATGCCCTGGTTGGATCGGTCGGGTTTTCAAAGGCGACGATATCTCCCGGCGACGGGCCTCGCAAAGGTGGCAGGCGCCAGGTGGTAAAGGGGAGCCGCAATCCGTACGACAGCTTGTCCACCAGCAGGAGGTCCCCCACCAGAAGGGAATCCTCCATCGAGCGAGAGGGTATTCGGTAGCCCTGGATAAGCAGCGCTCGGGCGCCCAGCGCCAGACCTGCGGCGGCGACCACGGCGAGGATGAGGGTCCTTCTGGCTCCGCCGCGGCGGCGGACTTTGCGTTTCGGCGAAGTTGTCGATTTTCCCATTCACCTGACTCGATGGAAGAAGAGCGGTCCGTACGGCTTCCCCGATGGTTATTCACGGGAGAAAAGGACGAAGTTCTTCTCGACTCCGGCCATCACCCTCCCTTGGGTCAGTCCCCCGGTGAGCGCCGGTCAGTCATCGATCTTCAATGCGGCCAGGAACGCCTCTTGAGGGATCTCCACGCTGCCGAACTGCTTCATGCGCTTCTTCCCTTCCTTCTGCCGCTCGAGGAGCTTCCGCTTGCGGCTTACATCGCCGCCATAGCACTTGGCTATCACATTCTTCCGGAAGGGCCTCACGGTTTCACGCGCGATCACTTTGGTGCCGATTGCCGCCTGGATAATGACCTCGAACATCTGTCGAGGTATAAGCTCTTTCAGCTTGCCGCACAGACGTTTACCCCACTCCTGAGATTTGTCACGGTGTATGATCACAGCCAAGGCATCCAGCAGGTCGGAGTTGATCAGGATGTCGAGCCGGACGAGGGGGCCGGCCCTCATCTCCTTGTGCTCGTAGTCGAAGGAGGCGAAACCCCGCGACACGGATTTCAGCTTGTCGTAGAAATCGACGACGACCTCGGCCAGGGGTAGCTCGTAGTGCAGGGCCGCCCGACTGCTGTCCAGATACTCCGTATTCAGGTAGGTGCCGCGCCGATCCTCCGCCACCCGCATACATGAGCCGATGTACTCGCTGGGAACCAGAATCTGAGCCTCCAGGATGGGCTCGCGAATCTCATCGATCTCGACCACAGGGGGAAGCAGCGCCGGGCTCTCCACCTCTCTCACCTCCCCGGACTTGGTCAGCACCTCGTAGCGGACATTGGGCAGGGTGGTGATCAGGTCAACCCGGTATTCGCGCTCCAGCCGCTCCTGCACGATCTCCATGTGGAGCAGGCCCAGGAAGCCACACCTGAAGCCGAAGCCCAGAGCCGGAGAGGTCTCAGGCTCGTAGGAGAAGGCGGCATCGTTCAGGCGCAGGCGCTCGAGGGCGTCTCTGAGGTCCTGATGCTCGTCCGGGTTGATCGGATACAATCCGCTGAAAACCATGGGCTGGAAGGGCCGGTAACCCGGCAGGGGGTTAGCGGTCGGATTGTCCGCATCGATGACCGTATCTCCCACTCTCGCCTCCGAGAGCTCCTTCACGCCGGCTATCAGGTATCCCACCTCCCCCGTCAGCAGCGTATCGGTGGGCACCCGTGCCAGTCGCAGGATCCCGATCTCCTCCACCTCGTACACCCGGTCGGTGGAGTGAAAGCGGATCTTCTGACCCTTCGAGATGCTCCCGTCGACGACGCGGAGGAAACAGATCACTCCTCGGTACTGGTCGTAGAGAGAATCGAAAATCAGCGCCCGCACGCCCTCCTCCACCGCCCCGCCCGGAGGCGGGATCCGTTCCACTATGGCCTCCAGAAGTTCCTGAACGCCCGAACCCTCCTTGGCGCTGATGTCGAAGATCTCGTCTGCACCGTCACCGATCAAATCGACGATCTGCTGCTTGGTGCCGCTCACGTCCGCACTGGCTACGTCGATCTTATTGACACAGGGTATGATGACCAGATCGTCGCTCAACGCCAGCAACAAATTGCTGACGGTTTGGGCCTCGACGCCCTGGGTAGCGTCTACGAGAAGGACCGCTCCCTCGCAGGCGGCGAGGGAGCGCGATACTTCGTAGGTAAAATCGACGTGACCGGGCGTGTCGATCAGGTTGAACTCGTACTCCTCGCCATTGGCGCCCCGGTAGGCCATACGCACCGCATGGGCCTTGATGGTGATGCCTCGCTCCCGTTCCAGGTCCATGTCATCGAGGACCTGATGCTGCATCTGATCGGACGTAAGAGTGTCCGTCATCTCCAGCATGCGATCGGCGAGGGTGGACTTGCCGTGGTCGATGTGGGCGACGATGCAGAAGTTGCGGATGTGGCTCTGGTTCATTGGGAACCGGCAGCTTGGGTGCGCTCGGTGATCGCGGGTGTGCTGCCGGACAGCCCGCCGGGACGCCGCAGGTGGACGCGAGACAACGCTGGGCCGGTGCGGAACGAGGCCGGTGCGGCAGCGGTGGTGGAAAAGTTAGAGATGCCGCATCTTCCTGTCAAATCGAACACTTAGCGCAATTATTCCGAGCTGTCGTGGGCCTCTATATTGGGGCTTGCCGCCGTCGGTCACGGTGGTGGAGGGGGTGCGAGTAGACGGGCCAGATTGGCCTTGGCTGCCTTGGTGACCGGGATCGATGTCCAGGGCCCTCCGGCAGGCTCGACGCGCGGCCCTAGTTCGCCGCGGTCAGAGCGCCGACGCTGAGATCGCCCGGCCTCTCCATCCCGACAGGCTTATTGCGCACCCAGTGCCCTCAGGAGCTCCTCCACCTTCTCCAGGCCGACCCTGGCGTCCTCCTCCGCCTCGTTGAAATGCAGTGAGCCGGTGAAATACCGCCGCGCTTTCAGCAGCAGGCCGTCAGCGGGCTTGTCCTCCGCCAGGGCCCTCCTGGCCAGGGCAAGGTGGACGCTGCCGAGATTGCGCAGCACCATCCAGTCCGTCGGCTTGAGAACTCGAGCTCGGTTGTAGCAACTGAGCGCCTTCTGGTACTGGCCCAGTTCCTGGTAGGCCACCCCCAGATTCGTCAGTCCCTGGTTTTGGTTGGGCAGCACGCTCAAGGCCCTCTCATACATGCTGATCGCTTGGTTCAGGTAGTCGTGCATGCTATCTGCACTTGCGGACCGGCGGCCCTTCCACAAGAGGATGCTGCCCAGATTGATGTTGGCATCCGCGTACATGGGCTTGATCTCCAACGCCTTGCGGAAGAAAGGCTCCGCCGCGAGGTAGTCTTTCAGCTCGAACTGGATGCTGCCGCGATTGTTGAGCGCCCTCAGGCTGAGCTCCTCGTCGCTTTTCAGCTCTATCACCGTCTCATAGGCCTCATCGGCCTCCTTCCAGTGCGCCAGCTCGAGCTCGCGGTCCCGTGTCCGCAGGGCGGCATCCTTGTGGACGTTTCCCAGGTAGAGGTGTACCCGTGGCATCAGCGGCGACTTCTCAACGGCATCACTCCAGAGGCTGAAGTCATCGGCCCAGACGCGGTTGCGGCTCAAGCTGAGCGCTGCGAACAGGATGCAGAAGACCGCTACTCCCACTGTGGACAGGGCGACGCGCCGTATCCGCGGCCGCTGCAGGATGCCCGCACGCTGCTGGAACCGACCGTGTATCAACAGGGCCAGACAGACACAGAAAGCAGCACAGGGCAGATAAAGCCGCCGCTCGTTGACGAAGACATTGAGTGGAAAAACTAAGACCGGCAGCAGAGAGACGACCGGCCAGCTGCTGAGAAACAGGACCTCGCAATAGCGTTGCTTGAGAGCGCGCTGAAGGAAGAGTCCGTGGATAAAGAGAGCGCACAGAGAGAGAGCCAGGAGTAGCGGTACTACGACCGGGCCTGCCACCTGCTGCTGTTCAAAAAACTGGGGCTCGACGCTCAGGTGAACGGGCATCACGAGGGTGTGAAGATAGTAACCGACCGCCTTTGCCTGAGTGAGAAACTGGCTCCATCCGTCTCGAACCGGCGTGTCCAGCGATCGGGTGAGAAACCCGTTTTGGGTTATGGTGTGGAGGTACCACGCGGTGACAGACCATCCCAGGAGATGTCTCCTAAGGAGCCGCGCCTTGAGCTGCCGCCAACTCCCGGAGCAGACGACCAGGTAGTCGTAGAGGAGCAGCACGGCAGGCAAAGTGATGACCGTGGACTTGCTCAGCAGACCCAGGCCGAGGGCGACGGACGCCGCCGGCAGCTGCCACCCCTTCCCTTGGCCAGAACCTGAGGCGAACAGGCACAGACCCAGCAGATAGAACAGCGCCGCCTGACTCTCGCTGCGGCTGCTTATGTAGTTGACCGGCTCGGTGCCGAGAGGATGCAGAGCGAACAGCAGCCCGGCCGTCAGTGCTGTAGCGCGATTCCTGGTCAGCAACAGCGCCAGCCAGAACAGCAGGCAACTGTTGAGACCGTGAATGGTGATGTTGACCAGGTGATAGCCGGTGACGTCGAAGCCTCCTTCCCCCGCCTCGGTTCCCTCGCGGCGGATGAGAGCGTCCCCGAGGGCGTAGTTGAGGGCGTAACTGACCAGGAGCAGGGGCCGGTACATCCCCTTCTTCGAATCCACTGAGAACATGCCCGGATCCGAGAAGAACTTCTGCACTCTGTCGTAATCCCTGCCGAAATCCCCGCCGAAGCCCCGGATGTTGATGTTGTTGACGATCGAGTGAAAATCGTCGTAGTGGAAGCTGTTGTGCAGGGAGTTGGCGTAGACGCCGAAACAGACAGCCAGAATCAGGGCACAGCTGTAGGCGTGTTTCATCGTTGGTGGATTTCTCTTGGCTTCCTAAAGCCGGACGGGAGCGGGAAGATTCCACCAGAGGCAGACGCACCCGGCGGCTCTCTCTCAGGAGTTGATTCATCAGCCCCAGGAATCCGACGAGAACGAGGTCTGGTAGCCGCGCACCTCGAAGCCCTCGACGCGATAGTTGAGAGTGTAACTGACCAGCACCAGCGGTCGGTACATGTCGCTGCCCACATTTCTCGAGAACATGTCAGTTCGCACGAAAAAAGCGGGAACGTTCCCCAGGTCCCGAATGTGGGGATTTTCGGTGAGTGAGTGCTCGTCGTCGAAGTGAAAACTGTTGCCGAGGGTGTTTAATTGGCAGCCCGACGACAGCGAGCAGCAGGAGCAGCCTCGTCAGGTGAGCGCCCAAAACTGGATCAGCGCTTGTCGAAAAAGCGGCGGAACCAGAGCTCAAGGGAGAGCAGACCCCACACGGTTCGTCCGAACGGCCGCTCGGCCGCCACCGCGCGCTCGACGCCAGCCATGTCGAAAAAGCCGCGCGAGCGGATCGTGTCGCCGAGCAGGATGTCCTGCACGAATGGGCGCAAGTCACCGGAGAACCACTCGTAGATGGGCACCGGAAATCCCATTTTGTCCTTCCTCTCGAGGATCTCCCGCGGTACTGTCGAGGCGATCGCCTTGCGGAAGAGATACTTTGGCTGGCCATCTCCGAACCTGGCGGACGCCGGCACCCCGCAGGCCAGCTCCACAATTCTGTGGTCGAGCAGGGGCAGACGCGTCTCCAGAGAAACCGCCATGCTGGTCCTGTCCTCCAGCTGCAGGAGCGATTGAAGGTGGTTCTTCACGTCTACGTACAACATGCGATCTAGAGAGCTGTCGGTCTCGGGCCGCTCGTACTCCCCTCGAAAGGCCTCCCTGGTGGAGTAGGACCTGTCTCCATTTCCCGCCATCACGATTCCCTCCATATCCTGCGACCGCTGCAGAAGCCGGTAATATCGATCCGCGTCGGGGCCAAACAGGTCGCGCGAAAAGAGGCGTTCCATCGTCGGCTCGTAGCCCTGCAGATACTGGAGGTTGGGAGCCAGCCCTACAAGATCGGGCGCGTTGACGTCGCCGTAGATCGCGCCCTTCAGACTCCTTTCCAGATGGGCCACGAGATACCGCGCGTAGCCGCAGAAGATCTCGTCGGCTCCCT
>PBRM01000264.1 GCA_002725915.1 Gemmatimonadota bacterium
GATTGCGGGCCAGCTGCAACAGGGTGCGGATGACCATGCCACGTCCGCCTTCCTCCTGTCTGGCCGGCCGGCGGCGCAGGCCCAACACGGCGATCTGCTCGAAGAGGCGGCGCAGATCCTCCTGGAATACGACCACCAGCAGAATGACGAGAATGGCGAAGAATCCCTGGAAGATCCACGCGGTCAGCTGTAGTTCCAATTGGAGGGCGATCAGGTAGAGCAGGCCCAGGAAGGCCAGACCGATCAAGGCCAGGTTGGCCTGCATCCGTCGCGACCAGGCGATCAGCGCCCAGAGCAGCAGTCCGACCACACCGACATCGACGGCGTCGGTGAAACTGATTTCCGACAGGGAGAGGAGCATGTCTGAGACTCTCGAGAGGCGAACGTCCCGAACTCAACAGCGCGCAAGGACCGGGACCAAGATAGCCCCGAGTGTAACAACAACTTGCGGAGAGTCCAAGCCCGGCTCGAACCGACGGCATTTGACGACCCCTCCTCAAAGGTCCTTTGTTAGAGCTATACTCTGGTGCAGAGGAGCTAAAATACCGACACCGGTCGGCTGCCGATGCTCCCGGCTCGACGTCCTATGGCCGCGGATTTCCGCCCCGTTGCACTGTTTTCACTCTCGTCAAGGTTTGAGGAATACATGGCAATAACCATAATGCGCACGGTGCGCCCGAGTCCGCAGTGGCAGGACTCGCTGATACGGCTGCGGAAGGGGCAGCGGGTTGTGATCGACGTCGAGGAGGTGTGGTCACCAGACATGCGCAACCAGATCGTCTGGTGCGGAGCCGACGGGGTCTACAACCTGCCCTCTGGGGAGGGGTATCTGATGCCCGGTACCAATGTAGGGGCGCTCATCGCTCGCATCGGCGACGGCCCTCTTTTTGCCGTGGGCAGCCGCTACGACTTCGTCTGTGACGGCGAGGGGGTGCTGCACTTCGCCATGAACGAAAACCCCGACTACAACAACCAGGCGGGGAAGGTGGTCGCCCAGGTAATCGTCTTCGATCCCGAAGCTCCGTGAGCACATCCACAGGCATCGGGACCGAGGAGTTGGAGCATGTAGCAGCCTGGGAGCGGGAAGAGGAGTTTCTGCGAAGTGTTCCCGGGCTGCTGTGCGGCCGGCCCGCTGTCCGCCGCATCGCCGCGCTGGCGGAGGACGTGTGGGAGATCGAGGTCGAAGACGGGCGCAAGCTGGTGGCCAAGCAGCAGATCTTCGGCTTTCTGGTCAGTGGCGGTCCGCTCGATCTTCTCGAGGTCGAAGAGAAGGTGCTTGGAATCCTGCACCAGGATGGTTGCCCGGTGCCGCGAGTGCTGGGATGCGACCGCGCGGCGCAGATCATCTATCTGGGACACGTGGGGGATCGAGCCCTGGACGACGTGGTCCAGGAAGGCGCAGGCGAAGTTCCCTCGTCCTATGTACGGCAGGCCATTATCGGCCTGCAGGCCATCGACCGCAATTTCAGCCAGCATCAAGCGGAGCTGAGGCCGCTGGTGTCCGAGGCGGTGAGCGAAAGCGCTCTGCAGGCAGCCTGGCACACGGCCCGTCAACAGGCGCGCGAGGGGCTGGCAGCGCTGCATCGCCATCTCGACGGTGAGACACCGAGTCGGTGTTGCGACCAGGCGTTGGAGGAGATGGGCACCTGGCTGGCGACGCGGAGTCCCGTCCTGGGCAGCAGCGATTACAACGCGCGAAATCTGGTTGTCGACGTCGGCCGCGGAAAGCTGAGCTTCATCGAGTTCGCCAAGATCGGCTGGGACTGGACCGAGCGCCGCCTGGTCCAG
Source organism: Gemmatimonadota bacterium (assembly GCA_002725915.1). Classification (GTDB taxonomy): domain Bacteria; phylum Latescibacterota; class UBA2968; order UBA8231; family UBA8231. The sequence continues at coordinate 1,789 of PBRM01000264.1, forward strand.
TATACCACCAGCATGGGCAGCGGCAGAGAAGACGGCGGCATGCGGAGTCTGCTGGACGAGGAGGGGGCAACCTTCTACGAAGAACACAGTGGCCGGCGCGACGGGGCGCGGGCGCTCGACTACCACCAGATCTTCTTTCTGCTCAACGGCGCCGCAAAGCTGGGTAGCGCGCTCGAGGCGCCAGCAGCGTCCGGCGCGCGGCTGCTGTCGCTGTGGAAGAATCCCCAGCGACGATTGAGGCAGTTCGCCTCACACCTGAGTCGGGGTCTGAGCGCCGATGCCCTGGCGACGGAATTCAGGGCCGGCCTCGGGCCTGTCATACCCTAACCAGACAATAAAGGAGACATCCTATGAGCGAGTGGCAGACGCTGGACTTCAAGCCTCGTGCCCGCGGCATGGTCGTGGGCGACGTCCGCTGGCTGGCGCGGATCACAGACAAGGTGCGCGCCAAGATGGAGGGGCGCCTGGGCGATTACATATTTCCGTGAGGGGCTGACCAGAGCTTCCTGGAGGAAGTGAGCATGTCTGTAGAGGCATTCGCCGATATCGTCAGTTCGTCGGCTGACGACGACGAGGTAATGGCAAAGATGAAGGAGCACCTGCAAACGAAATAGGGGAAGCTGACTAGCGGAAAGGGTGCCGGGGGTGGACCCGATAACCTCTGTCGCTCCCTCCTTCAGCGTCGATATGGCGTTGCCGACGGCCACAGACCGGTCTGCCGGGCGAAGGCCCAGCGACGTTGTCCTCATCGCCGAAGGCGACCACCTCCGCTCCGGCGAGACCCAGTTGGACCAACAGCCGCTTTTCGGCGATCTCCTTGGTGGTACCGGTTCTCCTGGTTGTGGAGCTGGTCTTGCGGTCCCACCTCGCCTTCCGTTGAGCCGAACCCCGTGTCGCAGGCGACTGTGGCGATCCTCACCCGCCTTCCGATGCGCCGCCGGCTGTCTCGTCTCGCTCGAGGTGAACGACCTGGTAGCCGCCCTGGGACCTGAACCACAGGAGGATCAGCCCGAAGGCGATCGCCATGGTCAGGGGCAGCACCGCCGCGACCTTCAGCGTCTTGCGCGCACTGGTGTCGATCTTGCCGCTAAGGTCATTCTTTTCCCCTGCGCTCAGCGAGGGGTCCGCCAGGACTTCGTTCGCCTTGATGGAGTCGTAGCGCCATCCGAAGAAGCTCCTGTCGGCGATTCGGTAGGAGTCGTAAAGCGCCGGTTTCTCCTGCTTCACTGTCTGCGCATCGAAGTTGTCCTTCACAGCACCCAGGAAGGGGAACCCGAAGATGCCGACCGTTAGCAGTCCCATAGCCGAAACGGTATTCAGCGTCATCGCGCCACCCCGGGGGAAACGCTCGGAAACGAATCCCAGCATGGTGGGCCAGTAGAAGGTCTGTCCGACGGCGTAGAGCGCGAAGGCCATGATAATCAAGGAGCCGGTGGCGCCCGACAACAGGTACAGGCCGGCGATGGAGAACAGCGAACTGACCAGCAACAGGGCGGGTGGAGACATGTGCTTGAGCGGCACGCCGGCGAAGAAGCGGAGGGTCATCATGATAAAGGCGGAGGTGACGATGGCCCAGCCGGCGTGGACATCGAAGTCGGCCTGGAGCACGGGTCGCATCAGGGTCTGAATCCAGCCATCAGTGGCCAGCTCGGCGGTGGCCAGGGGCACCATTATCAGGCAGAGGATGAAGAACAGGATCTGGCCCTTGGCTTTGACGACGTATCCGAAGGCGGCACCGCCCAGAGCTCCGATAGCCAGGCTGACGTAAAGCAGATTGGCGTGAATCGCCGACAGCGCCCCGCTGGCCATGTGAATCTGATTGGCGATCTCATAGAAGAGGAAGGTGATCGCCAGGAAAGCGCCGAGGCCTCCGAACTCTCTCAGCATGTCGCCCATCGGCACATTCGCTTCGACGCGCTCGTCCACCGGGAACCTCCGGCACATGAAGAACATGACGCCGTATGCGATGACCGGCAGCAGCATGAAGAGGAAGATGATTCGCCACGACATGCTCTGGTAGGTAAGCAGGTAAATGCAGCCGCCGCCGACAATGCCCCCGGGCCAGGAGGCGTGCAGGATGTTGAGCATCTTGCTCTTCTGGTCGCGGTAGATGGAGGCGCACAGGGGATTGATGACCGCCTCGACCACACCGTGCCCCAGTCCCGCGAAGAAACAGGCCCACCACAGCAGCGCGACGTCTCGGGTCGCGACCGTCAGGATGACGGAAACCGCCTGCAGGGCGAAGGCGCAGAACATCGATCTCTTGTAGCCGATGCGGTCCACCAGCAGGCTGAAGAGGATCATGGTGATGGCGATCGGCCACAGGGCGGCACCGGCGAGGCCGCCCACTTCCTGTGCCGTGATGTTGAACTCTTTGCCCCAGATGTCCGGCAGCATGACCCGGAAGACGAATCCGAAGCCCGCTGCGGCCAAGGCCAGGAAACTCGCCCAGAACAGGAATTTCTGATCCCTCCCCGATAGACTGTTTCGTTCGCTCATCGGTAAGCTCGCTTGCTGAGTTGTCGGCGTCTGCCCGGATCCTCCCTGCCCATCACGAAGGCTTAGTGTAGCGACGGGATGCGCCTGGGTCCAGTTCATTTTGGTGCGGCCTATGAGCTGTCCGGTATTCCATTCGGGACTGCGTCCGACATCGCCTCTAACTATCCCCTCGATAACGGCGCCGGGATCGCGGCGACGAGATGTCGCTGCGCCTGCCGGTGGAGTGACCGTGATCGCGCCGGAGCTGCAGGGCGAGGAGGTCGTGCTGTCCCGGGGGCGCGACGAGGCGGGCACCGATGAGGACAGGCCTGTACTTCACCGTGCTGTCAACGCCGAAGGTCAGAAAGGTGGCTCGGCTGTTACTGCTCAGGAAGAGCGTCTAACTGCAGTGTTTGACACAGCTTGACCGCTCTCGAACGCCGCCATAATTTGTACGCCGGGGGTCACTGGGGGGGTGAATTCGGATTTTCTCCCGATCGGTGATCGCTCGGTTTCAGTCAGACACCAGGGCCTCACGGGCGGTTTCCCGGGCGCAAACTCTCGACTCCATATCTTGCAGGCATGTCCCTTGGTTTTTCCGCGCGTCAATCGCGCACTTTCAGCCACGGCGAACTGGGTCTAAACTGCCGGCGTCCCAACGGCCGCTTTCAGGGCAGACGGCCGCGCAGCCGCCACCCGGCCAATCGCGCCCTTCTCCTTCTTCTGCTATCCGGTCTGGCCTCCTGTGGCTCGTCGATCATTCCGTCTACGACGGAAGAACTTGCGCCCGGCGTCTACCACCACTCGGTGACCCTGGCCGAGGGGCCTTGGGCGATCCACGTTCTGGAAGTCGACCTGCCGACGGCGTGGCGCGACGGGATCAGGCTGCGCACGGCGCTGGCGAGGCCAGCCGCGGTCGAGGGACTGGAGCGGACGAGTGCGATGGCGGCCCGCGTCGACGCCATTGCCGGGGTGAACGGGGACGGCTACACCAGCGGCAGTCCGGCGCGAACCCTGGGACTGCAGATCAGCCGAGGGGGTTTGCTGGCACGGCCCCAACGGCGGTCCGCTTTCGCGGTCACCGCGGACGGCGAGCCGATGGTGGCCGTTTTCCGCTTCGAGGCGGGTTTGGTGACGGCATCCGGTCAGTCCCTGCCGATCTCCGCTTTCAACCGGGACCCCGCCGCCGACGAACTCACTTACTACAACAGATACGCGCAGGCGAGGCGTGACTCGGTACGGGCGGAGATCGGTTTCCAACTGCAGAGCCTGGGAAAAGACTCCGTCATCAACGACACCCTGGCGGCGCGGGTGCTGCAGGTGAGACGACAGAGCTGGCCGCTCAAGCTGGCCGCGGGACAGTGGATGGTGGCAGCAGGGGCGGAGTTCCCCGAGGCCGAAGCCATCACTGCCGGTGACACGGTGAAGCTGTTCTGCTCGCTTTCCCCCCCCCGGGGCAAGCTGGAGGAGGCCATCGGCGGCGGGCCAAGGATCGTCCGGGACGGCAGGGCGTCCATAGAGTTCGAAGAGGAGGGACTGACGAGTGAGTTCGCCGCTCTGATCGAGAGGAATCCGCGCACGGCCGTCGGTTACTCCCAGGACGAGAAAACCCTGTTCATAGTGACAGTGGACGGCCGCCAACCGGGGTACAGCGTCGGCATGAGCCTGCCGGAGCTGGCGGAGCTGATGGCTCACAAGCTGGTGAATCTAAGCCGCGCGCGACGCAACGCTCACCAGGCGTTAAATCTCGACGGTGGCGGCTCGACCACTATGGTCGTGCGTCGGGAGGTGGTGAACCGACCCTCGGAGACGACGGGAGAGCGGCAAGTGGCCAACGCGCTGCTGCTGGTGGCCAATGCGCTCACCCCCGCTGAGGCGCAGGGCTTGTGAGCGGTCATTCCTCACCAGGAAGACCGCAGCGGTACCGAAGCGAGAGAGAGGGAGGAGAAAGATGAGAGATGCGTGATGCCGACGATCAGCGCTGAGGACTTGAGACAGCTCGGGGTGCGTCTGTTCACTGGCGTAGGCGTGCCGCAGGGGGACGCCGAGCTGGTGGCCGATCACATGGTGGAGTCGGGCCTGCTGGGTCACGACAGCCACAGCGTGCTGCGGTATCCACAATATGTGAACATGGTGCGCGACGGCGTGGTAAAACCGGGGGCAAAGCTGGAGATCCTTCAGGAGCTGCCGCGAATGGCGCAGGTGAGCGGGAACTGGAATTTCGGTCCGGTAACGGCCACGGCCGCGGTCGAGCTGGCACTCGACAAGGCTCGAGACGCCGCCCTGAGCGTGGTAACCGTCAAGCACTGCAATCACGTGGCGCGGCTGGGTCGCTTCGCCGCGCTGGCGGCGAGAGAGAATCTGATCGGCATGATATGCGCCAATGGTCACGGGAGCGACCTGGCGGTGGCGCCCTTCGGGGGTCGGGAGCGGCGGCTGCCCACCAATCCCATCTCCGTGGCCATTCCGACCGGCGCGCACGAGTGGCCGGTGGTGCTCGACATGACTACGAGCATGACCTCGGGCGGAGCCCTCCGGGAGTACCGCAACCGCAATGAAGCGGTACCTGAGGGCAGCATCACCGATGCCGAGGGCGAGCCCACCACGGATGTGGAGGATTACTACGCCGGCGGAGCGATCCTGCCCCTAGGCTTTCCAGCTACCGGCCACAAGGGTACGGGATTGGCGCTGGTCATCGACGTGCTGGCGGGTGCGTTGTCTGGAGCCGGTTGCAGTCAGGCGGATCCCACAGAGACGGGGAACGCGCTCTTCATCGCCGTATTGAATCCGGAGGCCTTTCTGCCCCTGGAGGAGTTCACCGCCGAAGTCGATCGCTTCATCGACTGGGTGAAGTCGTCGCCGCCTGCAGCCGGGTTCGACGAGGTGCTGCTGCCGGGCGAGAATTCCCACCGCATCTACCAGGAGCGCAGTCGCCGTGGAATGGATGTCGACACCACCGCCTGGGAGCAGATCGCGGAGCTGGCGGAGGAGCTCGGTGTCGAGCTGCCGCCGCAGATCGACTGAGGGCGCAGGCGTGTCTGTCAGGAGCATGCCGGCGCGGAAATACCTAGGGTGCAGCGGAGCGGACCTCCGCTATCGGTCAGGCGCCGATGCACCCGGGCCAGGCAACGGGTTTTTCGCCCCGCTGCATTAACATCCAAAGCAGAGCTAGTGGGAGGGCAACATGCTGCAAGTGGGTATCGTTGGACTGGGTGGCATTGGCAACAATCACGCCCGCTGCTACACCGACAACCGCCACGCCAAACTCGTGGCGGTGTGCGACATCATACGCGAGCGCGCGGACAAGGCGGCGGCGGCGTACGGCGCCCAGGCGTTCTACAGCGTGCGCCAGATGCTGAAGAGCGGCATTCGGCTCGACGCCTGCAGCGTCACCACGGCTGGTATCGAGAACGGCGGTGATCACTATGCGCCGACGATGGAGCTGTTGCGCGCGCGCATCCCGGTGCTGGGTGAGAAGCCGATCTCAAACGACGTGGCCAAGGCGCGTCGCATGGTCGCCCTTGCCAAGAAGCAGCGGGTGCGCTACGGCATCAATCTCAACCACCGGTTCACGCCTGCCGCCGTCCGCGCCAGGGAGTGGCTCGACGAGGGGCGATTGGGAGAGCTCAACATCGTCAACATGACGATGTGGATAAACAATCCGAACGAATCGTCACCGTGGTTCCACATACGCGCCCTGCATCCGCACTCCCTCGATGTGATGCGCTACTTTGCCGGCAATGTCGAGCGCGTCCAGGCTTTTTTCAAGAAGGGCAAAGGGAGAAAAATCTGGTCGAACGTGCAGGCGAACCTCCTGTTCGAGAGCGGCGCTATCGGACCCCTGACCGGCTCGTACGACGCCGGCGGCAGCTACGGCCTGGAGACGCTGGAGCTGGTGGGCTCGGCGGGGCGGGTCATCATCAACGAGGCCTGTGAGCGACTGGCCCTGTATCCGCGTTTTTCCAAGGAGGTGGAGGTCTACGAGCACCTCGGTGGGATGATCGGTTTCGCCGACACTTTCCCTTCGAGGATCGGCGCCTGGATCGATGACGTGCGCAAGAAGACGCCTCCGTCCAAGGTGGACGCCAAGGCGGAGGACGCCCTCAAGGTGCAGCTCGTCATCGAGGCGATCATCAAGTCCTGGGAAACGGGTACGGTCGTGGCGGTGGGCGGCGTCTAGCGGGCTCACCTCAATGATTGGTGCGGAGGGCGCCGCGGACGAGTTCGGCCGGTGGGTTCGGGCCCGCGGGAATCACCCCGAAACGGGTTGGTCCTGCGCCCTGGAGGAGCTCCGCCTTGGGCCGAACTCTGCGGGGTTTCGAAGATTGGAATCGGGCGCCTGATTGAGGGCGGTTCGACGTTTGGAAGGGAAATCATACTGTGCAGAGGGTGGGCGTCGTAGGGCTGGGTCCTATCGGCAACCGGCACGCGGACATCTACCAGCAGATTCCGGCCGCTGAGCTGGCGGCGGTGTGCGATATTGACCGGGAGCGGACGGACTCGGCGGCGGCTCGTTTGGGCGTGCCGGCCTGCTATAGCGTTGCTGAAATGGTCGACGGTGTGGGGCTCGACTTGGTCAGCGTGGCCACGGGCGGCGAGGAATACGCCAGTGACCACTACGAGCCTACGATCCAGGCGCTGGAGGCGGGGCTTCACGTGTTGTGCGAGAAGCCGATCTGTAATGAGATCGCCCCCGCTGAGGAGATGGTTGCCCTGGCGAGGGAGAAAGGGCTGTGCTTCGGCATCGATTTCAATCACCGCTTCACGCCGGCGGCCCGACTGGCGAAGAGGTGGGTGGACGAGGGGCGTATCGGGCATCAGCTGTTCATGAACATGAGCATGTGGATCGAGAACCCGCGAGAGTCGTCGCCGTGGTTCCAGATCAAGGCGCTCCACCCGCACTCGGTGGACATCATGCGGTATTTCTGCGGCGACATCGAAGCGGTGCAGTGCTTCGCCGCCAAGGCGCCCGGGCGCGTGATCTATTCCACGGCGCAGTTCAACATGCGCTTTGCCAGCGGTTGTCTGGGGCACCTCACGGGCAGCTACGACGTCGCCCGCGGACATCCGATGGAGCGCTGCGAGCTGGCGGGCACGAAGGGCCGCTTTGTACTGGAAGACATGTTCCGCGAGCTGACCCTGTACCCGGCAGGCGACCTGGAGAAGAGGGTGTACTCGAACCCGATCTTCGGCGGCATGCGCGACTTTGAGGAGACGTTCTTCAACCGCCTGAGCCGCTTCGTCGAGCAGCTCGAAGCGGGCGCGAGGCCCGAAGAGATAGACGGGTCGGGCGCCGACGGCCTCGCGGCTCAGAAGGTGCTGGCGGCGGCGATCGAATCGGTGCAGAGGGAAACGGTAGTGGAGGTTCGCTAGAGCGATCTCTCCGAGTTTCCGAGACCGGAACTCGCTTGGGTTAGACCGGCGATTGGCAAGCTCGGGCGGGAAACGCAGTCAGCAGGCGGAGTCAGGAGTCTGCGCCCAGGACGTAATCTTCCCCCTCTCGCGCCGCCTCCACCGGAAAGTCACCGTTCCTGTGGGAGGTGACGACGGCGTCGATGCCGTCGTCGTCGCGGTCGGGGTGGTGGTGAAAGAGGAGGACCTTCCCAGCGCCGGCGCCAAGAGCTAGGTCGACGGCATCTTGGTCGGAGGAGTGACCGCAGCCGCGGTGCGGGGCGTACTCCGCGGCGGTGTGGTGGGCGTCGTGGATGAGCAGGTCCACACCGGCGGCCAGTTCCAGACTGGGCCCTCGGTGGTCTTCCTCCAGGTACTCGACATCGGGGATGTAGGCCAGGGAGGCGCTGCCGTTCTCGAGGCGGTACCCGAGGCAGACGGCACCGGAGACGTGGTGGACGAGACGGGCGATCACGTGGGTCCCGCCGATGTCGAATTCCAGCGCTTCGATCTCCGAGATGGTGATGCCGGCACCGATGCGGTCGTCGAAGAAGTTGGGCACGGGACAGAAGGCCGAATCCATCTGGCCCAGCAGCAATCCCTCCAGTGAGTTATCGCCATCTCCTCTTCCGTAGATGGTGAAGCGATTGCCGGCCACGAGCATGGGATTGCAGAAAGGGATGCCTTGAATGTGTGCCCAGTGAGTGTGGCTCACGAGAATGTGAGCGCAACCCTCACCGCGCGAGAAACCGTCGGCCAGGAGCGATTCGCCCAGCCAGTGTAGACCGATGCCAGCGTCCAGGATCAGGACGTCGTCGTCGGTCCTCACTTCCACGCAGGGCGTATTGCCTCCGTAGCGGGCATTGCCCGCTACGGGTGTACTCACCGTTCCCCTGGTTCCCCACAGCTTTACCCGCAGCAATTTGAGCTCTCGTCGGCGCGTGGTTCAGAGGCTGATTTCCAGGCCCTCCTTGCTCGCCAGGACATCGAACTCTCCTCCGGCCTCGTCCTGGTAACGTCTCTGCAGGGAGTCCAGTTCGGTGTCATCGCGCCCGGGACGATGGTGAAAGAGAAGCAGTCCATGTGCATCGACTTCCCGCGCCAGCTGCAGACCGTCGTCGATCGAGCTGTGTCCCCAGTCCGGCACGTATTCATCGGGTAGAAAGAAGGTATCGCACACCACCCAGTCTGCTCTGTGAGCCAGGTCACGTGCCCTATTGCGCAGCTCCTGAAGCCGCAGGTCATCGGTGGACGAGGCGGGCAACTCGTGGGCTAGGAGCAGCGGTCCGTACAGATCGGCATCACAGACATAGGCCACGGCGCTGTTGCCGTGTTCGAGTCGGTATCCCCCGGCGACCCCGGGGTGGTTGAGTCGGCGACTGGTGACGGCAATGCTGCCTACGCAGAAGGTCTCTCCGTCCTCGTGCTCGACGAACTGTACATCTGCTTTGACGTCGTCGAGGGAGACGGGAAAGAACGGGGAACGTTGCTGTTCGCGGAAGATTTTCGCCAGGGAGCGCCCTTCGTGCTTCAGGGAGTGGACGGTGATACGGGTATTGTCGCGATAAAGGGGATCGAAGTGCGGGAAGCCATGGATGTGATCCCAGTGGGTGTGGCTCAGAAGGATATCGATCTCCCGCTGTCCGCGGTCGACGATGGCTCTGCCCAGAGCGCGGATGCCAGTCCCGGCATCGATAATGACAGTCTGCCCGTTGGCCTCTACCCCCAGACAAGGGGTATTGCCCCCGTAACCCAGTTGCAGGGGGGCGGTCACGGGAAAGGATCCACGCACGCCCCAGAATGTCATCTTCATTTGTCGAAATTCCCGCTTTTGACCCAATAATCCACCAAAGTATATGAACGACCTCACTGTTTCACAAGGAGTTGCTGCGGTTTCAGCAGGCTGGTCGGCGCGCTGTCGAGTGCGGGGGAAGTCGTCCTCCGTTGTTCTGTATGCGCTCCGGTCTGAGACCAGGGCGGCACTTGGTTTTAGCACCTCTCTTTCTTTATATTATATACTCGATTTCAGGCCTCTCACAGGAGTCGGCGATCTCGCGCAATGAAGAGGTAATCTCTCCAGCCTGAGATACCGGGTGAGATTCAGGATCTAAACGTACAGTGTGGTGGTGCGAGATCGTTCTTGAGGTGCGAAATCGTCAATTTAGACTTCTCACGATTGGATCAACCTTGGCAGAACAGAGATCGACCGGACGGGCCGCTTCCGACAGTGGCGCGAACGCCACGAAGCGGAAGTCCGGGACCCGCGAATACGCTTCATCCATGCTCATCGCCGTCGGCCTGGCACTGGTCATTCGCAGCACCGTAGTGCAGGCCTTCTACATACCTTCGGGGTCGATGGAGGACACCCTGTTCGTGGGTGACTACCTCCTGGCCAACAAGTTTCTGTACGGAGCACCCGTGGAGGTACCGGGAATGCGGAAACCACTCTTCCGCCTCCCGGCACTGCGCGAGCCCCGACAGGGCGACATCGTGATTTTTCGTTCAAAGACGCAGCCGGACCGCGATCTGATCAAGCGATGCGTAGCCGTGGGCGGCCAGGTTGTGGAGGTCAAAGACAAGGTCCTCTACGTGGACGGGAAGCGGGTGCCGGACGCTCCTGAAGCGAAGTATGTCGATTCCAACGTCTACTCGGGGTCGCGAACCGCCCGGGACAATTTCGGCCCGTACAAGGTCCGTCCCGATCACTTTTTCATGATGGGAGACAACCGGGACAACAGCAGCGACAGCCGCGTCTTTGGGGCCGTGGCCAGGGATCTTGTCAAGGGAAAGGCGATGATCATCTACTGGTCTTCTCAACTGGTCGATGGTCCGCTCTACAATACCGGCCTCCCCCCTCTCCTGGAGGATGCCGCCAATTTCGCCTGGAATCTTCCCAGCCTACCCGGTAGAAGCCGATACCGGCGTCTGGGCGACGTGATTCACTAGGATACTAGATGGAAGCCTTCCCCCGAATCACCTCCCACCGTCCCCGGCGGACACTGTTGAGTTGATACATGAGCGCTGACGGAGATTATCTCGATTACGGGGAGTCCGGTGAGGCTCCCGATCGAGATCGCCGCGACCGCTACGACGGCGGGGGCGACGAGGCCGACGAGGCCGACGAGCTGCGGTCCAGATTCCCCGGAGAAGATGCCGGAGAGGTCGACGACGAGCCGCTTCGTCTGGTGGACCAGGCCCTGATCATGCTGCCGGACCGCGATCCGGCGCGGCCCTTCCTCTACCAGTTGCGTCGTCAGCTGATGGAGCGGGAGATCACCTTCCAGGAGGCGCGGCGGGCGCTGGTGGAGCTCGAGGCGGCACTGGAGAAAGTGACGGCGCCGGCCAACCGAGTGGGCGTCTACCTGGGTTCCCCAAAGGCCGGTATCGCCACGGTATTCGTAGCCGGTTCGGAGTACTACGCCAACGTCGATCCCCGCGTCGATCCAGCTCAACTCAAGGTTGGCGCCAGGGTGCTGATAAACGAAGCCTACGCGGTCGTGGGTGTTCTCGGCCAGATTCCGTCGGGGCCGGTGGCGAAGATTTCCGATGTCCTGGAGGGGGGACGGGTGCGGATCGGGCAGGAGCACGGAACCGGGGACTTCGTCCTCGAACGCTCGGAGGAGCTGCTGGATACCGATCTCAAGGTGGGAGACGAGGTCCGCACCGACACCACCATGAAGATAGTTCTCGAGCGCCTGCAGTCGCGGGAGAGCAAGGAGTACTTCCTGGAGGAGATTCCCCCCATGTCGTGGGAGAAGATCGGCGGCCAGCAGGAAGCGATCCAGGCGATCCGGGACACTATCGAGCTGCCCACACTGCAACCCGAGCTGTTTGCGCGATTTCAGTACTCGACACCAAAGGGATTTCTGCTGTACGGCCCGCCCGGCTGTGGCAAGACCCTCATCGGCAAGGCCACGGCCTACAACCTGGCGCAGCACCTGCGCGAGGAGGGTGAAGATGTGAAGGAGTATTTCATGCACATCAAGGGCCCCGAGATCCTCAACATGTGGCTGGGCGAAACCGAGCGCATGGTGCGGGAGATCTTCTCCCAAGCGCGACAGAAGCGCAAGGAGGGGTTTCTGCCTTTTATCTTCATCGACGAAGCCGAGTCCATCCTGGGCACGCGGCGGTCGATGCGCAGCCACCACATCGCCAACACTGTGGTGCCCATGTTCTGCACCGAGATGGACGGCATCGAGTCGCTCCACGACGTCGTGCTCATCCTGGCTTCGAATCGGCACGATCTCATCGATCCGGCCATCCTCAGGCCCGGGCGCATCGATCGCAAGATCAAAGTGGAGCGTCCCGACTTTGACGCCTCGCGTGAGATCTTCGGCATCTACCTGACCGAGGAGTTGCCGATCGACGCGGCCGAAGTGGCGGAGCGCGGAGGTGTGGCGCAGGCTCGGGAGGGAATCATCGACGCGGCCGTCAAGAGTCTATTCGCCCGCACGGAGGAGACCAAGGTCCTCACTGTCTCCCTGCGCAGCGGCCGGCAGGAGGTCCTCCACTGCGGCGACCTGGCCAGCGGTGCGCTGATCGACAACATCGTTCAGCGATCGAAAGAGATGGCCATCAAGCGCGCCATCGCCGACGGCGAAGCAGGAGCGGGGCTGCGGGCCCAGGATCTCATCGACGCCATCGAGAAGGAGTATCGCGAAAACGAAGTCTTTCCACCAAGTGACAGCGTCGAGGACTGGCTCATGCTGCTGGACTACGATCCGGAGAATGTCGTGCGCGTGGCCCCCACGGGCTCCCAGGACGATCGGGCACAGGCCGCCGCCGTGAGGAAGGTGGTCTGACGGTTGGCCTTCTCGTCTGCGGTGCACCGCGAAGCCCTGGGAATGGCGTCGGCAGGGTGATTTCTCAAGGCGATGGGGTTAGCAGGCTGTTTGGCCTCGAGACCGAATACGGCATACAGGTGGACGGTGTGGAGACCATGGATGTCGTGGTCGAGTCCATGGAGCTGATCCGCTGCTACCTCCTCGAGGACTTCGTCGCCCTTTGGGACTACGGATTGGAGAACCCGCGCAAGGATATGCGTGGCTTCGAGGTCTCGGATCTACTGAACGACAAGGACGAAACCCTTCACTTACAGAAGGATCGAGAGCGCAAGATCCCCCTCGCGGACCTGAAGAGCGACCTCATCATCTCCAACGGCGCCCGGCTCTACAACGACCACACGCACCCCGAGTACTCCACCCCCGAGTGCCGCGTGCTCGCGGATCTGGTCGCCTCTGATCGCGCCGGGGAGCGCATCCTGCTCCAGTGCGCCAACCGCCGCACAGCGGACCGTGGGAACGGTGTCGCCCGCCTCTACAAGAACAACACCGACTTCGAAGGCCACAGCTACGGCTGCCACGAGAATTACCTCGTCGACCGACAGATCCCTTTCCAACGGGTCATCGACGGTCTGCTCCCCTACCTGGTGTCGCGGCAGATCTTCACAGGCGCCGGCAAGGTCGGGGTTGAGGGAGACCGGACCGCGGACCCGGCGGTCTATCAGCTCGCCCAGCGGTCGGATTTCTTCGAGTGCATCGCCAGCGTCGACACGATGACGCGACGGCCCCTGGTGAACACCCGCGACGAGCCCCACGCGCAGGCCAGCCGCTACCGACGACTCCACATCATTCTCGGCGACTCCAACATGTCGGAGTACGTCACAGCACTCAAGGTGGGCACGGCGCTGCTGGTTCTGGAGTTGATGGAAAAGCAGCTGGCGCCGCCTCTGGTGTTGGCGGATCCGGTGGGGGCCCTGAAGCAGGTCTCCCGAGATCAGCGTCGCCAATGGGCGGTAGAGCTGGCGGGGAGGCGGCACACCGACGCCGTGGCGATTCAGCAGGCGTATCTGGCTCGAGCCAGGGACGAAGC
>PBRM01000265.1 GCA_002725915.1 Gemmatimonadota bacterium
CTCAATCTAGCTCGAACTCCTCCTGCCAAGCCACTTCCTCGCGCCAGGGCGGCTGGTCGCGCTTGTCCACCAGGAAGTTGCCCATGACGAGGTAGTCCATCTCGGTGCGCATGAAACAGCGATAGGCTTCGGCAGGGGTATTGACGATGGGCTCGCCGCGGACGTTGAAGGAGGTGTTGACCACCAGCGGGCAGCCAGTGAGGCGGTCAAAGGCCTGGATGAGGTCGTAGTACCTCGGGTTGTCCTCTCGCCGCACCGTCTGGACCCGGGCCGAGTAGTCGACGTGCGTGACCGCGGGAATCTCCGAGCGCGGCACCTTGAGCTTGTCGATGCCGAAGAGAGCGTCCTCCTCGGCGCTCATGGCGATCTGTCGATCCGCCCGAACAGCCGCCACCAGCAGCATGTACGGAGAGTCGACGTCCAGGTCGAAATAGTCAGCCACCCGCTCGCGCAGCACGCTGGGGGCGAAGGGGCGAAAACTCTCTCGGTACTTGATCTTGAGATTCATCTGCGATTGCATGCGGGAAGAGCGTGGGTCGCCGAGGATACTGCGAGCGCCCAGGGCCCGCGGGCCGAACTCCATGCGGCCTTGAAACCACCCCACCACCTTCTCCTCCTGCAGCAGCTGGGCCACGCGCACGGGCAGCTGGCCGCTGGACAGGGACTGGGCCGGCGCCTCCATCTCCTCGAGGATATGACCGATCTCCGCGTCCGGGTAGGAGGGTCCCAGCAGCGACGCCGACATGCCGTCCCCCGCTACCGGTGGCCGGCGCTCGTTGCCGCAATACCGGTACCACAGAGCCAGGGCCACGCCCAGGGCTCCCCCTGCGTCTCCGGCTGCGGGCTGGATCCACAGGCGTTCGAAAGGTCCCTCCCTCAGGATACGCCCATTCGCGACGCAGTTGAGAGCGACCCCGCCGGCCATGCACAGACTGTCCATCCCGGTCTCGGCGTGCAGATGCCTGGCCATGCGCAGGGTGATCTCCTCGGTCACGACCTGGCACGAGCGCGCGATGTCCATCTCCCGCTGAGTGAGGGGCGACTCCGGCTTGCGCACCGGTCCGTCGAGGATCCCCTCCAGCGGCGTGGACGTCATGGTCAGCCCGGACAAGTAGTTGAAGTAGCGCATGTTCAGGCGAAAGGACCCATCCTCCCGCAGGTCTACGACCTCGTCGAAGATGCGATCGACGTAGCGCGGCTCCCCGTACGGGGCCAGTCCCATCAGCTTGTACTCACCGGAGTTCGGCTTGAAGCCGGTGAAATAGGTGAAGGCGGTGTACAGCAGCCCCAGAGAGTGGGGGAATTTCAGGTCCGCCAGGGTATGAATCTCCGCTCCTTGCCCATATCCGTAGCTCGTCGTCGTCCACTCGCCGACTCCGTCCAGAGTCAGGATGGCGGCCTCGTGGAAGGGGGAGGGGTAGAAGGCGCTGGCCGCGTGCGATTCGTGATGGTCGCCGAACAGGACCTTCACATCGCAGTCCAGCTCTTTGTTGATCAACTGTGGAATCCACAGCTTCTTCTTCAGCCACACCGCCATGGATTTCCAGAACAGGCGGATACCCCGGGGGGCGGTGGCCAGGTGCGTCTCCAGCAGCCGCTCGAAGGTGAGCAGGGGCTTGTCGTAAAAGCCGATATAGTCCAGCTCCCTGGCGCTGAGGCCGGCTTCGGCCAGGCAGTAGGCCACCGCGTTGGACGGAAAGGCGGGGTCGTGCTTGACCCGCGTAAAGCGCTCCTCCTGGGCGGCGGCGACGATCTCTCCGTCCCGCACGAGGCAGGCGGCACTGTCGTGGTAGAAGGCGGATATGCCGAGAATGCAGGTCGCCATAATGCAGTCCAAGAAATCCTTCTAAACGATCTCGGCTGTATGTTGTGCCATTGCTCAGCGAGAGTGAGTGGAGTAGAGCTCGCACGATCGGGACTTCGCGCACACGTACTACAAGATCGTCAGCCTGGTGTTGGGAAGTATTCGCTTGGAGCAGTGGCGTGGCAACCAATGCTGCACTTGACGAGGGGTGGCCTTTGGGGCTATCATTGAAACCCGATTTAAGCTACCAACTATCTGAAAAAATAGCAAGATACGACGATGTCAACGCTTCGCCATCTGGCCTTCCTCAAAGCCGAACAGGTGAGGGAGATCCAAGGGGAGTTCGGAACCCCGACTTTCGTGTACGACCAACTTTTGCTGGAGCGGCAGGCACAGTTGGCCCTGGGGTTCCCCAACCCTTTTGGGCTCACGGCACGCTACGCTATGAAAGCCTGTCCCAGCGCCGCCGTACTCCGGATCCTCCATCGCCAGGGCCTGCACATCGATGCCAGCAGTGGTTTTGAGGTACACAGAGCTCTCCGCGCCGGCATCCCGCCCGAACATCTCCTCCTGACCGCCCAGGAATTGCCCGGCGACCTGGAGCGACTCCTCGATCTGCGTGTCGGGGTCAACGCCTGCTCGCTACACCAACTGGAGCAACTGGGCCGTCTCCACCCCGGGCGACGAGTGGGGATTCGGATGAACCCGGGGCTCGGATCGGGGCACAGCAACCGCACCAATGTCGGTGGGCCTTCCGCCAGCTTCGGAATATGGCACACTCACCTGGATCAGGTGCTTCGGGTGCAGGCAGAATACGACCTCCACATCGAGCTGCTTCACAGCCACATCGGCTCTGGCAGCGACCCGGAGGTGTGGCAGCGGTGCGCGCACCTGAGCCTGGAGATCGCCGCTCAGCTGCCCGAGGTGACGACTGTCAACCTTGGGGGCGGTTTCAAGGTGGGTCGGATGCCGGGCGAGTCCGCCACGGATCTGCATCGGGCGGGCGCTCCGATCGCCGCTGAGCTGGAGCGCTTTGAACGCGATTGCGGGCGTGCCCTGAAGTTGGAAATCGAGCCGGGCACCTTCCTCGTGGCGAACGCGGGAGCCCTGGTCTGCTCGGTGGCGGACATCGTCGACACCGGCGAAGAGGGCTACCGCTTCATCAAGGTGGACGCGGGTATGACGGAGATGCTGCGACCGAGCATGTACGGCGCTCAGCACCCCATCGTCGTCGTACCGCCCGCGGGAATCTCCCGCTCCCAGGGAGATTTCCTGGTGGTCGGTCACTGTTGTGAGAGCGGAGACGTCCTGACACCGGAGCCGGGGAACCCGGAAGGCCTGCTTGTCCGCACGCTGTACGAGCCGCGTGTCGGTGATGTCGTCGTCATCGGCGGAACCGGAGCGTACTGTGCCGGCATGGCCGCCAAGAACTACAACTCCTTCCCCGAAGCAACTGAAGTGCTGCTGGCGGCAGACGGTTCCCACCACCTGATCCGCCGACGCCAGACGCTAGACCAGATAGTTGCCAACGAGTCTATTCCCGCGTTTCTGACCGACTGATTCACCCTTTGTCACCCCTGCCGAATGCCCTTGTCATCCGCGCTGGAACGCGGCTGCAAACCAACGCCTGGATGCGGTCATTCAGATAGCGGTCATCAGGCGTCGGCCACGAACGTCAGCCAACCGTGTCGGTCCTCTGTTTCGGCGTTGGTTATCTGGAAGAAGAGTTCCTGGAGCTTCGCGGTTACGGGCCCCCGCTTGCCCTCTCCTATCGGGATATGATCGATGGCCCGTATGGGGGTGATCTCCGCCGCTGTCCCGGTGAAGAATACCTCATCGGCGATGTAGAGGAACTCCCTCGGAATCCCCCGCTGTTCCACCCGCATTTCCAGATCGCGCAACAGCGTAATGGCGGTGTGCCGGGTAATTCCGGGCAGGATGGAGTAGTGGGAGGCCGGCGTGTAGATGGAGTCGTTCCTGATAACGAAGATATTCTCGCCGCTCCCTTCGCTCACCAGCCCGTCTGACCCCAGCACGACCCCCTCGTCGTAACCGTTCATATTGGCCTCGATCCGCACGAGCTGGGAGTTCAGGTAATTACCTCCGGCCTTGGCCAGGAACGGTATCGTATTGGGAGCCACTCGATGCCAGGAGGAGGTGCAGACCGATACCCCCTTCTCAAGCGCTTCCTCACCCAGGTAGTCCCCCCACTGCCACACGGCGATAACGACATCCACCGGACAGGGCATGGGATCAACCCCGAGCGATCCGTAGCCGCGATAGACGACAGGCCTGATGTAGCATGCTTTCAAGTCGTTGACGCGGATAGTTTCGACGATGGACTGGCTCAGCTCATCTGGGGTAAAGGGAATCTCCATGCGGTATATCTTGGCGGAGTCGAACAGTCGCCTGACGTGGTCCTCCAGCCGGAATACAGCCGGGCCTTTCTTGGTCTCGTAGCACCTTATCCCCTCGAACACACTGGAACCGTAGTGAACGACGTGGGAGAGGACGTGGATCTTGGCCTCATCCCATGCCACCCACTCGCCGTTGAACCAGATCTTCTCGGATTTTGGCATTTCGGGCATATCTCAGCACCCCCAGTGTGTGTATATCGACCGGCTGCCTCAGCCTTTATAGCCGACGACTCAAGTTGACATTGAAGCTGTCGAAGGTTCCCGCCCGCTGCCGGGAGCGGCTGCCCCGGAGAGTCAGGCTGGTGTAGCCCTTGGGCGTGTAGTTGAGATTCGCCCCGATGTTGCGGGCGGGATCCCGCCGTACCAGATCGCGCTCCCCTCCCTGTCCGGAGTAGGTGTACTGCCACTGCTGGTCCAGGCGATAGCTGTAATTGACGCCGAAAGTCAGATTGTTGGAAGGCCGGTATGTCGAGCCCAAGCTGATCCGATGATCGGAGTTGTCCTCCTCCACGATCTGCGAGCCGTCGTCGACGATGAAGCTGCCGAAGTCGTCGGCTCGGTAGGTGTATGTGACGTTCAGCTGCAGATGGGCGAACAGGGAGCGGCGGAGATTGTGGCGCATGGTCCACCCGCGTCGAATGTTGCTGCGCCGATCCAGATCGCTGGCATTGACCTCGCGGTCGAAGTCGAAGATAGTCCTTCGAGCGGATATATCAAAGCTGTGAGAGATGGCCGTTCCCAGCCGCTCGTATCGCGTCTGGATATCCAGACGTAGATCCCGGTTGCGGGAATTCTGACTCGAGCGGCTGGCGGCCAGATTGATCCTGTGCGTACCGGTGGTGGAGATCCCCACGTCGTACCCCAGGCCGCTCTTGCGCTTGCCTCTGTATTTCAGCGCTGCGGTCCTGGTGAACGTGTCGCGGTCCTGGTCGGGAGCGCCCGGATTGTCGTCCCGCCCGACACGCGCCGAACCAGACAGGACGATCGACTGACCTTCCCCCAGCTGCCAGTCCAGCGACCCCCTTATGAAGAGGTTGCGGTCCTCCCGATCGTCGGTGGGATCGCGGAAAACGACACCATTCGCCAGCGTTACCGGACGCCTTCTCTGGTCGCTGGACGCCCATTGCAGATTGGTACTGCCCACCAGCCCGGGGACGAGCTTGCCTTTGACGGATAGGTCGAAGCCAACGGTTTCGGTCTCGCGGTCTCGCGCGAAGAACCGGTTGCGCTCATCCTGATCCGCGTTGGCCGTATTCGTGTTGATCGACTCGGACCAACGCTGGTTGCTGCTCACGTCGAAGCCGGCCACTTTGAGATTGACGCTGGTGCGGACGTTCGTTCCCTGCCTCTCCGACAGCTCGGATGTCACCACCGTGTCTCTGACAACGGCCGCGGCCGGATCCTCCGTTATCACCGCCCGCGTCACTCCCGTCTGACTTCGGCTTTCGGAAAAGGAGAGGCTCGTCCGCACCTCTAGGGGAAAGGTGTAACCCAGACTCAGCCGCAGATTCTCGGTGCGGTTCTTGTTGTTCTTCAGGGTATTGTCCGTCTTCCCCAGACCCAGAGAGGAATTCACCTTCTTACCCTTCACCTTCCACTCAGGTGACACGTTGAGTGAAGCGTTGTACTGGATCCCCTTCTCCTCGATGGTGCTGTCCAAATTCGCCCTGCTCGCCCTGCGCGCGGTGATCACTCCCGGGGTCAGGCTGGCGCGCAGACTGCGAAAGGGACCATCTCCGTGAACGAGGGGGCGGAACGCGAAGCGGAAGTTTATCGTCCGTTGCCGATTTGTCTGCTTCATCAGCGAAAACGACCGGCTCGAGGCGCTGGCGCTGATGCCGATAGACGCCCTCGGCCCTAGTATGGGGTAGTTGATGGAGGAACTGATTGACACATTGTCCTGCCAGCTGTCGCCGCCCGGACGCTGGTCGAGCGTGGTTTGGAGCCTCGTGGTGGCGCTGATGGTCAGCATGGAGGTGGAGTCCCCGGGAGCCGAAAGCGTTACTGGAACGGCCAGCTTCCAGCTGGGGAATGTAGGCTTCCAGGACATGCGACCACTGCTCTTGCTGAAGCCGAGGCTGTAGGTCTGAGCAGTCGACGGCCTCGCCACCCCCAATGTCCCCATCACCAGCCCCACGAGCAGAACCAGCCGAAATGCGCGTCTGGCGGAAGCCGCCCGCCGCGGCTTCACCTCGACTCCGTTGACTGTTGTCCGGCCACCCGCGCCATGGCATCGCTGAGATGGGCGAATTCTTCCACTGACAGGGTTTCCGCCCGCCTGCTCAGATCGATCCCCGCCACCACCGTCTCCAGAGCAGGCCAGTCATCGCGGGAACACGTCGGGGGTTTCATCCCTCGCCACAACCCCCCCAGCGCGTTGTGGAGCATCTTCCGCCTCTGGGCAAAGGCCGCCCGGACCACCGGTTGAAAGGCAGCGGGGTAGCCTAAAGGGCAGCGGAGCTCGCCGAATTTCAACTCCACCACCGACGATTCCACCTTGGGTCGCGGGCGAAAGGCCTGGCTGCCGAGCTCCAGACAGACTCTGGACTCCGCCCGGATTCCCAAAAGGACCGACAGAAGACCGTACGTCCTGGACCCGGGTCGGGCGGCAATCCGAGAGGCCACCTCCCGTTGAAGGGTCAGGACGGAGCGGCTGATGAGGTCTGCATTCTCCAGGAGCTTGAACAGGAACGGAGCCGAAATGTTGTAGGGGAGATTCCCTACGACCAGGAGCTTCTCCTTTCCCTCCTCCTTCAGCAGCTGGAGGAAATCGAAGTCTAACACATCCCCCTGGATCAGTCGGAGTTGACGCTCTCTTAACTGACTTCTCAGGAGGCCTACCAGATCCCGATCGATCTCCACCGCCACGGTGTAGTGGCCGTGCGCCAGCAGCTGTCGGGTCAGAGCTCCCCGCCCGGGTCCCACCTCCAGCAGCAGCTCGCCGCGGCGGGGATGACAGAGAGCTGAGATGCGACCGATGGCCTCGACATCTACCAGAAAATGCTGGCCGAAGCGCTTGCGCGCCCTCGGGGGCACAGAGTGCCTCCCCCCGCCCGTCATGGGTGAGAACGGGAAGACGAGGGCGCCGGCGACGACCGGCGGCAGTGGCGAAGTCCGTTCCACAGTCCTGCGAGGATGAGTTTGGAGTCGACGTTGCGGGAGAGGTCGTCGAAGGCGCGATCTACCTCCAGCGCCGCCGACTCGATTCGTCCCGGGCGAATCTTCTCCAGCCACGCCGCCGTCCTGTTCGATCGATCTGTATTGACGAGGTCGTCAGGGCGCTGTTCCGCCAGCATGAACAGGTCCCGCAGATACACGCCGCATAACCGCAGAAACGCCTCCAGCCTGCCCCGCTCGGACCGTCCGCCGAACTCTTCGGCGATGGGCCAGTACTCACCGTCCTCGCCGTTGAATCCGGCCTCGATGAAACACTCCACCAGCTGCCGGCGTTCCTCAAAGAGGCCGTCACGATCCTCCACTAGTTCTCGCGCCCTGTAGAGGCTGCCGCCACTTAGCCGCGCCGCCAGCTCGGCTCGCGGCGCCTCCACCCCTTCATTCATGATCTGCCGCGTCAGCTCCTCTCTCGTCAGAGGCTTCAGGTGCAGCCGCTGGGTTCGGGACAGTACGGTGGGCAGGAGGCGTTCAGGGTGAGCGGACACCAGTATGAAGACCGCTTGCTTAGGGGGTTCCTCCAGGATTTTCAGCAGGGAGTTGGCTCCGGCTCGATGCATGCAGTCGGCATCGAAAGCCACGGCGATCCGACGCCGTGCCTCGGTGGGCGCGTAGGACATCTCCCGGTGGATGAAGCGGATATGCTCTCGGGCGATATTGGAATTGCGGAGTACTGGCTCCTCCTTCTGCAGGTAGGCGAGGGTGGCCTCTCTGAGGCCAGTCAGCACCTGCGCGGAATCCAACTTGGCGCTCCCGGATGGCAACGGCAGGAGGGTGTGGAAATCGGGATGGCTGAGGGAATCGATCTTTAGGCATGAGCTACACTGGTCGCAGGGGTCAGATCCCCGGCGACAGTTCACAGCTTTGGCCAATTCCACTGCCAGGTGCCGCTTGCCCACCGCCTCGGGCCCGCTGACCAACACCGCGTGCGGCATCCGCTCGGCAGAGAGCCAGGCTCCTATCTGGGCCTTGACGTGTTCCTGGCCGACAATGCGATCGAATGACACCGCACACCCCCTCCTCGGAGCCGGTACCCAGCGCTGCCCACTGCCGCTGAGACAAGCTCAGTTGGCGTGGAGCAAGCTGGACCCGTCATCCGGGTCGAAAAAGTGGGCCTTGACCACATCCACCCCCAGCTCGACCTGCTGGCCGACCTGCGGCATGTACTGCGGATCTACCCTTGCCACGAAGAGAGACTTGCCCGCCGTCAGATGCAGCAAGACGTCACTTCCCATGGGCTCCACGACCTCTACCTTCGCCGAGATCTCCGCTGTCTGCCTGCCGGTGCGGACACTGTGGGAATCGTGGATGTCCTCCGGTCGGATGCCGAAGACGACTCCCTCGGCGAACCCGCGCAGATCGTCGCCGTAGGCCTCGGGCAGGGGAATCTTGAACCCCCCCTCGTCAAACGTGAAGCCCCCCCCATCGGAGGCGATGCGACCCTGGATGAAGTTCATGGCCGGACTGCCGATGAAGCCGGCCACGAACTGGTTGACGGGATTGGCGTACAGGTTCAGAGGCTGGTCGATCTGCTGGATCTTGCCATCCTTCATCACTACGATGCGGTCACCCATGGTCATGGCTTCGGTCTGATCGTGGGTAACGTAAATCATCGTCGCCGCCAGGCTGGTATGGAGCTTGCTAATCTCGGCGCGCATCTGCACCCGGAGCTTGGCGTCCAGGTTGGAGAGGGGCTCGTCGAAAAGGAATACCTTGGGCTTGCGGACAATAGCCCGACCAACGGCCACTCGCTGCCGCTGGCCACCGGAAAGCGCCTTCGGCTTCCTCTCGAGCAGGTCCTGGATTCCTAGGATTTCCGCCGCCTCACGCACCCGCTGATCGATCTCCTCTTTCGGGTATTTCCTGAGCTTCAGCCCGAACGCCATGTTCTGGTAGATCGACATGTGCGGATACAGGGCGTAATTTTGGAAGACCATGGCGATGTCGCGGTCTTTTGGCGGAACGTCATTCACCAAGATCCCGTCAATGTAAATATCGCCGCTGGTGATCTCCTCCAATCCCGCGATCATTCTCAAGGTCGTCGACTTGCCGCACCCCGACGGCCCTACGAGAACGACGAATTCCTCGTCCTCGACCTCGATGTCCGCGTCGTCTACGGCAACCACATCCTTGTCGAACACTTTGCATACCGATTTGAGGCTTACTCCGGCCATAGATTCCTCCTGGCTGTCCATCGGTGCATTGCTTTACCGCCAAGTTTCTCCGCCTGGTTGCAGTTTGCGGCTGGTCGGCCACCGTCGACTTCGGGACATGGGCTGGAAAGCTGTCTTACCATAACCACTGCATCCTCCACCGGGCTTGTATAGAAGCGACGTTTCGCACCGGTTACCTCGAACGCGTGCCTGCGGTACAGCTCCAATGCCGGCCGATTCGACTCCCTGACCTCGAGCCGGCAGGACCGACAGCCGCGTTCGGCTGCTCTCGCCAACACCTGACGCAGGAGATGGCTTCCCCACCCCTGCCGGCGGTGTGACTCCTCGATGGCCAGGCTGGCCAGGTGAAGCTCTCCTGCTTCATCGAAGGCTATAGCGTATCCCGCGAGACGCTCCCCGCGCCACAGACCCAGGTTGACGGCGCGGACATCGGCGGCCGCGAGCTGGAACTCCGCCGTCGTCCACGGCACGCTGAAGGACTCCTCCTCGATCTGCAGGACGCGCAGCAACAGGGGTTCCTGGGACAGCGTCACCATCTCCTTTACATGGTACAATCGAGAAAAGTCCTTCTAAACGAAAACCTCATACTGAACCTGAGCCGATGGCGAGATCATCGGCCATGGCGGCTTATACCACGGCTCGAGCCGTCAAAGGGTCCTGTCGGATCCTCCGATAGGAGGGATTGCGCACGTATTCCGGTTCCGATGTAGCGAGGTCGGCGGTGTCGCCTGAGGCCAGCTTGTACTGCGCCAGCCAGGCCACAACACTCGCCTCTGGCTTGAAACAGTGAGTCGGCGCCATCTGGGCAAAAGGATGCCTGACCAACAGCTCGGAGTTGGCTGCCGCACCGTCGCCGAGGAAGATCGTCTCACTGCGGGCCCATTCCTCCATCACCACCTGTGCGGCTTCTGCCCGGGGCGCCTCTAGCTGCCGTGGACGCATCCCTGAGCTCGTGTCGTAGAGGGCGGCGTACACTTCTCCTCTGCGGGCGTCGAGCATCGGACACACCAGATGGCGGCAGTAGGGCAGCCGCGCGGCCAGGGATTCGAGAGTGGAAACCGTCACCAGGGGTGCTCCGGTGGCCAGACACAGCCCCTTAGCCGTGCTCAGCCCAATCCGCAATCCCGTGAACGAGCCAGGCCCGTCCGTGACAGCAACGGCCTCCAGCTGGTCCGGTCTCCTGTCCGCCATGTGCAGAATCTCCGCTATCTCGGCCGCCAGATGCTGGGAGTGCTGCACCCCCACGTCGAAATACCTGCTGGTTACAATGCGGTTGCACTCCAACAGGGCAACACTGCCGGCCGGAGTAGCCGTGTCCATTGCCAGGATCACTCCCATGTCTGTGCGGCTGTCCTCATATCAGATCCAGCTGTTCGCCTTCGGGTGAGTGATTGTCGGCGGACGGCTGCGGGCGGCCCAAGTGAGCGTATGCCCGGGCCATGGCCTGACGCCCCTTGGGGGTGCGCTTCAGGAACCCCTCCTTGATAAGAAACGGTTCGTACACCTCGATGATCGTCTCCTCCTCCTCACCTACGACCGCTGCCAGATTATTAACCCCGACCGGGCCACCTTCGAACTTGTCGATAACGGCGGTCAGCAGCTTGATGTCGATCTCATCGAGACCGAGTTCATCCACCTTCAGCAGCTCCAACGCCCGCGATGCTACCTCCGCGTCCACGCGGCCGTTCGCCTTTACCTGGGCGTAGTCCCGAACCCGGCGCAGCCAGCGCTTGGCCAGCCGCGCTGTACCCCGCGATCGGCGGGCGATCTCAAGAGCGCCTTCCGGCTCCACTTCAAACGCCAGGAGCCGGGCGTCTCTTTCGACTATCTGGCCCAGTTCCTCTACGGTATAATAGTCGAGACTGCCGGTAATCCCGAATCGATCCCGCATGGGGGTGGTGAGCAGGCCCTGGCGCGTGGTCGCCCCTATCAGGGTGTACGGCTGAAGAGGGAGGTTGACCGATTGCGCTTGCGGGCCCTGGTCGATCATGATATCGATCTTATAGTCCTCCATCGCCGAGTACAGGTACTCCTCGACGACCCGGTTCACGCGGTGTATCTCATCTATGAACAGGACGTCCCGTTCGCCCAATGCGGTCAGGATCCCGACCAGGTCGACGGGGCGCTCCAGTACCGGGCCGGAGGTGGCGTGCAGCTGCACTCCTAACTCGTTGGCGATCACGTGCGCGAGAGTCGTCTTCCCGAGACCCGGCGGGCCGTAGAGGAGGACGTGATCCAGTGCTTCACCGCGCTGGTTGGCAGCCACTACCGCTATGCTGAGCTGATCCTTGACCTTTACCTGCCCCAGCATCTCGTCCATCGTCTTGGGGCGGAGGGTGTTGTCCAGATCCGGTTCTTCGCCGTCGCGGCCGGGATCCACAATGCGACCTGCCATATTGATTCAATCGTAGGAAAGTCTTTGAACGAGCTCGTCTACTCCTCTTGTGTGTCGATCCTAGGTCTCACCGTAGTATCTCGTCCACTGCCCAGGCGTCCCCCGTAAGGGGTCAATCACGCCCGCTCACCTGCTGCACTCATCGATCGCGAAGAGCGTGCCTGATCAGCTCCTGGACGGTGGCCTCTCCGCCGTATTTCTTCTGGGCGCTCTCCATTGCCTTTCTCGCCGCCGGCGCCTGAAAGCCCAGAGCTATCAGCGCCATAGTCGCCTCTTGGACCGCTGAGGCGACCCCCTTACCCTCTCCGGGTCGTGCCTCGGCACTTGTACCCCGGATCTTGTCCTTCAGTTCCACCACTACGCGCTCAGCCGTCTTCTTGCCGATACCCCGTACCTGGGCGAGATCGGAGACACGCTCTTCGAATATGGCGGTCCGCAAGGCGTTGAGTGGAATCCCCGAGAGGACCGTCAAGGCGGAGGTGGGCCCAATCCCGGTAACCCCAATGAGGAGCTCGAACATGCTCAGTTCCGCCTCTTCGGCGAATCCAAAGAGCTGCAGTCGATCCTCCCGCACATGGGTGTAGGTGAAGAACTCTGCCTCCTCCCTCTCTTCGGGCAGCCGATCGTATGTTGCCAGAGAGATCGCCAGACCGTAGCCCACTCCCCCCACATCGACGACGACATCGGCCGGCGAGCGGCGCAGAAGGAGACCGCGAAGATGGCGAATCATAATACAACCAGTCGCAAAGAGTCCTTCGTAGCGATCCTGTCTACTCCACCATGTACGCGACCCAGGTTCTCACCGCTATCTCGTGCATGCGTGAGCGTGCATAGGTCCTTCGCCCTCACCGCGTCACTACCCGTTTGAGGAGTGCTTCCACCTCTGGACTTCGGGCAGAGGGCTTCCGGTCCAACTGAAAACTGCGGTGGATGTGACACAGGGCAACTGCCAGGGCGTCCGACGCGTCCAGAGGCCGCGGCATCTCGTCCAGCCGCAGCAGATGGGAGACCATATATTGGACCTGCTCCTTGCTGGCCTGCCCCCTACCGGTGACGGCCTTTTTCACCTGTGCCGGCGTGTACTCGGTTGTTGCAAGCCCGCCCCGCTTTACCGCCAGACGCACAACGCCCCGCGCCTCTCCCAGCTTGTTGGCAGCATCGGCGTCTTTGCCGTAGAAGCTGCTTTCGAGGGCCACCTGATCCGGCGACGCTTCGCTCAGAAGGGCGCTCATGCGATCGAACAGCAGGACTAGACGATCTCCAAAGTCCCCTGTCCTTTTGGGGCGAATGCAACCACAGTCCACGAAAGTGGATGTTCCGCGACAATGGTCGATCAATCCGTAGCCGGTGCTCGTACTGCTGGGATCGATGCCGAGGAATAGCACGCTGGGCGCTCCTCATCCGATAGTGGTGAGGTCATACGACGGGAGAGGGTCGGGGACGAAGCGGCCGTTCAGGCGATCAGCCTCTGGAGTTCCTCCTCCAGTATGTCGAAGTTGGAGAACACGCGCTGGACATCATCCAGATCTTCCAGACCCTCCAGGAGACGGATGATCTTGTCGGCCTCGGCTCCGACCACTTCGAGATAGTTCTGTGGGATCCAGGCAAGGGAGGCTTGACCGAAGGGAATACCCGTGTCATCCAACGCCTGCTTCACTGCCTCGAAACTCTCCAGGGGAGTCAGCACTTCGAAGACCTCACCCGTGTCCTGGATATCTTCTGCGCCCGCATCCATGACCGCCATCATAAGGTCGTCTTCGCTCACCGCCTCTTCCGACACCTCCAGCGATCCCTTTTGCGCAAACATCCACGACACGGCCCCCTTCTCGGCAAGATTACCGCCGTGCTTGGCAAAGACGTGCCGGACGTCCGAAACGGTTCGATTCTTGTTGTCCGTCAGCGTCTCCACCAGAATTGCCACTCCACCCGGGCCGTAGCCTTCGTACGATCCCTCCTCGTAGACAGCACCGGGTTCCTCTCCCGTCCCCCGCCTTATCGCCCGCTCGACAGTAGCCTGCGGCATGTTGGCAGATCTGGCGTTCACCACCGCAGTGCGCAGCCGCGGATTCGACTCCTCATCTCCGCCGCTTCGGGCAGCCACGGTGACTTCCTTGATCAGCTTGGTGAAGAGCTTGCCTCGCCTGGCGTCGGTGGCCCCCTTCTTGCGCTTTATGGTGCTCCATTTAGAGTGACCCGACAATTGCTACTCCTCTCGAATCGCCTTGCACTCGCCCCGCCGCCGGAAATCCTCGCGTGCCCTTCTTGGGCCGTAGAGGACGCCCTGACGACATGCTTATACACTCACGCCACACCAAACCAGTAGAGGTCGCGATTGCTCCAGCGGACTCGTGACTGTCACCTTCGAAACCACGCGGTGGTGGCGAGCGTCTGCTTGATACCAGCCGACCTCCCGAACAGTCCGCGATCGATTGGTTGACCGATGACGCGGGAGCTGCGATCGGTGTCAGGGTGTTGGAAATCTATTGCGAAACGCCAACGGCCGCAACCACTTGATTCAATCGTAGGAAGTCCTTCTAAACGATCTCGTTTACTCCGATATTGTGTGGTTTTCGATCCAACCAGCGGATCTTATGTCGGGGGCCCTGCGTCCCCTTTCTTACGATTTCGTCAACCACTTCGCCTACATGGCGCCAGGCTGTTTCGAGAACGGCCATTCGAGGCTGAAGCATCCAAGGCTTCGGCCCAGCTGTCAGCCCAAGAAGGCGATCCCAATGTCGGCAGCAGCTGGACGGAGGTGACGCCGGCAACGATTTCAGGCGGCACGCGCCTCCTCGGCGGCAGCGACAACCTTCGACTGAACATCACCGGGCACCTGTTCGTATCGATCCAACGTCTGCGTGTGTATCCCCTTTCCCTGGGTCATCGAACGCAGAGTCGTGGCGTAACGGTCAATTTCAGCCAGTGGGGCGTCGGCGTTGATGATCTGGAAGTGTCCGTCGGCTTCCGTGCCATTGATGCGGCCCCGGCGCGAATTGAGGTCGGCCATGACGTCACCCATGAACTCGGCGGGCACGGTAATGGCGAGGCTGTATATGGGCTCCAGCAGCACCGGCTTGGCTTTGAGAAAGGCGTCTCTGAAGGCGTAAGAAGTGGCGAGTTTGAAGGAGACTTCATCCGAGTCCACTGCGTGGTGTTTTCCGTCGTAGACCGAAATCGCCACATCTACTACTTGCGATCCGCACAACGGCCCCTCCACCAGCGACTCCTGTATACCCTTCTCCACCGCGGGAATGAAGTTGGATGGAATGGATCCCCCGACCACTTCGTTGAGGAATTCGAAGCCCTCTCCCCGCTTCTTGGGGGCTATACGGAGATAGACCTCCGCGAACTGACCTCGTCCACCGGTCTGTTTTTTATGCCTATAGTGGCTTTCAGCGTTGCCGCGAATGGTTTCCTTGTACGGAATCCTAGGAGGCTCCAATTCCATCTCGACGCCAAAGCGTTCCCGCAGCCGCTTGGTGATCGTCCCCAGGTGCAGATCTCCCTGGGCCTGCAGGACGGATTGACGGATATCGCCGTCGTACCGAAAAATGAAGGTTGGATCTTCCTGGCGCAGGTGCTGCAGACCGGTCACCATGCGTTCCTCACTCCCCTTCTCCTTGGCTGTAATAGCCACCCTGATTAGGGGATCTGGGAAGGTGATCTCCGGGAGTGTTCCGGACTGGCCCTTGGCGCGCAGGGTATTGCCTGTGTGGGTGTCCTTCATTTTGACGAGCGCGACGATGTCGCCGGCGCAAGCCCCCTCAACTTCGGTGCGCTCGTTGCCGTTCAGTTCGAACATCTGTCCTATGCGCTCGTTGCTACCCGTAGAGGGGTTGGAGACCTCGTCACCCGTTTTGATACTGCCCGAATACAGCCGCAGCAGACTCAACTCTCCCACGTGTTGCTCGGCCAGCGTTTTGAACACCAGACCGACCAGCTCGGCGTCGGAGCTGGGTTTGAGTTGCTGTGGCTGCCCGTCCACCTCCGGAGGTAGTCCGGGAGCGTCTGACGGTGACGGAAAGTAGCCGACAACGGTGTCCAACAGGCGATCCATACCCACGGCATTGTAAGAATCGCCAAAAAGGACGGGAAAGACCTCCAGATTCAACACCGCCTTTCGCAAGCCCTCTTCCAACTCCTCCTGATCCAGCCCACCCTCCTCGAAGTATTTCTCCATCAGGGCCTCGTCGGATTCTGCCACCGCTTCCACCAGCTGCTCGCGGAGCTGCTGAACTGCGGTCTCGTGCGCGGACGAAATATCGGTTTCGGAGGTCTTGCCGTCTGTGTAAGAAAACAGTTTCATCTTCACTATGTCGATGATCTCGCTGAATCCCTCGCCGTGATTGAGCGGGTGCTGCAGAGGTACCGCCTGTCGGCCGAACCGTTCGCGTATCTGCTCCATGACGGAATCCAAGTCGATGTCGGGACGGTCCATTTTGTTGACGAAGATCACCCTGGGCAGTCGGCAGTCTTCTGCGTTCCGCCACGCGCGCTCGGTTCCCACGTCCACTCCTGAGACGGATTCCACCACCACGATGCTGCCAT
This sequence comes from Gemmatimonadota bacterium, assembly GCA_002725915.1. Taxonomy (GTDB): domain Bacteria; phylum Latescibacterota; class UBA2968; order UBA8231; family UBA8231. The sequence continues at coordinate 16,510 of PBRM01000265.1, forward strand.
CGGCTACCCTCAACCCAGACTGGACCTCGCCGGCAAAATCCGCGTATCCGGGCGTGTCGAGAACATTGAAGTGGTGGGAATCCCATTCTGGCATGAGGAGGGAGGTTCTCAGGGAAATACGCCGTTCGATCTCCTCGGGGTCAAAATCTGAAACCGTCGTCCCCTCCTCCGTCCTTCCCAGCCGATTGAGAGCGCCAGTGCAATACAGCATGGCTTCGGCAAGACAAGTCTTGCCTGAGCCGCTGTGGCCCGTTAGAGCGATATTCCTGACTTGCTGTATCGTGTGAGCCACCTGATCCCCCTTCAGAAAAGGGCGTAAAACAGCATCAGAGTCCTGCCGTGGGCGAGGACTCTGTGTTTACTGCCTGTTAGAATCGCGTAAATTAACGCGCCCGCCACAACCTGTCAAGCGAGATGCCAGTGATCGATCAAGTGGGCGACTGGAAGGCTCCCGGAGCGATGCTGCGACCGAACGGACAGCCGCGGTACGCCTTTGTGACCTTCTTGATGTTGAACGACAACTATCTGCCCGGGGCCCTCGTCGTCGGCCACGGCCTGCGTAGGCAGTCGACCCGTGCCGCCCTGATCTGCCTGGTCACGGATGGGGTATCGGGCGCTGCCCGGGATGCCCTGAGGCTGGTGTTCGACCAGGTACTGGAGATCGAGTGCTTCTACGTCCCCCATTCACGCCGGCAGGAACGCCAGGACAGGCCTTATTTCTTCACTCGGCTGCACGCTTTGCGCCTGGGTGCCGACGGTGACTTGGGATGTAACTTCGAGAAGATCGTCCTCATCGACGCCGATGTCCTGCCCATCGTCCACTGCGACCACCTCTTCAGAATGGAGACACCTGCCGGCATCATCAACGAACGCAAGGCTCATTTCGTGGAACTTGACGTTGCGGGCCGTTATTGTGTACCCCAGAACGCGGTACGCACGGGTCGGTGGGTCTGGCACCAGATTTACGGTGACATCTGTCCGCATGGACATCCCATCCCCGCAGAGATCACAGACCGAGTCAGGCAGGACCCCACCAACATGGGGATGAACGGTTCGCTCTTCGTACTGAAGCCGTCGGCTGCCGAGTTTGACAGCATCGTTGAAGATGTGAAGCGACCGGAGATGCTTAGGCTGATCGGCGATCTCTTCGACTGGCCGGACATGCAGTACCTGACCATGCGGTGGTCGGGACGCTGGCGGAACATAGACTTGAGGTTCAGTGCCCTCAACGGCTACCCCTGCCTGTCCGTTCTCTTCGGTACTCACTTTGCCGGCTTCAAACCGTGGTATTTCAACCGCACCAGAGCGATGGCTCAATACGGAAGGTATGATGACTTTCAACGGTGGTTCGAAATCTACGGAGAAATGGTGACGGCTCATCCTCAGCTGTTGGCGCTGGCTAAGCTGCGTCGGCTGCTGGATGCCATTCGCCGCTTGAAGCACAGTTCGAGACGATGAGCCGGCGGCGGCCAATACTGCGCTTGAAACCTGGAAAAAAAAAGCCCGTCCACATTGGACGGGCTTCTAAAAAAATCCCGGCAGCGTCCTACTCTCCCACCGGGTGACCCCGGCAGTACCATCGGCGCAGGAGGGCTTAACTGCTCTGTTCGGAATGGGAAGAGGTGTGGCCCCTCCGCTAAAGCCACCGGAAAACTGTAAAAAACCTGTTGAGGTTTCGCGCAAGAAACTCTCAAAGCGAGTTTTCCGAATACGGATCCACACTGAAAGACCTACCCCAACGTGCCGAAGTTGAGGATGACAAGAAAACGGTTAAGCCTCACGGCCAATTAGTATCGCTCGGCTTCGCACATTGCTGCGCTTCGACCTGCGACCTATCAACCTCGTAGTCTGCGAGGGGCCTTCAGGTGGGTTAACCCCACGGGATATCTAGTTTTGGAGTGGGCTTGACGCTTAGATGCTTTCAGCGTTTATCCCTTCCGAACGTAGCTACCC
>PBRM01000266.1 GCA_002725915.1 Gemmatimonadota bacterium
ATGTGGCCTTCCTGCTCCCACTCCTTCTCGCGATGCAGGAACGGCTCCGACTTGTCCGCCTCCTCCACCCGCAACTGCACGCCCACCGGGCCGTCGAACATTTCGTAGCGTCCGTCGCGGGTGATGCTGCGGTGGCCGGTGAAAATCTCCATCACGTCTACCATGGCCATCCAGGTGCCCGGATTGAACCGCGGGCGCACCCAGTCCCCGGGAAAGTAGCTGCCGCGCTCGAGAATCTGCTGCCGTTGGTCAGTCATTGGTGGCCACTTGGTTGTTATCCGCACTGGTCCCAGGCGCCCTCAGAATGACGGTCGTAGCGCTCGTGCAGCGCCTCGACCGCTTCCGAGGCGATCGGCAGACGGTCGTTGACCATCTCGACGTTCGACTCGACGTAATGGGGACGCTGGGTGCCGACGATGGCGACGTCGACGACGTTGTGGGCCAGCACGAACCCGAGCGCTGTCAGGATGCGGTCGTCCGGCTCCGACGGCAGCGGACCTTCCGCGCTCATCTCACCGCCGCGCCTGAAGTACTCCTCCGTGTACGTCGGATAGCGCTCGTACGGCTTCGGGTCTTCGGCGGCGCCCCAGACGGCGTTCGCAATAGGCCGCTTGACGATGATCCCCATCCCCTGCTCCCCGGCCTTCGGGAAGAGGGCCCTCAGCGCCTTCTGGTCGACCAGGTTGAATGACGTCTGCAGCGTGTCGAACACGCCCAGATTGACCGCACATTCCGCGCTGTCGTTGTCACCGGAGTAACCGATGAACCGGGTCTTGCCGGCATCCCGCGCTTTCTGCAGCGCCTCGATCACTTCGCCCCGCTCCAGCACCTCGGCCGTGCACGAGTGCAGCTGCAGGACGTCGAGATGGTCCGTCTTCATCCGCGTCAGCGAGCGCTCGACGCTGTGTTCGATGACCTCGGCCGTCCAGTCCTCGCCCTCGCCTCGCGGCAAGTAGTGCCCGCATTTGGTGGCGAGGAAGAATTCGTCCCGCCTGTGCGACACGGCGCCGATCCGCTCTTCGCTCAGCGCGTAGCAGGCGGCGGTGTCCAGCAGGTTGATCCCCTGGTCGAGCGCGGCGTTGAGGACGTCCGTTGCCTGCTGCTCGTCACCTTCGGGGATATTGTACCCGAGCTCGGACAGACCGATGCCGAGCCGGGTGACTTCGAGGCCGGTCTTTCCGAGTGCTGTCGTCTCCATGGCGCTCTTCCTCTGCAGGTGAGTTCGGCTCAGGCGGCGAAATTCTCTTCGTCCTAGACAGATTCTTGTCCGGCCGGCCGGGTGCCGCCCACACGTCGCGGAACAGCGTCTGGCGCTTCGGCGGCATGGCGGGCCACGACCTCGCCGGGCACGCTGCTGCGGCCCCAGCGGCAGTTGACCGTGTGCGCTCGACCAGATCGTGCGATCGCGGCGCGCACCGTGCTGATAGCGACCTGCTCGTCCACACCGCCCATGGCACCGCCCAGTGAAAAGCACCCGGGCCTACGACGGACACTCCCGGTCTGTCCTTGCCGAGCTGACGAAGTTCCATCGGTGTGTCCTCTAGCCGTCCTGCGGTTTGTAGCCGACGACAGCGCGTGTGTGCGAGATGTCGAGTTGCGGTTTGTGCTGGCCACTCTGACCGTGCACGATGGCGAAGTCCACTCCTTCAACGTCGATGCAGCGCTGGAAAAGCTGCACCAGATCGCGCTGGCTGATCCAACCTTCTCCCTGCGGACGCTCGCTGTCCTTTCGATGCCGATCCACATCTTCCTGGCGTCTGATGGCGCCGATGCGAATGGCGAGCGAAGACAGGCCCTGATGGGCGAAGCAACGTCCCAAGGCTTCGCCGAAACACTTGGTGACGCCGTAGAAATTCGGCGGATTCACCGGCATGTCCGACCGCGCCGATATCTCCCGTGGATATCCCAGCACGGCGTGAATACTGCTGGCGAACACGACGCGCTGGCATCCCTGCTCTTTGGCTGCGCTGAAGACATTGTAGGTGCCGACGATGTTCAGCGGTAGCAGGCTGTCGCAGAAGTCCGCATTCGGAGCCGGATCGGCGGCGAGGTGGACGACGACTTCCATCCCCTCGCAGGCGCGGCGCATCTGGTCCAGGTCCCTGATGTCCGCCTGCATGACTTCATGCCCTCGCGGGTCATCGATCTGAGCGATGTCGGTCAATCGCACGACGTAGCGGTCGGCGAAGGCCTGACGGAGAAAACCTCCGATGAAGCCGGCGGCACCGGTTATCAACACCCGCTTACGCTCCATACTCGATTCCGTCTTCAAGGTGGCAGGGGACGCGGGGACTGCGGGCGGTTTTCCTCAAGTCTCGAATGTGCTCCAGTCGACAGTCGGATCCTCCGGCCCATCGAACGGCAGCCCGTCGCACACCGGGCGTACGACTTTTCTGCCCCACGCGTCGTCCGGCTCGGCCCTTGCCCTGCTTGGGGCCCCATTCGAGGGGATTCTGCCAACAATCAAAGAACTCCTCCTGCAGACGCTTGTCCGGGTCCCGGTAGTCGAGGATCTTGCCCGACGGGCATCCGGTCAGGTCGATCTGCGCCAGCAGAATCTCCTCGTCGTTCTCGACGTTGCGATCAACCACGCCTCACCTCTATACTCAGTCCGGCAGTTCCCAGCCTACCAGCTCTTTGGCGTTGGAGATATCCCTTCTTTTCAGCGCCCTTCGAGACACCGTAGAAGATGCGGTCCGGCATGAGCGCCGGTGTAATAGATGGCTGCTCCCGGGCGAGTCTGCGAACTTTAGTGTTGACACCTCCAATAGTAACGCCAAGACTTGAAAGATCAAACCGCCTCCTCTCGAGGACTCAGCGAATTGGGAAACGATTCGAAAGTGCGACTCGCTGCGGCCGACCTCACCGAGGAGCACCGGCAATGGTTGATGCAGCTGGGACCTCCCAGCTCGACCGGAACTGACAGCAGTGGACACATGGCGATGCTGGAAATCGGCACGAGCAAGCAGCTGCTCTTCGACGACTACTCGATCGAGAGTCTGACACGGGCGACGCCCGGACTACGCCCAGGTATCCGCCGTCGGGGCCCAGCGTGGGTGTCGATGAGGATTGCGTGGCTTTCCCAGGTGCGCCCACGGTCCCTGCTGCGCAGAGCTGTATGAATCCCAGGGCAAGCATTCCGAAGCTGAACCACTTTTCAAGCGCGCACGGGAAATATTGAGGAACGTCTTAGGGCCAAGCATCCCGGCGTTGCGGCAACCATGAACTTACCATGACCATAGACAGAGGTTGATATGTCCCAGGACAAAGCCTACCGCGTTCGCGCGATTCCCTGCAGCCACCAGGCGTCGGGAGAGGAGATCTACGAGCGGCTCAAGAGCATCACCGCGCCCCTGGACCGCTCCTGGGCAAGAATCGAAAAGGCTCGCAAGGTCGGAATCAAGTTCAATATGCAGATGCGAACCGAGGCTGTTCGCCGCATCGGGGGACGGCGCCAGGAGCTGGTTGACGAGGATGTGGTTCGCGCTTCCTTGCGGCTGCTGCAGGAACGCACCGACGCAGAGCTCTTCGTCATCGATACCAGCATGGTCCCGGCGGGCCAACGCCCGGGGCACGATTTCAACATGGCCTCCATCTTCGAGGAATTCGGCATCCCCTATGTGGAGGCCGGCGACCCGCCTTTCGAACGCTACAAGGTTCCCGGCGGCGGTACCATGTTCTCCGAGTACCAGCTTTCGGCCGCCCTCGGCGAAGCGGACGCCTTCGTGTCCATCGCCAAGATGAAGAACCATGGATTCATGGGTATCACCTTGTGTCTGAAGAATCTGTTCGGACTGCCCCCGATACCGCCGCACGGCCGCGTGCGGACCTACTTCCACCACGTCATCCGCCTCTCCTACGTGCTGCCAGACCTGGGCCTGATCACCCAGCCCTGTCTGAACATCATCGACGGCCTGACGGGCCAGGCCCGACGAGAATGGGGTGGGGAGGGACGGATCTGCGATGTCCTCATCGCTGGCGACCACGTGATCGCCACCGACGCCAGTGGAATGCATCTGATGGGAACCGATCCACATCTCGATTGGCCGCATCCGCCCTTCCGACGGGATCGAAGTCCGATCGCGGTCGCTGCCGAACACGGTTTCGGCACGGCGAACCTGGAGGAAATCGATCTTGACATGGGCGGGCTGCAGCCGCCATTGGCGGAGTTCGATTCGGAGGAACTGGTGCCTGGTGAACGGGTTAAGAGCCTGCGTCGCTCCGCTTGCGAGCAGGCGCTGTTCTACCGGGAGCACCGCCAGCGCCTGTGTGATCAGTACGCCGGCTCGTACATCTTTCTACAGGACGGGAACGTCGTGTGGAGCGGCACCGAGCCTGACAAAGCCGGCGCGGTCCAGGACGTCAGTGGTGAGCGCAAGGATCGCGCCGTGTGGCTGAAGTTGGCCGATCCCGATGAGCGGGAGGGGGAGCACATCGGCGTGTACGAGCGCATTCTCGCGGCCTGAGCCGCCTGCCGCGCGCCGACAGGCCGGAGATGTGCGTTCACCGGGAGTCATCTGGCAACTGATCGCCGCCAGGGGGGATCTGGTGCCGTGGTTCACCTGGCGGCGATGCAGCTTTTCCCAGGTGTCGGGATCGTACCAGCCGGCTCCAGCCCCAATGGCCTTGAAGCGCTTCTCCGGCGCTGCCGAGGGGTCCTCGAAAATACCCCCCTCCGGCTCTTCAATCCATCTCAATGGTGGTGCGTGGCTGCGCGAGCACTTCGGCGTTCAGCTCGCGACCCAGGCCCGGCCGCTGGGGCAGGGGCAGGTGACCCTGGGCCCATTCAATCGGCTCGTCGAGCCAGGCGTTCCAGACAGCATAGTGCTGTGGAGTGAATTCCAGGTGGCGGGTGTTGGGGATGACGGCCATCAGATGCGTCAGGGCCAGACAGCTCAACGGTCCGTAGTTGTGCGGCGCCATCGGGATGTAGTGGGTCTCGGCGTAGGTGGCGATCTTGCGCAGCTCGGAGATGCCGCCCGCCCAGGCGATGTCGGGGTTGAGCACGTCGGCCGCATTCGACTCGATGATCTCGCGGAAGCCCCAGCGTGAGAGGATGCGCTCGCCGGCGGCGATGGGCACGCCGGAGCTTTCGCGCACCTCGCGCAAAGCGGCCGGGTTGTGCGGCTGAATGGGCTCTTCCATGAAGTAGGGGTTGAACGGCTTGATCGCCCGGCCGATACGGATGGCGCTGGGCACGTCGAAGGAGCAGTGCAGGTCGAGGCCGACTTCCAGATCATCGCCCACGGCCTCTCGCACCCACTCCAAGCGGCGGGCGCCCTCAGCGACATTGGCCGCGCTGATGTAACCGGCCGTATCGCCGTAGTAGTCTTGGAAAAAGCGGGCTGTCTTGCAGGCGGTCCAGCCGTCGTCGACGCACTGCCTGGACCAGTCCTGGAGCGCGTCCTTCTCGAGCTCCACTCCATCGTATATACCGCTGAAGTAAATGGGCACCTGTTCGCGAGTGCGGCCACCCAGGATTCGATACACGGGAAGATCCAGGGCTTTGCCGAGCAGGTCCCATAGCGCCATGTCTATGCCGCTGATGGCCCGCAGCTCCGCGCCCATGAAACCGAACAGGGAAGCCCGCTTGTACATCTGTTGCCAGATCTTCTCGATGTCTTCTGGATTGCTGCCCAGGAGCATGCCATGGGCGTATTCGTGCATGAGAACTTCGGCCGGGTCGGCACCGTGATGAGTCTCACCGATGCCGATGAGACCGCTGTCGGTGTGGAGGAGAATCCAGCAGTAGCCTTGAACAGTCGAGCGGGTCGTTTCCACTTTGACGATTTTCATATGTGCACCTTTCTCTCTCAGTGAACCCGCCTCAACGCATCCCGATCCATTGAGCCGCTCATCCCATCAGAGTGTGATCGGGCTGGCTGTAGAAGCCCTCCTCTGCTCCCGCAAAAGCATCGGCGATGACGCACGGCGCTTCCCAGGCGGATGCTGCCGGGCAGCCCGTCGCCGTCGAGGACGACGAAGCCGATGCGCTCCCGCGGATCCCACGACAGACGCTGGTCGAGACCACTGGCTTTAGAACGAAGCGCACCTCGGGGTCGGAATAAGCAGGGCTGCTCCTCGCCGACGTCGGTCAGGTAGTGGATGGCGCAGACGTAGCTTCCGTATCGCAGGTGGTCGTCGACGGCACGGGCGGCGAAAGGACGGTCACCGTGCCAAGCGCAAGGGCTGCCTGCCGTGACACCGTTCCACAGATCCCGAGAGGATCTGCGCGTGCGACCGGCACCCGGGGCCCCACTCGCGGGCGGTCTCACGTTCGGAACGATCCACGAATGCGGTGAGGACCTCGACGTTTTCGGCGGGCAGCGCATCCGACACGACGACATAGTTCTGGTCGATGAAGAACTCGAGAGCTTCAGACCGCTGGTCGGGCGCGAAGGTCGGATGGGCTGTCACTTCGCCGGTTCCTCCATGCCGAAGCCGCGCAGATACAGGCGGGTGATCTCGTTGATGTTGCCGTAGAAAGCGCGGGTTTCGGGATCGGGGTCGTTGGCGAACACGGGAGGGATGAGAGAGTCATTGGCCAGATAGGGCCGATCGCGGTGGCCGTAGTAGACCTGCAGGGATTTGCGCACCTTGTCGGTCTTGCGCACGGTGGCGGTGTGCAGGACGGCCACGTTGAAGAGGCAGACGCTACCTGCAGGTCCATGGATGTCGATGGCCCCGCCGCGCTCGAGCTGCGCATCGCGATCGACAATCGGCTCGTCGACCGATTCCGGCGAGATCGAGAAGCAGTGCGTGTCGTCGCCGACATCCGTCAGATAGAGCATGAGCTGGATGTAGTCCATGCGCAGGGGATGCTCGAGCCAGTGCGCCCGGTCGCGGTGCCAGCCCTGCTCGACAGCCTTGTCGGCCGGGTCCATGTGGCGGGCGCAGAGCTCACCGAAACAGACGGGGCCACCCATGAGCTCTTCGACTGCCGACAGGATCAGATGGTGACGGATGACGCGATCGAACTCGGGGGTGGTGATCAATGCGTCGCAGGCGCAGTGCTGATACCCGCGCAATCCCCAGCGCAGGGGCGCTTTGCGCCGGTCTTCGTGAAAGAGATCGAGGTACTCGCGCAACTCGCCGCGTGTCAGCAGACCGTCCAGGACGACAAAGCCGTATTGGCGGAAGAATTCGTGGCCCAGTTCGGTGAGCACGGCCATATCAGCAGGGGCTGTCTCTCTCACTTGAGCAGCACCATCTTGTGCGCCTGCAGCGATAGGTCAAATAGGTGTCATATCTGCGCTTATGTCAAGGAATTCATTGACTCATCCGTGCGCTGCTTCGATACTACGAGCCTGACTCAACCAGGAAAGGGAAATCATGGGAGCAGATCCGAACAAAATCTGTGTGAGCGGTGAGAACTCGTTCCTGCGCCTCGGCGAATCCGAGGATGCCGATCCGACCGTGGAGATGAGCCACTGGCGCGTCGTCGCCTCCTGCAAGGGAGTCGGACACATCCTCTTCGCCAAGAGCGTCCTGTCTGACGGGAAGCCGCGGATCTACTCAGACAACTTCGCCCTGGCCCGCTGGCTCCAGGAAGGCATTCAGGCCTCCATGCGCGACACCTACTCCGGAGATTTGCCCATCATCGAGGCCGAGTTCTCGAAGAGCGGCGACATGCTGACTTCGTGGACCGAGCGCGTCGTGTCGCGGGAAGAGGAGATCGTCCTGGTCTGGTACGATTTTCTGCCGCCAGTCCAGGTCGCCAATCAGCCGTTCGAGAATCCGGATCAGCCGTACGGCGTTTACAGCCTGTTGATCCCCGCCCGGCGTGCTCAACTGACGTTCAACGGAGAAACTGCTCCCGGACGCGTCCTGGCCAGAGACCTGTTCGGCCGGGAGGGAACCAGCTGCTGTCTGGCACTCTCGGAGACCTGGACCATCCCACCCGATCACGAGTGGGCGGAGGATGCCCTGTAGACCGGAAAAGTGCGTGCTGTGAAGCTGGTCACCTACAACATTCGACGCCGTGCAGGTGCACGTGTGACGCCGAAGGAGGATACCCCATGGCTTCCGGAGTTCGCGAGATTCGTCAGCTCGGCCGGCCCTACTGCTACACCTACTCTCCGTTTCACCCGCCGATTGCGCAGGTGAAGCCGGGGGAGACGGTCTGCATCCACACCCTCGATGCGTTCGAGAACAAGATGACCCCCGAGGTCGAGAAATTCGCTGATGTATGCACCTACCCGTTCCTGAACCCGCAGACCGGCCCGATCGTGGTGGAGGGCGCCGAGCCGGGCGACACGCTGGTCGTCCAGATTCACGAGATCGAGCCGACACGCGACCACGCCGTGACCGGCACCATCCCCTACTTCGGCGGTCTGACGTCGACGCGGCTCGATCCGGCCCTGCAGGAAGCACTGGAGGAACAGTGGCTGTTCCTCCCCCTCGAGGAAGGTGGGGTGCGATTCGACGAGAAGCGCCTGATTCCCTACGAGCCTTTCATGGGGACGATTGGCGTGGCGCCCGAGATCGAGGCCGTGAACGCGCTGACACCGGACTACTACGGCGGTAACATGGACTGCGTGGAGACCCGCCCCGGCAACGAGATCTGGTTCCCCGTATTGGTGGAAGGCGCACTCTTCTTCACCGGAGACGCGCACGCGAGTCAGGGGGACGGCGAGATAACGGGCGTCGCCCTCGAGGTTCCGGCGAAGGTGACGGTGACGCTCGACCTCAAGAAAGGGTACTCGATCCAGTGGCCCCGCATCATCAGCGAAGACTTCCTGATGGTGGCCGGCAGCGCGCGGCCCCTCGACGCGGCGGCGCGGATCGCCTGGGTCGAGCTGATCGACTGGCTGGCCGCCGATTACGGCTTCGACCGCATGCGGGCCTACCACCTGCTCGGGCAGGTCGGGCAGATGCGCCTGGGGAACATGGTGGACCCCAAATACACGATGGTGGCGAAGTTTCCCAGGCAGTACCTGGGCTAGTTCAATTCGACGAGGGCGTGGCGCAGGGCGGCGATCTCGGCCGGGCTCACACCGATGTGCAGGGCGTAGCCCTCGGCGATGGAAACGCCACGTCGCGGCTGGCCGAAGTCACGCCACGGCCTCGGGCCTTTCGCCGGCGGCATCCAGCCGGCGCTTGGACTCGGCGTAGAGGTCGGGAGAGAGAGGGCCCTTCGCAATAGCCGCAATGTTCTCCTCCAGATGATCGATGCGGGTCGTCCCCGTGATGATCGTATCGGCGTGAGGATGGGTGAAGGTGTAGCGCAGCATGAAGGAGGTGCGGCTATCTCCATCCACCAGCTCGTCGAGACGGGCCAACTCGAACGGCTTCCACCTGTCGAGTCGCTTGTCTTTCGCGGTCGCCGCATCGGGCTCGCCCTGCGCCACCCCGCCGCGGACTACCATGCCGGTCCCCGCCTGTGCCGCCCTGGAGATCCACTCTTCATGCTTCCGTTCGAGAGCGGAGTAGGGGATCTGGAACACGTCGAAGACGCCCCACTCGAGGAAGGTCGGCAGATGTGGCAGGGTAGTTGACACGCCGATCCAGCGCACCTTGCCCTGCTGGCGCATCTCCTCGAGCACGGTCACCAGATCTCCCGCCTTACACTCCTCCACGGATGGATTGTGGTACTGCATCACGTCCACGTAGTCCGTCTGCAGCCGCTCCAGGCTCTCGTGCAGTCCGCGAAATGCGTTCTCCCTCGTCCATATGTGCTCGCCGCCGCCGGGAGGGCAGCCGCACTTGGTGGCCAGGTAGAACTCTGAGCGACGCCCCGAGATATGCCTGCCGATCTGCTCCTCGGCCGAGCTCGGCCAGCCCAGGCCGTAGTCGTTGGCGGTGTCTATGAAGTTGATTCCCGAGTCCAGTACCGAGTTGAGCAGTTCCGCCCAGCGCTCGTCGTCTAGACCGCTGCGCAGGGCGGTGCCGAAGCCGAGGCGGGTTACTTCCAGTCCGGTGCGGCCCAGCACCGCGGTTGGGATGGCCGATGTCATGTGATAATCTCCTCAGGCTGTTGTTTAGTCTGTGAATCATCTGCCTGGTTGAACGGAACGGCTCCGACGGACGTCCTGCGCTGGCGGGCCCACTCTACGGAAACGGTAGCTCCGGGCGCCGATGTTACACCCGGACGGCGGGTCTGTCCCACGTCCTCATCCCGGCAACAGGGTCATCTTCGCACGGACCCATGTTGTTGAGGCAGGGCGCTGTCCGAAGCTGCCTCGCCGCCCATCAAGGCTTACTGCGATTCCATCACATTGACGTGGCGGATGATTTCGTCGAAATCGGGCGCCGAGCGATTGGCAGTACTGGGTTTACCCGATGCGTTGTTGGTCCAGAAGCGGGCGCAGCCACGCCGCTCCCGGACGAAGATGTCCAGGAAACGGGCGGTTTCCTCGTCATTCAGTAACTGTCGAGGACGAGGCAGCGTTCTCCTTGAAGAAGTCGAGGGCCTCTGGCCTCATGCGAGGGCGCATCTAGGCGGTTTGCAGCTGCCTGCCCGTTACCTCGAGGAAGTGATCCAGGGACTTCGTCTGCATGCCCGGGATCTTACCGCCGTCGTCCCAGCGACGCACGCGCACGGCGTCGGAAACGAACGGGCTGCTCTCGAACGCCTCTAACTCCTCGGCGCTCATCAGTCCGCCCTGCTTCTCGAGGGTAGTGATCGAGCCGGCCGAGAGGCCGTCGTGATACTCAGGCTCCGTGGTGCACAGATACCGTTTCGACTCGGCATGTTGCCCGACGCAGAACAGGACTTGATCCGAAAAGTACGGCTTCAGCGCCCGGGCGCCGACTTCGCCGTGATCCTTGCGCTTCACGCCGTCGTCGACGTCGGACTCGACGGAGTCCGACAGCTCGTCGTCTTTCACGACCAGCCGGCCGAAGTCGTGCAGCAGGGCCGCCACTACGAGCTCCTCATCCGCACCGTCCTGCTCGGCCAGGGTCGCGCACTGCAGGGCGTGCTCGTATTCCGAGACAGGCTCTTCACCGTACTGTCTGCCGCGACCGCCTTCGATACGGTCGCGGATGTAGTCGAGGACTTCTCCTGGTTCCATGATGTAACCCTCTTTGGTGGGATGGTGTTACGTAAAACGAAAGGCCTTTGCCAGAAGGGTGTCAAGCGAAAGGGGACCAATCTACTTGACGCTCGCCACGGGCCGGGTGTCGCCAACAGGTGGGTGGAATGGAATACTATCTGTACGTAGCGGGAACAGCCGACGGCCGGCTGGCGCGGTTTCTGATGGACGGATCGTCAGGCCGGAAATCACTGTGTTGTAACCGCCGACCCCATCACGTCCCAGGGCCTGTCGGCGCGCAGGACCGGCTCACTCGGCTGCCGGGGGGATTCAGCCGCAGCTCGATGCCGGAAGACCGGTGGAAGAACCGGTTGTCGATGAAGAGCTGCTTGCGGTCTCCGACGTCGATGGGGCGGGGGCGTCGACCGTCGTCATGGCGGTCTCCGTCAGCCCCGGATAATGCCGAGGCTGGAAATGGTGCCGACCTCACCGGCGATCAGCATCGCGCGTGAGCGCTCCTCCGGCGTGAGCGGTGGTAGGTCCACGGCGGCCTCGCGGATACGCCGAGTCCCGTCTTGCCCAGTGTGCGGTACTACTCGCTCTCCCAGCGTCGATACATCTCGGGCCTGCGGAAATGGCGGAAGAACATGGTGGCTTCCTTGCGGCTCCCGGCCATGCTCGAGGTAAGCAGGTCGGTGACGATCATCCCTTCTTCGGTGCCGCTGTCCAGTTCGTCGATGACGACCCCGGAAGGGTCGCAGACGAAGGTCACCCCCGTGGCCACGCGACCGGCTCCGTTGTCGCCGACGGGGTTGCAGACAGCGACGAAGACGCCGTTGTCGTAGGCGCGCGCAGGGATGAAGCGCATCCACCGGGTGCGCTTTTCCTCGCGGGTCTCCCCCGGCGAGGCGTGAGGCAGGAAGATCACCTCGGCCCCCTTGCCCGCCAGGATGGTGCTCACTTCCGGGAAGTGTGAATCATAGCAGATCTCGATGCCGTAGCGGGCCTTGGCATGTTCGAAGACGGGCAGGGCGTCGCCGTGGCAGAACGTGCCGATCTCCACGTCAGGGACGTGGGTTTTGCGGTAGTGACCGACGTACCCCTGCGGTCCGCAGATGACCTGGGTGTTGTAGACGATACCGCTGACGTCACGCTCGAGAAAGCCGGCCAGCACGGTTATTTCGTGGTCGCCGGAGATCACTTCGAGCCGGCG
>PBRM01000267.1 GCA_002725915.1 Gemmatimonadota bacterium
ACGGTTTTGACTGCACGGTCGTGTTCGCCATCAATCCCGACACCGGCGAGATCGATCCCTCGTGCCAAACGAACATCCCCGGGCTGCACCATCTGGACAGTGCCGATCTCATGGTCCTGTTCACTCGCTTTCGCGAGCTACCCGACGAACAGATGAAACACATTGTCGACTACACCAACTCCGGTGGCCCTGTCATGGGTCTGCGAACGGCCACTCACGCCTTCAAGTACAGCCGCAACCCCGGCAGTCCGTACGTAAAGTACAGCTGCGATAGCGAGGTGTTCGAGGGAGGGTACGGTCGGCAGGTGCTGGGTGAGACGTGGGTCAACCACCATGGGCACCACGGTTTCGAAAGCACACGTGGCCTGATCAACTCGCAGTTCGCCGACCATCCGGTCCTGAAGGGGGTGAAGGACGTGTGGTGCGCCACCGATGTCTATTCCGTGGGGCAGCTGACCGGCAGTCCCGACGTCCTGCTGGAGGGCCAGGTCCTCACCGGCATGGATCCGTCCGATGCGCCGAAGCCCGACACGCCGACGATGCCGATCGCCTGGACCAGGGAATACACCGGCGACGAGGGCACGGCTTCGCGAATCTTCTGCACCACCATGGGGGCTGCTTCCGATCTGGTGTGCGCCGATCTGCGTCGACTTCTGGTAAATGCCGTCTACTGGCTGTTGGAGGATTCCGTGAAAGAAGATAGTTGCGTCGATACTGTCGGATCGTTCACGCCCACCTATTTTGGTTTTGGCAAGAACGAGAAGGGAAGACGACCCTCAGACTATGCCTAAAACGCTGACCACCTAACAGAAGGGAGAGGTAGGTACATGTTCAAATGCACAATTCTGGGCTGCGGTGGCCGGGCACGTGCACACGCCAAGGCGTATGAGTCCATAACCCGCGGTAAAGTTGCCGCCATCTGTGACATGGCCGAAGAGCAGCTGCACGAATTCGGCGACGCCTTCGGTATCGACCAGCGCTATACCGACATCGACCAGATGCTGGAAAAAGAGAAGCCGGATCTTCTGCACATTGTCACCGCTCCGGTCCTGCGGGGCACGGGACGACCAATCCGCTACCCTTTGATGAACATCGCTTCCGAGCACAAAGTGCCCTCGGTGATCATCGAGAAGCCAATTGCGGTGACGGGAGAGGATTGGCGACAAATCCGCGAGCTCTCCGAGCGCAGCGAAACGAAGTTTGCGGTCAATACCCAGCTCCACTTTCACCCAAAGAATCTGGAGCTCAAGGGGGACGTAGCCGAAGGCAGAATAGGGGAGATCAAGCTGATCGAAGCCAGCTCGCGCAACCCGCCAGTCGATCAGGCGCCGCATGTCCTGCAGCTCGTCTCCTCCTACATCGACAACTCGCGGCCCGTGAAAGTGATGGGCCAGATTTCGGGCAAGAGCCAGCTCGACTCAGACCAACCCTCGCCGGACAATGCCACGGCACGGATTGCCTATGCCAACGACGTCCGCGCTTCCGTGGCTTTTGGACCTGAAATGGCGATTCGCGTGTTGCCGGATACCGGGAACCACCGCCACAAACGCGTCTGCGTTTTCGGTACCAGCGGTTTTGTCCACTGGCGCTTCGAAAGCTGGGAGAAGTTCACGCCTGAAGGCGGCTACCAGGGCGGCGATCTGGACTATGGCGAGCAGGACGCGGTGGCACAAATCGGCTTGACGGAAGCGATGTTGGACTGGCTCGAGGACGACAGCAAGGTGCATCCGACCAATCTGAAACAGTCGCTTGCGGAATTCAACCTGCTGCTGGCTATCTACCATAGTGGATCGATCCGCCGGCCGGTCGATCTGCCGTTTGATCCGCCCGATGAGCTCATCCAGCACCTCAGAGACATCCTCTAGGACGGCGTCAAGCTGCCGCTACACCTGCAGCGAGGGAGGGATGCCAAACTGTCGGAGCGAGGGGCCGACCGGGCACGGCCATCCCGGTCCGCCCAGGGGCTCGAACTCGTCGTGCCGACCGCATAGCCACAGGAAGAGCTCGGCCGCATCGTGGCAGTCCTGAACGTTGCGGCGATAGCTCAGGGGTGCGCCCATCATGAGCTGCTCGGGATGGGCGGCGGGGTCGAAGCCCTCTTCGATGACCCAGTCGCGCACGGGAGGACTCTGGCGCCAGCAGTGGTACTTCAGCAGGTGCCGAACGGGCCCCGAGGTCCGGGTCCTGGACCGGCGGTGCCACAGGGTTGGTTCGGTCAGCAGGACCGTACCGGCCGCACCGGTGGCTTTGGCAGTGCCGACGATATTGCCGTAGTGGTGGACAAGGTGACTGGTGCCCCCCAGGAAGTGGCTGCCGGGGACGAATTCGGTCGGTCCCATATCGGGAGTGCAAGCCTGTGGCAGGTAGAACATCATCAGGTGCTTGAGCTCGATGGTGTGCCACGAATAGCCGTCGCAGTGCCAGGCGACCGGTTCCGGATCCGGACACTTGCCCCGATGATTGGCGATGACGTGCGGCAGAACAAAGTGGGCGCCCAACAGGGAGCGCGCGGCGCCGGCGGCGCGGGGATTGCGCAGCACGCCCTCGGCGAACCACTCCTCCGTCAACAACCCGAGGAGTTCGCTGTCGTCGCGTCGATTCAAATACTCTACGGTCCGTTGGTTTGTTTCATCGTCCACTACGCCTTCGAGGGCGAGGTAGCCTCTGGAGCAGAATTCCATCACCTGGAGGTCAGTCAGGGTGGGTTGGCAATCGTGAATATGCATAGCTCGATTACCTCCACTTTTCCAGTATGAACTCGTGGCCGAGTCCGTAGGTCTTCGACTCGTCCATCAAAAGCGCCAGGTTGGGAAAGCTGATGACGCGCCAGCCGTCCCGTATGGCTTCGAGCACGCTTTTGTAAGGCCAGTCCTCCGGCTCGTCGGGCCCGTCGTCGAAATCCCCGTCGATCAACACTCGCATGCCCAGGACCTGGCTGTCGACGCCGACGGTCACGGCCTGCAGGTAGAGCAGGTCCTGCCTGGGGGCGCTGGCCGGGGCCATGCCAAAGGCCTGGTGCAAGCGCTCTTCGGTGAGGGTGCCCTCTTTCAGTTCGTCGATACATTGCTCCAGTTGCTGGTGGGCCTGTCGGTCCATGGGTCCTTCCTCTTCAGGTTTGGTAGGCGACGGATAGTTCGATCTCTTCGATTGAGAGACCGCCGGTAGTGCGTCGGGTCTGCTGGCGAGGATTTCGAGCAGGTTCCTCCGCGCTGAGGGCGCACCTGCCGAGATGGATCCCTATTTCAGTTCACCCGCGATGCGTTTCAGGTAATTTTCCCGCGGCTCCGATGCTCGCACCAGGGCAGATTCCGGCACGATGATGCGCGGCAGCACTTCTGCGTTGGCGCGCACGAATCCCTCCGCATACTCCCGGCCGGCCGACCACCCCATGTGCCCAGCGCTGATTTCGATGCGCTTGTGGGCGAAGGCTTCCGTGTGGCCCTGGCTGCTGAAGAGGATTTCCGCCTGAATCCGCTTATCCTTCCACTCCGAGATGTCCACGTAGAAGTCGATTTCGTCCGGCATGAAGTAGACACCGGGATAATAGGCTGCCGCAATGGTATGAGGCCTCTGCCTGCTGCCGTAGTCCGGAGCGGATGCCAGCGACTGCGCCTCCAGCATGGCGAATGCGGTTTCGTCGTGGTCGTTATGGGCCGCGGTAACCATGCCCTGGCGCCCATGGAGATAGGGCCTTTGGGTGATCAGCACATGCGGACGGACGTCGTAGATGATGTGACGCAGCGCCTCCACGGCTTCGGCTGTCTTGCGGAACGGCTTGTCTGGAAAAGCGAGGATGCGCACATCCGACACTCCGAAGAGAGCGCAGACGTCACGAAATTCCCTCTCCTTGACTTCAGCGTATGCTTCTCCAGTTTGGTTGACAATGCTGGCATCCTGGTCTTCCTCGGGTTTAAGCAATTCGTCATGCAGCCGCTCATTGTGGGTGCCGACGCCATTGGTCATGCTGACGGCTGTGACCGTGTCGCCCCCGGCCGAGTGGATGCCGCAGGTACCGGCGCAGTGCGTGAAGTCGTGTGGGTGCGCCATGACGACGAGGATGCGCAGCGGCTGCTCCGTGCTCTCTTGAGTCAAAGTGAATCTCCCCTGGTCTGGATCGGGTATCTGGTGTTTCGGAGATAGGGTACGGACTTTTGCGGACCCGGCCAAGGAATCGGGGTGCGGTCAGACTGATGTGATAGAGGCTGCGTTCACCATAGCAAAGGAGCGGAAGTCCGTTGGCGGTCGGCCGCCGGTGCGCATCCGCCCTAGGGCAGGAATTCAGCCCCGCTGCACTGGGGCCGCCCACCGGCCCGTATCACCCTGAAGCCGGGCCGCTGAAGGTCCATTGGACGCGGAATCCGGCGCGAACTTGACAGGACCAGAGGGGCTCTGTAAAACAATGTCCTGCGGACGCTCGATGCGAACAGACCTATGAGACTGGACCCGCGTCGGTGGCTGCTGAGCCGGCAAGCACCGACCACGCCCATCTGGCCGAGGTTGTTCATTCCGAGGAGTTAATACATGCAGACTGCAGACGCCGTAGTCATCGGCGCCGGCATCAACGGTGCGGCCACTGCCTACAATCTCATCAAGCGAGCGGGGATCAAGAATGTCGTTCTATTGGAAAAACAGCTCATCGCCTCCGGTGGCACCGGGCGCTCGGCCGCCATCATCCGCCAGCACTACTCCAACGAAGAGCTCGTGCGCATGGTCAAACGCAGCGTCGACATCTTTGACAATTTCGACGACGAGGTCGGCGGCGATCCTGGCTTTGTCAGCTGCGGTTGGGCCTTCCTCATCCCCGAATCGGTCTCTAACGGCTTTGGCACCAACATCGCCATGGGGCAGCGCCTGGGTGTTGATGTGCGCGAAATCTCGCGGGAGGACCTCCTGGAGATAGAACCCCGCATCGACCTCTCCGACGTGCACCGCATAGCCTACGAGCCCCGTTCCGGCTACGCAGATCCAAGAGCGATCACCCACGCCTACGTCGAGCGCTTCGTCGATCTGGGTGGCCAGCTCTGGCAACTCACCGCAGTGCAGGGATTGATCGTGGAAGGCAGCGCGGTCAGAGGCGTGAAGACCGACGCCGGAGAGATTTCCACCGATGTCGTGGTCGATGCCGCCGGGCCCTGGGCAGATCGCATCGCCCGCTGGGCAGGAGTGGATCTCCCTCTCAAGATCACGCGCGAAGAAGAGATCATCTTCGAAACGGCTAATGTCGGGGGGCCTCCCAGGCTCTGCTTCTCCGACATGGCCAAAGCCATCTACTACCGGCCCGACGGCGCCAGCCGCACTCTGGTGGGCCGCGGTTTCCCCAAGGACTACCAGTACGTCGAGCCCGACGGCTACAATCAGGAAGTCGATGTCTCCTTCATCGCCGAAACAACCGAACGCCTGTACGCCCGCTGGCCCTCCTTCACCCGGGCTCTGGCACTCAATTCCTACACCGGACTTTACGATGTCACGCCCGACTGGCACCCCGTCCTCGGCCGGGTCGATGGCGTCGACGGTTTCTTTCTGTGTGCGGGTTTCAGTGGCCACGGGTTCAAAATCGCTCCCGCCATCGGCGAAATCATGGCGGAGGAGATCATCGACGGGGCTGCCCATTCGATCGATATCGAGCGCCTCAACCTGCGGCGCTTTGCCGCCGAGGCCCTCATCGGCGCCGCCTATGGCTCCAACCGGGCCTGAATCCATGACCGTGCGCATTGCCATCGACACCGGCGGCACCTTCACCGACCTCGTCCTCTTCGACGTCGACACGGGCGATCTTTTTTTTCACAAGGTGGGCAGCACCCCCGACGATCCGGGCCGCGCTCTGGTCCGCGGTATCGCCGAGGTCATCGACAAAGCGGGCGCCTCTGGACAAGCCATCGAACTCCTGGTACACGGCACCACAGTGGCCACCAATGCCGTGCTGCAGCGCCGCGGCGCCAGGGCCGCCTTCATCACCACCGCCGGTTTCCGCGACGTATTGCACATCCAGCGCCAGGACCGGCCCCACATGTACGACCTGCGCAGCCGCCGCGCCGAACCCCTGATCCCTCGCTCCCGGCGCTTTGAAGTAAGCGAGCGCATGCTCTACGACGGCACCGTGCAGACCCCCGTCGACGGCGACCAACTGCAGAGCATCGCAGCCGAGCTCAAAGATCAGCGTATCGAGGCCGTGGCTGTGGGCCTGCTCCACAGCTACGCAGATCCGACCCACGAATTGGAGGTCGGACGGATTCTGGCCAAGGCGATGCCGGAAGCGACCATCTGCCTGTCGCACGAACTGGTGCAGGAGCAGGGCGAGTACGAACGCTTCAGCACCTGCGCCATGAGCGCTTTTGTGCAGCCGGTCATGGCGCGCTATCTCGAACGCATCGAAGAGGGCCTGGCCGCAGCCGGATTTGCCGCCCCGCTCTTCGTGATGAAATCCAACGGCGGCGCCATGTCGGCGGCGGCGGCCGCCCGCCACTCGGTGCAGACCATTCTCTCGGGCCCGGCCGGTGGCGTGGTGGCCGGGCGCTGTATCGCCGCGGCACACAGCCGCGAAAATATCATCACCTGCGACATGGGCGGCACCAGCTTTGACGTGGCCGTCATTCACCAGGGCAAGATCGCCTTCGCTCGCGACGCCGAAATGGCCGGCCTCGCCCTCAAAGTACCCATGCTCGACATCCACACGGTCGGAGCCGGCGGTGGCAGTATCGGCTGGATTGACGCCGGAGGTGCCCTGCGGGTCGGACCGCAATCGGCTGGAGCTTATCCCGGCCCCGCCTGCTACGGCCAGGGCGGGGAAGAACCCACCGTCACCGACGCCAACCTCGTCCTCGGCCGCCTGTCCCCGACAACGCTTCTGGGCGGCGGCATGCAACTGGATCTGGAGGCTGCCCGACGCGCCATTGGCGACCGTCTGGCCACCCCCTTGAAGCTGGCGGTCGAACAAGCCGCTGAGGGCGTGGTGCGCGTGGTCAACGCCACCATGACCTCCGCCATCCGGAAATTGACCGTGGAGCGCGGCTACGACCCTCGCGGCTTCACCCTGTGTCCGTTTGGAGGAGCCGGCCCTCTCCATGGCGCCGAATTGGCCCGAGAGTTGGGGGTGGACGAAGTGCTGGTGCCCGTCGCCCCCGGCGTGACCTCGGCGGTGGGTCTGTTGATGTCGGATTTGCGCGAGGATCGGGTGCGCACCGTGGTCTCGCGGCTCGACCGCCTCAATCCCGAACGCGTGCTCCCCATCGTCTCCGAGTTGGAGCGGGAAGCCAGGGACCGTCTCAGCTTTGCCGCCGTCGACTACAAGCTGCAGACGAGGGTGCAGCTCGGCATGCGCTATCTTGGCCAGGGCTACGACCTGCCCGTCGACATCGTCGTCGATCCGCTCGACCTGGATGACGTCGCCGCCGCATTCCACGCCACCCACGACCGTCAGTACGGTTTTGCCCGCCGCGATCAGCCCGTCGAGCTGGTCAATATCTGGGTTTCCGTCGAAGTTGACCTGGGCGCAGTACAACTGCCCGAAGTCCCCGCTGCCGGCCCCCCTGCGCCCGCGTCGAGCCGCTCTGTCATTTTCCGCGGCCAGTCTTACGAGACAGCCGTCTTCCAACGACAGGCCCTAGGCGCGGACACTCGCCTCGAGGGCCCCGCCGTCGTCGAGCAACTCGACTCTACCACCGTCCTGTGGCCTGGCCAACAGGCCACAGTGGACCGTTTTGGCCAGCTCGTCATAGAGATGGGGTCTAGGTCCGGCACTAGCTGAATCAGGAGACCGACATGCGCATCTGCGTCATCAATCCCTTCGCCGGCACCGAATTCTTCGGTCGCGAGAATCTCGAGGCCGTTGCCGCGCCAGGCACCGAATTCGACATGGTCGATATCGGGGAGCGCTATCCACTCACCAACAATCAGTGGCTGTTCTTCAAGCACAGCTGTACCGGCCCGACGATCGACCGCGCCATCGAGGCCGAACGCCAGGGTTACGACGCCATCTTCATCAGCTGCAATCTCGACATCGGCCTGTACGAGTGCCGGCAGATGTGCACCATCCCGGTTACCGCCACGCTCGAAGCCGCCGCCCTGACGGCGCATATGATGGGTCGTCGTTTCTCCCTGCTGAGCGTCGACGACCAGAACGGCCAGATCCAGAAAATGCTGCTGGAGCAATACCAGCTTGCCCAGGGGTTGGTTTCGGTGCGCAGCTTCGGCATCGACGCCAACGATCTGTATGTCGACCGCACCGCGCCGGAGAAGACGCGCCAGACCATCCTGGCAACCGCGCGCCGCTGCGTCGAGGAGGACGGCGCCGAAGTGCTCATCGCCGGCTGCACCCTGGCCGGGTCCGTGCTCTCCAAGGAAGCGCGCGAAAATCCGCAGACCCAGCTCGCCCCCATCATCGACGGGATGCTGCCCGGCTTCAAAATGGCCAAAGTGATGGCGACGCTGGGCGCGGTGGGGTTGCCGCCCGTCAGCCGCCTGGGGGTGTACGAGCAGCCGCCGGTCGAAGACCTGAAGAAACTGCGGCGCTCCCGGGATCAGAGCATGCCCGCCTGGGCCGAGGGGGAGAGAACCTCGTGAACATCGATCCCATTACGCTCGAAGTCATGCGCAACCGCTGGAAGGGCATCGCCGAGGAGATGTGCGCCGCCCTGGTGCGCACCAGCTACTCGACCAAT
>PBRM01000268.1 GCA_002725915.1 Gemmatimonadota bacterium
CCACTCGGGGATCGCCGTGGCCACGATCCACATGATGTAAATCAGAGCCAGCTCCGCCCGATTCAGCATCCAGGAGCGCCGCACCAGACCCAGTCCCGTGTTGAAGAACAACACGAGGAAGAAAAACAGGATGATAGCAGCGGGGGTGTTGAAGTACGAGGCGATCCGCGACCCGTGGAGCACCATGTTGCAGTAGGGCACGCCGGCGCCGATGGCGACGGCGCCGATGGCGCCCACGATCAAAGCCCGAAGGCCCGGGGCGCAGGTCTGCCTGGGGGTTGATGTCGGCACGGGCACGTTGTCGGGTCTGGGGGTGGCGGTCGGAGGATAGGCAACAGCGGCAGCAAAATAGGCCTGCCGCTTCGGGACTGTCAAGCAGCGTCGTCGACGGCCGCGAGGCTGCTCGGAGCTATTGCCAGCGCACCCTCACGACCCAGTCCACCGGCACCAGTTATTACTATTGCGCTGACCAGTCTCCCCCGCAACAGCCAATAGCAGAGGAAATGAATCATGAAAGAGATCGCACCGGCTAGTAAGGGCTACGAAGAGGGCGTGGAAGCGGGGAGGCGGGTGGCCAGCAGTTGGAAGCCCAGCCGGTTGACGCTCCCGGAGAAGTGGCGGGCGGCAGCGACTGAGGCAGCCAATATCTGTGGCGCCGGCAGAGGGGACCTGAGCGAGATCCTGGACAATCTGGAAAGGTGGAGTCGGGAGGATCTGCTCGATTACGCCACTGACCTCCACCGCCGCAAGGTGGATGCCTTTCCCGACCTGAAGACCTTTCCCGAACTCGAGGGCATGGACCAGTACGTGGACGAGTACCCCCGCGGCTACGCCGAGGGAGCCGGCATAGACATTCGCGAGGTCCATCTCGAGAGACACTATGAAGAAATGTTCTTACTGGCCTTGGGCGGCGGTCGGCGGTCGGTCCGCAACTGCTCCGAATGCTATATCCCGAATACCCCGAACGGCCCGATGCTGGGCTTGGGGCGGGACGACATCATGGCCTGGTATACCGACGACCCCTTCGGTGTCTCATGGCCCAATCCCGTGGAAGAACCGCATCAGATCACTGATCCCCCGGCATCGAATCCGGATTTTGGTATCTGCCTGGCCACCGGCGGTGGCGCCTTGTTCGAATTCGAAGAGGACCGGGGGGAAGCGATTTTCCCGGCGCCGGTTCTCTCCCTGGTTCAGGATAATTGCACCACCACCGAGGAGGCGGTGGATATGCTCATTCGCTACAACGACTACTGGGGACCGTGCAACTGCGTCATCGGCGATTCGCAGGGCAACGGCGCCCTGGTCGAGAAGTCCAAATACCAATACGCCGTGCGCACGAGCAAGGGCGAGCCGGTGACCTCCACCTACGGTGGCGTCGAAGACGAGGAGCTGCCGCGCCTGTGCGACACGGACAATCCGCTGTTCAAGTATTACCAACGGCGGGTGCGCGTGATGCGGCAGACCCTTGCCGACGGGGAAGCCAACGGTGGCATCGACGGCGAGGTCTTCTGGAAGGCCATGCTCAATCACGACGAGAAAGGGGCCGGTTGTCAGCACCGGGAGACCATGCCGACGGGGGTCGAGCTATTTACCCACGTCGCCTACTACGTCCTGCCGGCGGAGAAGAGGGTCTTTCGCCGGACTATCGGGCGAGATAACGGGCGGGTACTCTACCCCTGTGAAGTGCCCGTCGTCGAAGTCCGAACTTGATACAGTCGGGGCGATACACTACGCAGCAATTAATTGGAGCCGATTAATTTCCACGAATCTTCGCGCTGCCCAACACGTCGTTCTGGGATGGTCATACCGATCCAGCGTGAATCGCACCGACGTTTAACGAGATTGAACTCGACGTCGAGATCACCGCACCGGACGGTCAGACGTGTCGCGTGCCGGGGTTCCAGGGAGGCGACGACAGATGGCGCGTGCGCTTCGTGCCGCCGCAACCGGGGCGCTACGAATGCCGTAGTATCTGTACCGACGCGTAGGCGGCGGCCTGTACGGCCAGTCGTGTACGATCCAGGCCGACGCCTACGCGGGCAGCAATGAGTTGCTGAGCCGCGACCCGTTGCGCGTCAGCGAGAATCGTCGTCATTTCGAGTATGCTGACGGTACACCGTTTTCTTGACTCGCGGATATGTGGTGAATGGGGCTGTGTCACCGGATTCATTGTCCGGACGTCTTTCAGATGCTCACCACGCATCGAGGAATCAGGGATACACTGTCGTGCAGATTGTCGGCGGACCTTACCCGGACATGGGTGCCTTTGATCCTCGCGGCACGAACGAAGCGGGAGCAGCCCCTCGACGCCTACAAGATCGCCGCTTTACTACGAGGGGACAATCTGCCCGAGTACTACCTTTATCCGGCCGCGATGAGGGCGACTTGGGATCTGCTGCGTCGATATCACCAGCTCGAAACCAAATCCTCTATCGTGAAATCCTTCGGCATCTCGTGATAGTGGGTGCGCAGCGAACGGGTATCGAAGTTGGGCACCCCGTCTTCGTTCGACCCGCTGAGTTTGCGGTGCAGCTCGGTGTAGTAGGCGTCCGACCGATCCCGGTCGCCCTTCATGCGCGCGCTCATGACGGCGAAACGGCGACCCAGTTCATCCGCTTCCGAGGGTGTGAACCGGCGTTTGAAGTCCGACCAGAGTTCCTCACTGTGGCCTCCCTCGGCGGCGCCCCGCTGCTCTGGGGACAGCTGGTCAGCCTGCGAACCACAAAGCTTCTGGATCTTCTCGGCCATGCGGCAGATGTGGGCGACGCTGACCAGGCGACAGGATTCTTCCGGGTGCGCCTCCGCCAACTGCTTTGCGAACGCATCTCCATCCCTCTCCAGCGCGGTCCTGAAGATCCGTTCGTACAAGTCTCTGCACTCGATGGTCCAGGCTACCTGTTGCTCGAAATAGGCGCGCGTTTCCGCCGAGAGGTTTCGCGTGAAGGCCAAGTCCATGTTATAGTGGGGCTGATGGCCAAAGGATGAAATCTTGTCGAAGTCGTAGTATCCCATGTGAATCACTCGCCGCATGCGCGAAGTATAGGGACTGCCCCAGTGCAGGATGTAGGCGGCGTACACGATGGCATCGCCGGCCTTCAGCGACACCTGGAAACTGTCGGGCAACTCCAATCTGTTGTCCATCAACAGCTGCCGCCTCATTTCCTCGCTGTCGGGGTTCTTGTGACTCCCCGGCACTACCCAGAACAAGTCGTCGTCGTAGAGAGCGATGTTCCACTGCACGTAGGGAGAGTCGTTGACTGCCAGGTCCCGCTGCACTCCGCCGAGGGGAGCCAGCGTGTTGGAACAGTAATCCCGGTGCCAGTCGGTGGCGCCCCGGTCCCACACGGCGCTCACCATGAGCCCCAGAGCGCCCAGGCCAACCCGTTCGGCGCGCAACAGCTCGGTGCTCACATCCAGCGGCTTACCCAGATAGTATTCCACCACGTACGCGGTCTCCTCGGTGACCACGTCGTCCACCTTGACGCGCGGCTGCGCATCAGCTTGCCACCTGCCACCGATCGGCTGGTCCGGGGTGCGGTCCTTGCGAGACTGATCCTGGGTCCGTTGCACCAGCACGTCGAAACCCAGACGCAATTCGTGCAGCTCCTCCGTGCTGATGAACCCGGGGAGAATGAGAAACCCATCTTCCATGAAGCGACCGTGATTCAATTGCATCATCAACACCCTGTTGTAGGTTGTAGTCGTGTAATGCGATCGGAAGGTACTCATCGATCCTACCCGGCACAAAGCCATAGGTGGGACTGGCGCCGACGCCCATTTCTGCTCACTATTCTCCCATAGGCATAGAGTTCCCAACCAGATCCGGTTTTCCATGCGGTCCCCTCCACGATGAGTTCACCTGAAGCAGCAGAAGTGGCCATCCACTGTGGCACCGTGGCGGTCCAATCCGACCAAGCCGATCCTGTTTCCTGTCCCATCGTCACCCGACCGCGACGAACAGGCGGGCCGTCTCCGTCGCTGATTAATCGCCGTTAAAAACAGGACCTCCGTGCTGGCAATTCCTTACAGGTGGTTCGGCCGGCCTGGCTTCGGCCGTGGCCTCATCTGGCCTGTGGCCCGACCCGTTGGCCGATGGATTAGCGTCTGCCTCCGCCCACTGACCACGCTATCTCTGGTGCCTTTGCCCCTCTGCCTGGTACTGCAGGAGGGGGCCCACCAGCAGTCGGCAGTGCGCGCCGCTAGTACACCCCAGTTCGTGGATGAGACTCGTCGGGCCGGGGTTACCTTCCGCAACGCAACGGGAAGCCCTGAGAAGAGATATGTCATCGAGACTCAGTCCGCCGGTGTGGGTCTCTGGGACTACGACATGGATGGCAGTCTCGACATCTTCTTCACGAACGGCGCTCCGCTTGAAGACACCGAGCCATCCCGGGCACTGGAAGGAAACGCGCTCTATCACAATGACGGTGACGGCTTGTTCGAGGATGTGACCTCGCAAGCCGGAGTGGGGGGAGTGAGCGCCTGGAGCATGGGATGTACAGTGGCGGACTATGACAACGACGGGGATCCGGATCTCTATGTCACTCGGTGGGGTGCCAACACCCTCTACCGAAATGAGGGGAATGGCAGCTTCGTCGATGTGACTGATGTTGCGGGCGTTGGAGACGACAGCTGGGGCGTCGGCAGTTCCTTTGGCGACTACGACGGCGACGGCCATGTCGATCTCTACGTGGCCAACTACATCGACTTTCGGCTCCACGGGCCGCCGTATTACGACAGGTGGTGTGTTTACAACGGGATTCCCGCCGCCTGTGGCCCGGCTGGATTCGAAGCTACACCGGATGTTCTGTACCACAACGGCGGAGACGGCAGGTTCACGGATGTCAGCGACATGGCAGGCATCAGGGGACGCTCGCACTATGGCATGGGAGTGGCCTGGGGAGATCTGGACGACGACAGCGACCTGGACCTGTATGTGGCTAACGACGGGCATCCGAACAGTCTTTTTCGCAACGAGGGATCGGGTCGGTTTGTCGATGTCGCTCTGCTTTCGGGCACCGCGTACAGCGGCACTGGCAGGCCGCAGGCGGGCATGGGAGTCGCACTCGGCGACTACGACAACGACGGAGATCTGGACATCTTCGTGACCAATTTCTCTCAAGACCACAACACGCTGTATCGGAATGACGGTGACGACATTTTCGCCGACGTTACCGGGGCAGTGGGCATGGCGGGACCCAGTCGTCCGTTCATGGGATGGGGCACCTTCTTCTTCGATTTCGACAATGACGGTAATCAGGATGTCTTCGTGGCCAATGGCCACCTCATGCCGGCCATAGACCGCGCGGGTGTGGACTTGGGTTACAGACAGCGGAACCTGCTGTTTCGCAACACCGGAAGAGGCCGATTCGAGGATGTCTCACGAGCCGCGGGTCCGGGGTTAACAGTCGAGAAGGTGAGCCGTGGTGCGGCGTATGGCGACTACGACAACGACGGAGACCTGGACGTCGTCGTAGCCAATCTGGACGATACCCCCACCCTTCTCCGCAATGACGGTGGCCATGTTGGAAACTGGCTGATGATCAAGTTACAGGGCACGGCCAGCAGCCGCGATGGTATCGGAGCGCGCGTCAGAGTGGTCTCCGACGAGATGGCCGATCAATTGCGCGAAGTCAACAGTGGATCGAGCTTCCAATCTCAGAGCGATTCGCGCGTGCACTTCGGGTTGGGCCAGGCTGGGGAGGTCCAGATCGAGGTACGATGGCCCAACGGCGCTCTACAGATCCTCGAGGAGGTGTCCGTGAATAGCCAGCTGACCATAAGAGAGGAGCCTTGATCTGAAGTCGACACCGGTGCTGCTCGTCTTCATAGTACTGATGAGACTCTACGCCTGTACAGACACAACGCCTCGGAGCTCCGCCCCTGCTCGATACACTGACGACCGCACCGCCCATGAGGACGGGCTCGGATACCATCGGCGAGGCCTCTATGGCGATGCGGAGGCGGCATTCAGATTCGCTCTGGAATTGGAGCCGGAGAACCCCCAGTACCACTATGTGCTGGGTGCGGCCCTGCACGCGCAGAGCCGCTATGGCGATGCGGAGACGGCCTTCCACAGGGCTACCGAGCTGGCCCCGGACTACGCTGCGCCACGCATCGCATTGGGAAAGATGCTGTACGATGTCAGGGGAGACGCCCCGAGGTCTCTGGCGCTGCTGCGCTCTGTGCTCGAAGTGGCCCCAGAGTCATCAGAAGCGCGTTTCGCACTGGGCAAGATCCTCCAGCGAGAAGGCGACACGGAAGCTGTCGAGATGTACTCGACGATCTCGCACGAGGCGCCGGAGTACGGCCCGGCACAGACGCAACTGGGCATGTGCTATCTCCAGGCTGGCGAATCGGACAGCGCTCGATTGGCTCTGGAGCAGGCGGCCCGCGTTTCGCCCTATGATCCCAAACCGTTCATCGGGTTGAGCCAGGCGCTCTGGCGACTGGGCGAGTCCGCTGCTGCCCAGCGCATGCTGGAGAAATCGTCGGAGTTGGAACGGCAGGCAGAGCAGTTGCGCCCCCACCTGGATGCCGTACGCCAGAACCCGCACCACGCACCTGCCCACTACAACCTGGGGGTCAACTACGCCCGCTTCGGCCGGTACCGACAGGCACGGGCGCAATTCCTGCGCGCCCTCGAGCTGGAGCCGAGCTACGGTCACGCCCATCAGGGCATGGGCATTCTCTACCAGCGCCGGAACGAGGAGCAGCGCGCGCTGGAGTCCTATCTGAAGGCAGTAGCAACAGACTCGACATTGGCCGTGTCGCACAACAATCTGGGGCTGCTGTATCAGAAGAGAGGAAAACTGGAAAAGGCGTTGCAGTCGTTCGAGACCGCCGTGCGAATGGAACCCGAGACCGCAAGTTTCTACGCAAACCTCGGGAAAAGCTATCTGGACCTCGACCAGTTGGCACAGGCGGAGATCACCGTACACAGGGCGCTCGAACTCGACCCCACCCTCCTGGGTGTCCGCGACCTTCTTGGTGATGTGCGTGCCCAGAAGGGAGAGGTGCGTCGGGCGCTGGAGATCTGGGAGAGTATTCCGGCGGATAGATCTGTCGATGGGCAGTTACAGCAAAAGATCCGAACCGCCAGGGAAGAGCTCGAAGGTGAGCAACGCTGATCTCTGGTGATGCGGGCGCCCGTGGACGATCTCCAAATTCGCCGCAGCTGTCGAAACGCAAGATCCGACTTGGGGGTAGCTCGCTATTTGAGCAACAGCAATTTGCGCACCTGCATCTGGCCGCCGGCGCGCAACCGGTACAGGTACACGCCGCCGGCCAATGGCTGTCCCTGGTCATCGCGCCCATCCCAGCGCACGGCATGGCTCCCAGCTTCTCGGGACCGCTGCACCAGCTGCGCCACCTGCTGACCCACCAGATTGTACACCGACAGATCGACCACCGCCGCCCGGGGCAATTCATAGCGAATAACCGTATCGCTGTTGAACGGATTGGGCCGGTTCTGTTCCACGACGAAGTTTCCGGGTCGCTCATCCAGCTCTTCCGCCTCTACGGCCGTCAGGCTTTCGGCGGCCATGATCAAGCGGATATCATCGAGGTAGAAAGTGCCCGCCAGATTGCCGGAGAATCGAATCAGTTCGATAGTTCCAGTTGGGTGCAGAATGTCTAGCGGGATGTCCACCACTTGCCATTCGGGCTTCTGAAAATCCACCTCAAATCCCGGCACGCCACTGTCACCGCCGCCCCCCAGCAGATTGGCCGGCTTGCCGAATTCGTAATTTAAGTTATAGAGCCCCGTCGGTTCGCGGTTGCCCAGGGAGCGCCGGTTCACCCGCACCAGGAACGAGCCGTTGTCTGGCACCTGGGCATCGCCGGGGTGGAAGGCGAAACGCAAGCTCCGATAGCCGTCGGAAACAAAGGGGTGATCCACTAAGAATTCAATATTCCACCCGGCCAGCCGCGTGGGCGAGGCCCTCAGGGCAATCGCCGTATCGCCGACATAGACCCGATCCCTCACCGCTGTATCGGGCGTCACCAAGGAACTGTGTGCCAACGTCCAGCCGAGGGCCGTCGCATCGTCGAAAATCAGCACGTCGGAGGCCGGTAACACGGTGATAAAGTGGGCGAATTGTAGGACTTCCGTGCGCTCCCCCGACTCCTGCTCGATTCTGACGATCACCGAGTGCGCACCCATGGTCTCGGCCACAACCTGCGCGTCGAGGGTGTACCCGCCGTCGCCTACCGCGGTCAGGGCCAGGTTGGCAGGGCCCCCAAAGGCGCTAAGATCGGCGGTAACCCG